>SKSE01000062.1 GCA_007118135.1 Bacteroidales bacterium | reverse complement strand
ATCATAAGGTCATTTTCTCTCAATAATTTGGCGGCATTTTGTAATCTTACCTGTTTCAGATAGTTTATGGGAGACAATCCAACAGCTTTCTGGAAATTACGAATGAAACTACGGTTCGACATAAAGACCTTCTCCGAAAGTGATTCTATATTTATATTTTCAGCATAATGATTTTCTATATAATCAATTGCTTTTGAGATTCTGAAAAGGGCATTTGCCTTAGTAGTTTTTATTTCGGAATAAAACCTTGACAGCATGATAATGAGCTCCACAAACCGGTTTACAAGGATGGTTTCATAACCTTCCTTTTTTTGTTCCTGTTCGGCAAACATAGTATTCAATATCATTTCAACTGTTGCTAATTCGTCACGGGTTAGATGAAGCATATTTTTAAACCGGTGTCTGCTTCTGAATCTGGGTTCCATAATAAACAAAGCTTTGAACCCTTTCAATCGTTGTAAAGAATCTGAAATGATATGGGGGTCATTTATGGCATTAAACATCACATTCACAATTTCAACAGTATCGGCATGTTTAAAAAAATGACGCTGGTAACCCTGAAAAACGAAAACATCTCCGGCAGTTACATTGTATTCATTGCCTTCAAGTACCTGTATTGCCTGTCCGTTTAGAATAAAAACAAGTTCCACAAAGTCATGATAGTGTTCTTTTTCGGTAAGATCATATTCATGAGATTGTTCCAGGCGATAATTTATTCTTGTCAGATTTACCGGGCAGTTTTTATTCTGAAAGTAATTGTTTGCTAATGCTTTTTCAGTCATTACAGTAATTATTACAGCGTAATATTACTATATTTTATGAATTTCCCCAAATATTGAAAATATCAATAATAATAATGCCTAATAAAAGGGGGCAGCACACTGGCCACCCCCTTAATACAACACATAACGCAATTCTTTGATAATCTGAGAATTATTTACTCCAGATACTTTCTATCTCTTCGAGAGTTTTTCCTTTGGTCTCGGGCACCATTTTCCAGACAAACAAGAAGGAAAGAATACTCATTGTACCGTAAAATCCGTATGTAAAAGCACCACTCAATTCCATCATGGCAGGGTAAGATGATGAAATAAGATAGTTGGCTGCCCACTGAGCCATTACGGCCACGGCAACTGCTTTACCCCTTATCTTATTTGGGAAGATTTCAGAGATTAACACCCATGTCACCGGCCCCCATGACATCATAAAAGATGCAGTATAGATGATAATAAATACTAGTGTGGCCATACCGATTACTTCAAACCATGAAAGCATAGCAATGGCAAACATACCAAAGGCCATACCAACAGAACCTATGAGCAGCAACACTTTTCTTCCATATTTATCGACAGTAAGAATGGCAATCACTGTAAATATTACGTTTACGAGTCCCATTACCACGGTCTGAAGCATAGAGGCATCCTTGGCAGCACCCATGCTTTCAAAAATACGTGGAGCATAATACAGTGCTACATTGATTCCCACAAATTGCTGAAAAACAGATAGCATAATACCAATAATCACCACAATTTTCCCGTATGAGAACAATTTGCCTGATGAATGACGCACAAGGGTTGCCTTAATCTCCTGAAGTATTTCGTTTGCCCGTTCTATTCCATTGATGCGGGCAAGGATATTGAGTGCTTCCTGGTCTTTTTGTTTTAAACTGAGATAACGGGGAGATTCAGGAACAAAAAACAGGAGAATACCAAAAAGTCCTGCCGGTATGGCTTCGGAAAGGAACATGCGACGCCAGCCTATCGTATTAATCCATTCAAGGGTTTGTCCGTTTGCAATGCCCCAGTTTACAAAATACACAACGAGCATACCGAAGATAATGGCAAACTGGTTTAACGATACAAGTCGGCCCCGGATGTGTGATGGGGCAACTTCGCCTATATACATGGGCACAATGGCCGAAGCCATTCCAACACCAATCCCACCGATAATGCGATAAAAATTGAAAGAATAAAGTACTGCCATGGTTGCTTCACCAGGAGTTGAAAATGGAAATTCAGGGTAAGCTGAACCCCAGGCGGAAAGGAAAAACAGGAAGGCTGCCACAATCAGTGATTTTTTTCGTCCGAATTTTGTTGAAAACAGACCGCTAAGTGCACCACCTATGATACAGCCAATCAATGCACTGGAAATAGTAAGACCATGAATCCATGTGCTCAACCCTTGACTGGTAATAAGATAGGTCTGGATAGACCTTTCTGCCCCTGAGATTACTGCCGTGTCATAGCCGAACAACAATCCGCCCAATGTTGCTGTAAATGTTATCGCAGCCAGATAGGGATTGGATAGATTTGGCTTTACTTCTTTGTTTTTAGCTGGGGTCATTTTATGTTACTTTAGAGATGGCTGTTAATTATCAACTCAAACAGTTCCTGTTTGCCGCTAATCATTTTTGGTTCATCTGATTGCATGGCAAATTCCCTTAAATCTTCAAGTGTAAGTTCGCCTTTTTCAAATGCCAGTCCTTTACCTGAAGAGAACGAACTGTATCGTTGTTCTCTTAATTTGCTGTAATCTGACCGGGTTAATATTTTATCTGCAGCTATTAAGGCTCTTGCAAAGGCATCCATGCCTGCAATGTGTGCTATGAAAAGGTCTTCAGCGTCGGTTGAATTTCTTCTGATTTTGGCATCAAAGTTTATTCCTCCTGTTTGAATACCGCCTGCCTGGAGAATTACCAGCATCGCTTCAGTGATTTCATACAAGTTTATAGGAAACTGGTCGGTATCCCAGCCATTCTGGTAATCGCCTCTGTTGGCATCGATTGAGCCCAGCAAACCGGCATCGGCTGCCAATTGTAGTTCGTGCTGAAAAGTATGGCCTGCAAGTGTAGCATGGTTAACTTCAATGTTGAGCTTGAAATCTTTGTCCAGACCATAGTGCCTCAGGAAGCCTATTACGGTTGAAGTATCATAATCGTATTGGTGCTTGGTGGGTTCCATAGGTTTGGGCTCGATAAGAAAAGTGCCGTTGAAACCGTTGCGACGGCCATAGTCGCGCGCCATTTCAAGGAAGCGTGCCATATGATCGAGCTCCTTTTTCATGTTGGTGTTTAACAGTGACAGATAACCTTCTCTGCCACCCCAGAAAACGTAGTTCTGGCCACCCAGAGCAACAGTTGCATCTATGGCGTTTTTTACCTGGGTTGCTGCCCATGCTACTACCTGGAAGTCTGGATTGGTGGCGGCTCCATTCATATATCGCGGGTGGGAAAACAGATTGGCAGTGCCCCAAAGCAGTTTTTTGCCTGTTTCGGCCTGCTTTTGTTTGGCATATTCAACCATTTTATGAAGTCGTTTTTCTGATTCGGCAAGGGTAGGGGCTTCTTCCACCAAATCATAGTCATGAAAGCAGTAGTAATCAATACCGCATTTTTCAAGGAATTCGAAGCCGGCATCCATTCTTGCTTTACCTTTTTCAATGGGGTCTTCAATGTTATCCCAGGGATAAACAAGGGTGCCATGCCCGAATGGGTCACCACCGTCGGCGCATAAGGTATGCCACCAGGCCATGGCAAAACGAAGATGCTCCTTCATGGGTTTGCCTGCCACAAGTTTTTCGGGTTGATAAAACCGGAATGCCAAAGGATTTGATGTTTCCGGTCCTTCGTATTCTACTTTCTTTATCTCTTTGAAATACTCTTTACTCATAGTTTTGCTTTTATGATTTATAATGAAATAACGGTTTTATCCAACAAGTTTCTCCAGTTTTGATAGTACATTTGGATATTGCTGTTGGGGTCAGGATGGATTGTTTCCTGAACTTTTAAGTTCTGAAACGCATCTTCTGGAGAAGTAAAAAAACCGGCACCAATAGCAGCACCCCGAGCAGCACCTTCTGATCCATTTGTGTTAAACAACTCAATGCTGGCATCTGAAAGGTTTGCCAGGGTTTGTGCAAACAGCGGACTTAAAAACATATTGGCCTTTCCCGCCCTGATAACTTTAGGATTCATGCCCAGGGGTTGCATGATTTCCAAACCATAATTGAAGGAATACGCAATACTCTCCTGCAACGCCCGGGTAAAGTGTTTGTTTTCGTGGCGGGTTAGGTTGAGCCCATGAATGGATGCCCCCGGATTTTTATTTTCTAATACCCTTTCCGCGCCATTACCGAATGGAAGAATCATAAGACCTTCAGACCCTTCAGCAATTTCTGATGCCATCTGGTTCATTTGATTGTAGCTGATATCGCTTCCAAATACCTGCTGCTTAACCCAGGAATTGAGAATACCTACCGAATTCAAACAAAGCAGTATACCCAGCCTGGGTTTTTCGGTAATATGGTTTACATGCAAAAATGTATTGACCCTTGAAAGGGGATCGAATTTTCGTATATCTGTAACGCCATATACAACACCAGATGTTCCTGCGGTAGCAGCTACTTCACCGGGATTAAGCACGTTAAGCGAAAGGGCGTTATTGGGCTGATCACCGGCTCTGTAACTTACCGGGATGTGAGGAGTCATACCCAGTTGAGTGGCCATTTCGGGTGAAAGTTTTCCTTGAATAGAAAAGGTTTCAGCAACATCGGGCACAATTTCATTTGTAAAACCAAAATGCTGCATCACATCTTCCGAAAGGCTGTTGTTTTTATAGTCCCAGAAAATCCCTTCAGAAAGTCCTGATTGGGTTGTAACAATTTCGTCAGTAAGACGAAAGGCAATATAATCGCCCGGGAGCATAAATTTATGCACACGTTCATAAGCCACGGGTTCATTGTCCTTTACCCATTTCAGCTTGGATGCTGTAAAATTACCTGGTGAATTAAGCAGGTGGTCAAGGCAAAATTCATTACCAAGTTCGTTAAATGCTTTGTTGCCGATGTCCACAGCCCGACTGTCACACCAGATAATCGCATTCCTGATGGGCTTCATATTTTGGTCTGCCAAGACCAATCCGTGCATCTGGTAGGATATTCCTATTGCCTGTGTTTGCTTGAGTGCCCCGGAATTCTGTTTCTTTAAAAGGTCGATGGCCTGGAAAAGATTTTCCATCCAGTCTTCGGGGTTTTGTTCTGCCCAGTCATCCTGATGGGAAAGTATTTTCATCTCCTGGGGTGGGTATGAAGAACTTGCGATACTCTCTCCTTTTTCTGCATCAAAAAGAGAGACTTTTATGGATGAACTGCCTAAGTCAATACCAAGTGTAATCATGGGATTTCTTTTGCATACAAATTAAATCAGAATTTTGAAACAGGAGTGATAAGATTTGGCCATCCGATAGTAAAATACTGCCAAAAAGTGTAGGTACTTTTTATTTTAAAGGCTAATAATTTATAGAGTTTTAGAAAATATATTGCATTGTAATGTACATTAATTCAGGAGTTTAAAAATTATACTTCTCGTTCTAATTCAAAAAATACCAAATGGATATATTTTACCATTTGATGAACTGAGTTTTGAAGAAATAAGCTTCAGTAAACATGACCACGGATTGCTAATATGCCTGTTAAAATGACATTGCGAGTTGTATAATAAAATATGAACCTGACCCGGATTGAATAATTTTTACAATCTTAAAATTAATTTAATGATATGTACCGGAGTCTTTGGGCTTTTTATCCCTCTTCTTCTCCCTCTCATAAACACTTAATCCCAGGTAATTGGATAACATTACAAGATAGGATGCTACTCCTGACAGGGCCATCAGGTATACCAGCAAAACACCATAAGGAACAAAGTAATAGAAAACCACCATTACAAGTGCAATCCATACTCCGGCGCACCAGGGGCAGGTTATGATAAAACAGAGTGTACGCATAAAGTAAACGCGGTTATTGGCTTTTACAAAATCTCTGAAGTATTTGAAGATTTTTTCAAATACCACAACACGGGTGACCCTGTAAATGGCAAGGGTAAGAATTATTAAATCTGTTGTGTTTATGTTTCTGATATCAATATTGCCGGCTTTCATAAAATAGCCTGTAACGGCTACCAATGCAAAGAATAGGAATAAGCTGGCAAAATTCCATGCATTTTCTCTGGAGTTGTTCATTGATACGTTTTTCTTGAATGACTTTATTTTAAATCGGTTAATCCACTAATTGACTTTGATAGGGTAACTTTCTCTGAAGGGTTGTTTTCTTTAAATGAGTTCCTGCTGATATTCAGTACAAATGTATAAGTTTTTTATCAGAAGACTATACGTTCTAACTTATGACGTAAATTTAATCATCAAAACCAATAGCTATGTATGTTCAATTTTTTATTGAGTTGAATGGCATATTTTTAAATAAATAACGGAAGAAGGTTGCTTTCCGGAATAAAAAAACTTTTTTGATTTTGTGGATGTGACCCCGTGTTTTATGTTTATCTTACCACTGCAGCAATCAGTGAGACTATCAGTATAACCAACAAAGCGATCAGTAAAATTATAGTGTATTTTTTTCTTAGCGCTTCTTTATGCTCTTTAAGCTTTTCGGGCCTTTCACTTTCCTGCACAAATATAATTTGTGTGAGCAGATAATAGGCCACCACTGAGCCTCCAACAATCAATGCTGCAATAATTACCATATACAAAAAGTAAGGTGCTCCGATATCTCCCACCACTGCAATGATCATCGCAGAGAACCAGCTTGCAGCTGAGGTGGAGCCGGTAATGGCCAGGAGCCATTGTCGGGATGTGATGAATTGTTTTGGCATGGTGATGTTGCTGTATTCCTTCAACATTGGAATTACCTTTGCATGAAATGCGATGCCATTGATAAGCAGGATGAATACTACAGTCATTTTGGCCTGAAAGTGAGGCATTCTCAAGAGATCCACATTCATATGAAGCAGGGCAATGCCTGAAAGGATCAATATCACCAATCCTCCGATGAGTACATTGGATGCTTTGCGGATCAAAACAAATTGATCATTGCTGATCCTGCGGTTACGGATTGCACCCAGAAAAACCGAATCGTTGGTTGCAGCTGCTCCCACACCAATAGCGGCACTCAACACGTGCAGAACTGTAATAATACCATACCAACTCATTTTAGTTCTTTTTTCGGATAAATGTATTATAGTAATTTTTATTTAAAACACCTTTAGTTATGGTTTTGTTTTACATAAGTTTTTGATAAGCAAAAAATCATCATTTTATACGGAATACTTTAAATCCCTTACTCATCCAATTAATATGAGATTTACAGCCTAAGATAATTGATATAGCCTTAGGTGGGTAAAAACGGCAACTGTATAAACAGGTATTCTTCTATTATTTGGGGTTTAGCTTTACGGCGTAGGGTTAGTTGAATAACTTTAATAGTTTGATATTATCATTATGGATACATAAGAATTCCAGATCAATGTTGATTTATTTTCATTGATTTTAATGAGTTACATTACAACATGTATTTAATACCAGACTGATCTAAGTTTCTGCCGTAAAGGGAAATTAGAGAAGCGGAACATACCCTGTGGTAAAGGGTATGTTCCTGTAAAATTTCGTCCGGGAAAGATCTAATTAATCTGTCCTCGGATTTCGCCAGCAGGGAATTGCTGGGTGTGGATGTTTACGTAAGCACCCCCACTTTCAAGATATTCAACCAGATCAGCCATTGTGGCACCCGCCAGAAGACCAACCAGATCATCTGCTGTAATAATCCCTGTGGCAAGAACACCATTTGTGGTCCCGGGAATTAACTGTGGCGGTGGGCCTGCAGGGTATAGCCAGGCCACTACCGGACCATTCTCTCCGGCAGGAGCCAAATGAATGTGGCCCATTGTTACATTGTTAAGTTGTGATACAATTATCCTGAAAGATAATTTTTGTCCGTCGCGGCTCAGTTGAAAAATAGCCTGGCCCTGGGCCTTAGTTTCTACAGGAGGAACTTCCTGGTTTCCGGTTAGCTTGGCTCTGAAGTTGCGAACACCCTGTGGAAAGGTTGCTAAAAGAGAATGATTAGCATTGACCTTTAACTGGTCAGTTTGCTCTTTGGGGTCAGATACAATTTGCAGGAGGTCAGCCTCCGGCATTTCTTCTTTCTGGCAGGCTGCAAGGATAAACAATACAGCCAAACCCATGATTACATTTTTGATTTTCATAACGTGTGGGATTTGGTTATTACTTAATTATATATAACAATAGGAAGATGCTTAAGTTCAAATATATGTTTAATTTAAATGAAAGTTTAAATTAAAATAATGAATTAAAAAATAAATAGAATGGTCAACAACTGAAATAGAATGGTCATCTTATTGTGATTTGAAAAAATAATTTGCTCCAGTGGGCGGTGCAGTAAGTATCAAATAATTGATTAACGGGAGCACTTGAAGTTATTAAAAAATCACCCTATTCCTAATCCATATTTATCTATCTCCCGAAAATAAAAAAACCCCCGAAAACTTCCGGGGGCTTCTTTCCTACGTTGACCGACCAGGATTCGAACCTGGACAGGCAGAACCAAAATCTGCAGTGCTACCGTTACACCATCGGTCAATGTTTTCCGTAACGGATTGCAAAAGTAGATAAAAAAAAAATTCAGGCAAAAAAAATTGCAAAAATATTTGCCAACTTCTTTTAAGTTTGTTTAACACAAAGGAAAAGCGTTACTAACAAGCCGATTTCTTTCTTGATTCTAATCCCGAATTACTTATCCTTTCAGGATTTTAATAAAGCTCACCATTTAATCTAAAACTTAATTACAATCCTAAGCTAGATTTTTACAAGTAAAAAACCATGTTTATATGCTGATTTTCTTTTTATCTTCGCATGCGAAAAACTACCATACGCAATAAAGAAAGTTTCTTTTATTACCAATTGTATTCTCCATGAACCTTAAATCCTATAAACCAATCAACAACATTCTGGGGTGGATGATGTTTCTTACCGCTACCGCAGTATTTATGATGACCCTGGAGCCTACTGCCAGTTTTTGGGATGCAGGCGAGCGACTGGCCACATCATTTAAGTTACAGGTAGCACACCCCCCGGGGGCACCACTTTACCAGATGATGGCGCGGATGTTTTCTCTGCTTGCATTAGGCGATGTAACCCGTGTTGCATACTGGATTAATGCCATGTCGGCCGTTGCAGGCGGTCTTACTGTAATGTACTTGTTCTGGACTGTAAGCATGTTGGGCCATCGTATTCTTAAATCAACTCCCGATATCAACAGCTCCAAAACATGGGCAGTATGGGGTGCAGGCATTGTGGGTGGTCTTACCCTTACTTTTAGTGATTCTTTCTGGTTTACTGCTGTGGAAGCCGAAGTTTATATAACATCATTGTTTCTTACAGCATTTGTATTTTGGTCAATTCTTAAATGGGAAGCCACTGAGCATGAGCCTGATTCACTAAAATGGCTTGTTTTGATAGCATTTATCATTGGGTTGTCTATAGGTGTACACATGCTTAACCTGCTTGCTATACCGGCTATTGTTTTTGTATATTATTTCAAGAAATTCGAAACTACCCGCAAAGGCATTATTATCACAGGTATTGTTGCGGTTACATTGCTCGGATTCATTCAAAATGTTTTTATACCGGGTGTTTTGACCCTTGACTGGTGGTTCGAAAGATTCTTTGTAAATTCATTGGGACTACCTTTTCATACAGGTACTATTTTTTATTTCCTTGTTATCATAGCCCTTATCTCCTATGGGTTATATTATACACATAAAAAGAAAAGGGTGCTTTTCAATACCATCATACTTTCTTTCACTTTTATTCTCATCGGGTATACGTCATTTATGATGCTGGTTATACGTTCCAATGCCCATGTTCCCATCAATGAGAATGCACCTAAGGATGCACTTGCCCTTAAGGCATATCTGGGACGCGAGCAGTATGGTGCATGGCCTTTGCTCTATGGGCCTTATTACAATGCACCCATAGAAAGAATTGAGGATGGAAGGCCTGTGTGGAGAAGAGATACCGTGCAGGGAAGATATGTAATAACCAACCATAATTTAGGAACTGTACCGGTTTACAAATCCGAATTTACAACAATCTTTCCTCGCATGTACAGTAACCGTGGTCAGCACCCCCGGGCATATGAAAATTGGGGAAGAGTCCAGGGGCGGCCGGTTCGCGTTCAACAGCGAGATGGTTCCATGCAGGTGATCAATAAACCTACATTTGCCGAAAATCTGAGGTTTTTCTTTTCCTACCAGTTAGGTCATATGTATATGCGCTACCTGATGTGGAATTTTGCCGGACGGCAGAATGATATTCAGGGGCATGGTGAGCCTACACGAGGCAACTGGATGAGCGGAATAAAACCTCTGGATTCAGTTTTTCTGGGTCCCCAGGATAATTTGCCTGAAAGTATAACCGGAAATCCCGGGCATAGTAAATATTATCTCTTGCCGTTTATTCTGGGAATCATAGGCCTGGTATTTCAGGCATCACGAAAACCCAACGATGCGCTGGTGGTAGGATTGTTGTTCTTTATGACGGGTATAGCAATCATTATCTATCTAAATCAAACACCGTTTCAACCCAGGGAACGTGACTATTCCTATATCGGGTCGTTTTATGCCTTCTCTATATGGGTGGGATTAGGTGTACTGGCTGTCGTTGATGCTCTTCAGCGAAAGCTAAGTGGTAAGGCTTCGGCTGTGGTGGCAACATTGCTGTGTATTTTGCTTGTGCCCACCATTATGGCCAAAGAAAACTGGAATAACCACGATCGCTCGGGTCGTTATACTACACGCGATGTAGCCATTAACTATCTTGAATCATGCGCCCCTAATGCCATTATCTTTACCATGGGAGATAATGATACTTTCCCGCTATGGTATGCTCAGGAAGTGGAAGGTATACGTACTGACATCAAGGTAGTGAATCTTAGCCTGCTCAATACCGACTGGTATATCGATGGTATGATGCGTCGTAAGACCTATGATGCTGATCCTGTTCCATTCTCACTGCAACCCCACCAGTATCGCGATGGAACGCGCGATGTCCTGTATGTTTTGGAAGATCCGCGGTTGGAGGGGCAATTTGTTAGTGTAAGAAGCCTGATTAATTTTGTTACCAACGATGCCAATAAAAGACAATTTGGCCAAATCCGCGAAAATTTCTTCCCTACACGAAAGTTCAGATTACCGGTTGATTCAGCGAAAGTAGTGGCCAATGGCACAGTGGCTCCTGAGGATGCACACCTTATTGTAGATGCTATTGAATGGGAGTATCCGGAATCGGCTGTGCAGAAAAATAACCTGATGATGCTTGATTTTCTGGCTACCAACAACTGGGAGCGCCCGGTTTATTATGCTATAACTACAGGTGCCGATGCTTACATCGGACTGGAAGAATACTTTCAACTTGAAGGTATGGCATACCGCCTTGTGCCCATTAGAAGCAGGAGCAGAGACGGACAAACAGGCCGTATTAATACCAGGATCCTGTATGATAACATCATGAACAAGTTCCAGTGGGGCAATATGTATGATCCTTCAGTTTACCTCAATGAAGATAACATAAGGCTAACGGTCAACTTCCGTAATATTATGCAGCGGCTTGCAAATGCCCTCATAAACGAAGGTCAGATAGATAAAGCCGTTGAAGTACTTGATAAAGCCATGGAAGTGATGCCGGAGCATAATGTGCCTTACAATTACTTCTCAATGCTTATTGCCGAAAGCTATTATAATTCCGGAGCGTTTGATAAGGGTAATGCCATTTTTGAAAGAATGGTTGAACTGGAGGAGCAGAACCTGAATTATTATTTTTCATTTAGGGGCCGCCGTGCCAACCTGGTGGAGGGTAATAAGCAGGAATCACTGGCAATCATGCAGCGTATAAGTCATCTTACCACCCTGAACAACCAGGAAGAACTGGCCGAAAAAGCAGGCGATATTTTTGATCATTTTTATGATTTGTATATGCAGGGAATTTAGCAGGTTGGTTGATAAGCTGATAGGTTGATGGTTTGTCTAATGGCAATTGAGTACTAAACTTCTCAACTCATAAACTCATCAACATTCTTAATCACCTAAAATTCAACACATTTTTTGTATTGTATCAAATTTTGATTAACTTTGCACCGAAATTTTGCAATGGCAATAACGTACAGGGGGCCTTTTAAGTCCCCTGTTTCATTGATGTAAAGTTATGGAGATGTTTTTTTACAACAGAATTTTAAAAGGTATCAGATAAAAATTTATGATCGATAAAGCCAGAGTTACAGCATTTGTTGAAGAGTACCTGAAAGATTCAGAACTCTTTTTGGTTGAGATAAAAGTATCGGGCCGTAATAAGATCATGGTTTTTCTGGATGGCGATAAGGGTGTCCCCATCAGTTCTTGCGCGAATATGAGCCGCCATATTGAGTCGCAGCTTGACCGCGATGTTGAAGATTTTGAGCTGGAAGTTTCATCAGTGGGAGTAGATACCCCACTAACAATGCCAAGGCAGTTTGTGAAAAATGTGGGAAGAGAAATCGTTTACACAGATGCTGAAGGTAAAAAAGTAAAGGCTAAGCTAATTGAAGCCAGTGATAGCGGAATTACCATTGAAAAGGAAGTTTCAAAAAAGAAGAAAAAGAAAAAGGAAGAAGCAGAAGATCCTGTTAAGAAACTTACCTATAATGATGTTAAGGATGTAAAAGTGCAGGTGTCTTTTAAAAGCTCTGACAAATAAATTTATAAGCAGAAAGAAAATACATAACTTATTTAAAATCAACAGAAAATGGATAATATAAATTTGGTTGAGTCGTTCTCCGAATTTAAGGAGTTTAAAAACATTGACCGCTCTACCATGATGCTGATCCTGGAAGACGTGTTTCGCAATATGCTGCAGAAAAAGTATGGGTCGGCTGATAATTTTGACATCATTGTAAACATCGATAAGGGCGACCTTGAAGTTTGGCGCAACCGTGTTATTGTTGAAGATGGTGCTGTTGAAGACCCCAACGAAGAAATTGAATATTCGGCCGCTATCAGGATAGAGCCTGACTTTGAGATAGGCGAAGAAGTATCTGAACCAGTGCGTATGTCTGATTTTGGGCGCCGCGAAATCCTTGCCATCCGCCAAAATCTGGCTTCCAAAATTCTGGAACTGGAAAAGGACAGTATATATCAGAAGTACCAGGAGCGTGTGGGCGAACTCATTACCGCAGAAGTTTACCAGGTATGGAAAAAGGAATTGCTTGCTCTCGACGATGAAGGCATTGAACTGATTCTGCCCAAAACAGAACAGATACCCTCTGACTTCTTCCGTAAGGGAGATTCTGTAAGAGCTGCAGTGGCACGTGTTGAAATAAAAAATAATAATCCCCTGATTATTCTTTCACGCACTTCCAATGTTTTCCTTGAAAGATTATTTGAGCAGGAAGTTCCGGAAGTACATGACGGACTTATTACCATCAAAAAAATCGTAAGAGCACCAGGCGAAAGAGCCAAAGTAGCTGTTGAATCCTATGATGACCGTATCGATCCGGTTGGTGCATGTGTAGGAATGAAGGGTTCACGTATACATGGAATTGTTCGCGAATTGCGCAATGAAAACATTGATGTTATCAACTTTACAAACAATCCCAGTCTTTACATTTCACGCGCATTAAGTCCCGCAAAGATTTCCAGCATTAATATTGATGAAGAAACCAAAAGGGCAGAAGTATTTCTTAAGCCCGATCAGGTTTCCTTGGCCATTGGCAAAGGAGGTTTTAATATTAAACTTGCAGGAACACTCACTGGCTATGAAATTGATGTTTACCGGGATACTGACCAGGATACCGAGGATGTAGACATCCAGGAATTTGCCGATGAAATAGAACAATGGATCATCGATGAATTTAAAGCTGTTGGTCTTGATACAGCCAAAAGTATTCTGAATTTAAGCCTTGATGATCTGGTGAAAAGAGTTGATTTGGAAGAAGAAACCATCAAGGATGTATTAAGTATATTAAAAGCAGAATTTGAATAAATTATATAACTTTGCAAACATTTTTCAAAGGCTTCAAAAATTTTTTGTAAACGAAGAATCAGGTATGACCGAGGGCATCAAAGTATTAAGATTAAGTAAACTTGCCAGGGAATTTAATATTGGTATTTCTACCATAGTTGAATTTCTTGGTAAGAAAGGGATTTCTGTGGATCCAAATCCGAATACCAAAATATCGCCCGAAGCCTATGATATACTTGCTAAAGAGTTTCAGAAGGAAAAAAGTCTGAAAGATGAGGTTCGCAAATCCAGTTTAAGTTTTTCTAAACGTGAAAGCATCACACTGGCAGAGGATGAAAAAAAGGAAGCGGCCAAAGCTGATGAAGAAGCTAAAGAAGAAGATGCAGAAGAAAGAGAACTTTTTATAAAGGACATCAAATCCTTTATGGGTGAAAAAGAGGCTGCAGAGTCTGAAGCTAAAGAGAAAGCCAGGCTTACAGGGCCTAAGGTTATCGGGAAACTTGATTCTGACAAACTGAGTGGAAAACCATCAGAGAAAAAAGAACCAGAGAAAGAAAAGCCTTTAGAAAAGGAAGCAGCTAAGGAAGAAAAATCCCTTACAGAAAAAAAGGTAACCGAAGAAAAGCAGGCTGAAACAGCCAAAGAAAAGGAAGACGCTCCCAAAAAACCAGCACCAAAGGTTGTGGGTAAGATGGAACTGGATGAACCTAAGAAAAAGGCTAAAAAAGAAGAAATTGAAAAACCGGTTGAGAAAGAAAAACCGGTTGAAAAGCCCACAGTAGAAAAATCGGTTGAAGAAAAACCGGAAAAGGAGAAGCCTGCTGCTGAAACTGCAAAAGCTCCTGAAACAGACGCCCCCGCAGAAGAATTAGGTGAAGAAGAAAAACGTCATAAAACTGAGTATAAAAAGCTGGAAGGTGTTACTATCCTGGGTAAAATTGATTTGCCCGCAGCAAAGGAAAATGTAAAAAAACAACCGGTTGCGTCTTCATCCGATCCTGAAAAACCTAAAAAGAGGAAGCGAAAAAGGATACGCAAGGAGAAAGGACAAGAAGGGCAGGCAGCACAAGCTGATCAGGATAGTCGTAAAAAAACCGGTGACGACCAAAAACAAACCGAAAAACGACCTGCCAAAGCCGCCGGCGGTAAAGGTAAAAGAGCTCCCAGAATCATTAAGCCCGAGGTCAGCGAAGAAGAAATCTCCCGCCAGATAAGAGAAACACTGGCCACCCTAAGTGGAACAGGAAAATCCAAGGCTGCCAAGCACCGTCGTTTGAAAAGAGACCTGCAGCAAAAGCAGCGAATTAAAGAAATGGAAATGGCGGAAACCGACCAGAAGACACTGGATGTTACCGAATTCGTCTCGGCCAATGAGCTGGCTAGTCTCATGAATGTGCCTGTTACTGAAGTCATAGCAACCTGTATGAGCCTGGGACTTTTTGTTTCCATCAACCAAAGGCTTGATGCTGAAACCATCACCATCGTTGCCGATGAATTTGGCTTCGATGTGCACTTTGTTAGTGTTGATGAACAGGAAACCATTAATGTGGAAGAAGATGATCCCGCTGATCTGAAAGAAAGAGCTCCAATTGTCACTGTAATGGGCCATGTTGACCATGGTAAAACATCTCTTCTGGACCAGATTAGACATTCAAACGTTATTGCCGGGGAAGCCGGTGGTATAACACAGCACATTGGTGCCTATGCTGTCCAGATGGACGACGGTAAAATGATTACCTTTCTTGATACACCGGGACACGAAGCATTTACCGCCATGCGTGCCCGTGGTGCTAAGGTTACAGATGTTGCTATTATTGTGGTTGCTGCTGATGATAATGTGATGCCGCAAACTATTGAGGCCATCAATCATGCTCAGGCAGCAAATGTACCCATTGTAATTGCCATCAACAAGATTGATAAAGAAAATGCCAATGTGGAGAGGGTAAAGGAAGAGCTTGCCAAGATTAATATACTTGTTGAAGACTGGGGTGGCAAGTATCAAAGTCAGGAAATATCTGCAAAGAAAGCCTTGAATATTGAAAAGCTTCTTGAGAAAGTTCTTCTTGAAAGCGAACTTCTCGATCTGAAAGCCAATCCTGATAAAATGGCTTCAGGTACGGTAATTGAATCTTCACTTGACAAAGGTCGCGGCTACCTTGCAACCATATTGGTGCAAAACGGAACACTAAGAATAGGAGATATTGTTGTGGCCGGTAACATGCATGGTAGAGTAAAAGCCATGTTTAATGAAAGGAACATACGCATTACCGAAGCCGGTCCTTCAACCCCGGTGCTTATGCTGGGTCTTGATGGAGCACCTCAGGCTGGTGACAACTTTAATGTTGTTAAGGATGAAAGCGAAGCAAAATCAATAACATCAAAACGTCAGCAACTCATAAGGGAGCAGGGACTAAGAACACAAAAACACATTACTCTCGATGAGATTGGCCGCCGTATTGCCATTGGCGATTTCAAAGAATTGAACATCATTATTAAAGGTGATGTGGATGGTTCTGTAGAAGCACTTGCCGACTCACTGCTTAAACTTTCAACGGAAGAAGTTCAGGTTAATATTATCCACAAAGCGGTTGGTTCCATCACCGAAGGTGATGTTCTCCTTGCATCGGCATCTAACGCAGTAATTGTTGGTTTCCAGGTACGTCCTTCATTGGCTGCACGTAAACTTGCAGAGACTGAAGAAATAGATATCAGAATTTATTCTATTATCTATAATGCCATCAATGAGATTAAATCAGCTATTGAAGGAATGCTTTCACCCGAAATTGAAGAAAATGTTACTGCCAACCTTGAGGTGAGAGAAGTTTTTAAAATAACCAAAGTAGGCACTGTAGCAGGTTGTATGGTTCTTGACGGGAAAATTCACCGAAATTCCAACATTCGTGTTATTCGCGATGGTATTGTGGTATATACCGGTTACCTGGGGTCGCTTAAAAGATTCAAAGACGATGTTAAGGAAGTATCATCGGGTTATGAATGCGGGTTAAATGTTGATAAGTTCAACGACATAAAAGTTGGTGATATCATTGAGGCATTCGAAACTGTTGAAATTGCCCGTAAACTTGACTAATCACACTCATTATGATCCAGCTTAAAGTAAAGATTGACAATGCACGTAGCTTTGTCACTGACAACGAAATTAAACTTTTTGAGTCGGAATCAGACTTACAAAGACAAAAGGTATACGAAAAAACCGGTGCAGGAAATGATTTCCTGGGATGGGTAGATTTGCCGGGGCAAATCGATGATTCTTTGATAAAGTCTATCGAAAAAGATGCAGTACGCATAAAAACCGATTCGCAGGTTGTAGTTGTAATAGGTATTGGTGGTTCCTATCTGGGTGCCAGAGCAATTATCGATGCGCTAAGCAACAACTTTTACCAAATGCAGTTTACCGGAAAAAATAACCCTTTGGTTGTTTATGCCGGTCAGAATATTGGTGAAGATTATACTGCTGAATTACTGGATTTTCTTAGCGATAAGGATTATTCAATCATTGTAATTTCCAAATCGGGAACAACCACTGAACCGGCTATCGCATTTCGTCTGTTAAGAAAACATCTTGAAGAAAAGTACGGCGAAGAAAAGGCATCCCGCAGAATTTATGCCATTACTGATGCATCAAAAGGTGCCCTGAAAACTCTGGCTGAAAAAAAATCCTATAAAACTTATGTTATTCCTGACGATATAGGTGGTCGATACTCAGTACTCACACCGGTGGGATTGTTACCCATTGCTTTGGCAGGATACAGCATCCGTGAGTTTATAAAGGGTGCGCATAACATGCAGGAGTTCCTTAAAAGTGAAAAAGATATTTTCAAAAATCCTGCACTTCTTTATGCCATAGCCAGAAATATTCTTTACCGTAAAGGAAAAACCACCGAGGTAATGGCCAACTATACACCCAACATGATGTATTTTACCGAATGGTGGAAACAATTGTATGGCGAAAGCGAAGGAAAAGACCAGAAAGGAATTTTTCCTGCGGGAGTAAATTTCACTACCGACCTGCATTCAATGGGACAATACATTCAGGATGGTTTGCGAAATCTTTTTGAAACCGTTGTAAGGGTAGAAAAACCTAAAAGAACCCTTGAGATTCCACCTGACAAAGATAATCTTGATGGGTTGAATTTTCTGGCAGGCAAACGACTGAGTTATGTAAATAAAATGGCCGAAACCGGCACTATTCTGGCGCACGTTGATGGAGAAGTTCCCAACATCGAAATTATTCTTCCCGAAATCAACGAATATACTCTGGGTGAGTTGGTTTATTTCTTTGAAATGGGTTGTGCATTAAGCGGTTATATTCTTGGTATCAATCCTTTTGATCAACCTGGTGTAGAAGCCTATAAGAAAAATATGTTTGCTCTCTTAGAGAAGCCTGGATTTGAACAAGAAACTATAGAAATAAAGAAGCGAATCAAAGAGTAAAAAGATTGTTTCTGTATCATATTTTGTATGCATTGTCATTGATTTTGGCAATGCATTTTTTGTCTATTCTAAAATGTAAATCTGTTAGTTTCTCCGATGATGATAATCATTAATATTGTAAGATTAGAATTATAAATCAAAATCAGGCGATTCTGTTTTTAACTCATACAGGATATTTGAAAACACCTAATACCCAACCACCCTTAAAACTATAGTGCATAGCTTTTCCTTAATAGAAAAATGCAGTGTATTACCAATGCTTTTTACCTGTAAAAAACAGGTAAAAACCTTATGCTCTTAAGGCACGCAGTTGGTTATTTTTGCCTTTACACTATAACATGATAAAACCATTATAACAAACTTTAGATGCCATGATGCTATCAGATAAAGAACTTGAATATCTTAAAGAACTGGAAAACAACAGAGAAATTGTTTATTTGCTCAATACAAGAGAATGTGAGCTTATCTCAAAACTCATAAGGAGTTATAAAGAGATTCAAAGACAACTAAGAGCTTTACAAATCAGCAAAGAAACTGATTAGTAAAAGTGAATATGTAAAAGTGAATGTGAATTATGACTTACCGGGAAATAGTTTTAAAGCTTCTAAAGAACCGAAAAGATATTATATGCCTTGAGGATCATCTCATGAATGACTTCAAAAACAATAATGGCGAAAGTGAAGATTTCAAGGATTGGTGTAATAGCAATGGCATTGAATACACAAAGTTAAATGACGATGAAAACTCCAGGATTCATTTGAGAATCAAGGAACACTTTAATTAAAGAATATCATCACATCCTGACACTGTAAAGAAAATAGTTATTCCTCTTTTGTGGAATTAACAGCCTCCCCAAGGTAAGAACCCCGTTATTATTGCGGGGTTTCTTTTTTGTTAAAATCTGTTCCCAAAATTTTTCAATAAAAAAAGTAATTTGGATAAAGTTTATCAGATATATCAGGACATGATTCCCTCAACTTCATCTACGGTTTTTGGAATTGGTTTTCCCATCACTTTATTGCCGTTTTCTGTAACCAAAATATCATCTTCAATTCTTATTCCACCGAAGTTCATATAGGCATCTAGTTTGCTGTAATTGATGAAATCCTGGAATTTGTTTTCTGACTTCCATTTTTCAATCAATGCCGGAATAAAGTAGCATCCTGGCTCAACGGTAAGTACAAAACCGGGCTGATATCTGCGACCTAGTCTCAGGAATGCAGTTCCGAAGATTTCTGACCTTTTCACTTCATCATCATAACCTACATAATCTTCACCGAGGTCTTCCATATCATGTACATCCAAACCCATCATATGCCCAAGTCCATGGGGCATAAACAGGGCATGGGCACCTTGCTCTACAGCTGCATCGATATCACCTTTCATCAGTCCGATATTTTTAAGTCCCAGAGCCAGGGTTTTTGCAGCAAGCATATGTACGCTTTTGTTGGTAATTCCGGGTTTAATAGCTTCGATTGCATTTACCAGGGCCTGCAATACAATTTCGTATATTTCTTTCTGCATAGCGGAGAATTTTCCACCTACTGGGCTAGTGCGTGTATGATCAGTAGCATAATGCAGGTGGGTTTCAGCTCCTGCATCAACCAGCAAAAGGTCTCCTTTTTCCAGTTTATTGCCATGATAATGGTTATGCAGTGTTTCACCCCTTTTGGTTACTATAGCAGGGAATGACAACATCCCACCTGCCGAAAGAGCTATTCCTTCAATAACACCGGCCACTTCTCGCTCGTAAACGCCCGGTTTTGCCATCTTCATTGCGGTAGTGTGCATCAGCCAGGCAGTTTCCATGGCTTTTTCAATTTCAGATATTTCATATTGATCCTTTATGGAACGCAATGCAACCACAGCCTTAATCAACTCTACTGATGCCAGTTGTTTTTGCTCAGCAGTATTAATTCCCAGTAAGCTTTCCAGCAGAAGTTTGTTTTCCGCTCGGTATGGCGGTAAAAAATGAATTTTACGGCCAAGGTCAAATGCTTCGGCAGTTTTTTGTCGAAGTCCTGACCATGGCATTGTTTTTTCTACTCCTACCTGCGAAGCAAGTTCAACTGTTTTAGGTTGGGGTCCCATCCAGATAATATCGTCGATACTCACATCATCACCAAAAATAAATTCTTCGTCATTATCAATATCAATTATAGCTGCCATTTTCGGATAATCAAGACCGAAAAAATATAAAAAGTTACTATCCTGCCTCCATTTGTAAGTATTGGATGGATAATTCATAGGTACATCAACATTTCCGCAAAGAAGAATGATTCCTTGCCCAACCATTTTTTTTAAGCGGTTTCTTCTTTCAACATAAACTTCTTTTTTAAACATGTCATTTACCTTTTGATGGGTGATTAAGTGATTTATTTATAATTATTTCAAATTACTGATTTACTTGCAAATAATAGAATGAAAATCTACATTTGTTTGGTGATATATTTCCGCAGTTCCTAAATGTATAAAATCTGATAAAAGAAAAATAATTTTTCACTTTTATTTAATAATTCAGGATAGTAAATTCCCCTTCCGATAACTTTCCTGCTGAAATAATTACAAACCTACGTAAATTTTGATCAAAAAATTCATAAAACAACTTATTTTCCAATTCAAATCTTCACCCTATGAGTAAAAAAGGATTTAGTTTTACCTCCATCAGCCATAAATATATTATGGCTGCAGCCGGCGCATTTCTGATGCTTTTCCTGGTATCGCACCTGGCCACAAATTTATTGCTGCTGGCCGGTGATGGAGGAGCACAGTTCGATAAGGCCGTTGAATTTCTCTTAACCAATCCTGCCGTTAAAATAATGGAGTATGTGCTTTTTGCAGGTTTTATCATACATATTATTATTGGGGTTATCCTTGAACTGCACAACAGGAGATCTCGTCCTGTTGGTTATAAAGTAGCCTTGAAATCAGAAACATCTGCCTTTTCAAGGTTTATGATCCACAGCGGAATTATTATCTTTATTTTTCTGCTGATTCATCTCTACCATTTTTTCTTTGTAAAACTTGGAATTGTCCCATTATACGGTGGAGCCGAAACAGGGCATGATTTTTACCCCATGGTAGTGTACACGTTTCAAAATCCTGTGTTTTCCATTATCTATATCATATCCTTTATTTTTCTGGGATTCCACCTGAAACACGCATTTCAGTCGGCATTTCAGTCATTTGGTCTTAACCATGACAAATATACTCCTGCCATTAAAGTTGCGGGGACCATTTATGCGGTGGTGATTGCTGTTGGATTTTCCATCATCCCGCTTTACTTTTTGTTTTTATATAATTAATTGATTCAGGACATAAAAATTTTAAGCAATGATTAAGCTTGATTCCAAAATACCAAAGGGTCCTATCGCAGATAAATGGAGCAATTATAAGTCTTCATTGCGCCTGGTAAGCCCCGCAAATAAGAAAAAACTGGATGTTATTGTTGTAGGCTCAGGGCTATCCGGTGCCTCATCAGCCAGTGCCCTGGGAGAACTGGGATATAATGTTAAGGTTTTTTGTTTTCAGGACTCTCCGCGACGTGCTCACTCCGTGGCCGCGCAGGGTGGTATAAATGCTGCCAAAAATTATAAAAATGATGGTGATAGTGTATATCGCTTGTTTTATGATATGATTAAAGGAGGAGACTTCCGGGCCCGTGAAGCCAATGTATACCGTGCGGCTGAGGTTAGTAATTATGTAATAGATCATTTTGCTGCCCTTGGTGTTCCTTTTGCCAGAGATTACGGCGGAATGCTGGATACGCGCTCTTTCGGAGGTGTTCAGGTTTCCCGTACATTTTATGCCAAAGGACAAACCGGGCAGCAATGTTTGCTGGGCACATATTCATCACTGAGCAGGCAGATAGCAAAAGGTACCGTTAAGATGTACGAGCGTCGTGATATGCTTGATGTTGTAATTATTGACGGCAAAGCGCGTGGGATCATTACACGTAATCTGCTCACTGGTGAAATAGAAAGACACTCAGCCCACGCGGTAGTGCTGGCAACCGGTGGTTATGGTACGGTATTTTATTTGTCTACCCTTGCCCTTGGCAGCAATGCTTCAGCAGCATGGGCAGCTCATAGAAAAGGAGCTCTGTTTGCCAACCCCAGTTTTATCCAGATACACCCTACCAGTATACCTGTACTCAATGATTACCAGTCGAAACTAACCCTCATGTCAGAATCTCTGCGAAACGACGGTAGGGTTTGGGTACCCAAAGAGAAGGATGAAAAACGGCATCCTAACCAGATCCCCGAAGCAGAACGTGATTATTACCTCGAAAGAAGGTATCCTGCGTTCGGAAACCTGGTACCACGTGATGTGGCATCCCGGGCTGCAAAAGAACGTTGCGATGCAGGTTACGGAGTAGGAGATACCGGTCTTTCAGTTTATCTCGACTTCAAAGATGCCATTGAGAAACAAGGCAAAAAAGCCATTGAAGATAAATATGGCAACCTGTTTGAGATGTACCTTAAAATCACTGGTATTAATCCCTATGAAGAGCCCATGAGGATTTATCCTGCAGGACATTACACTATGGGCGGACTTTGGGTTGATTACAATCTGATGACTACTATTCCAGGGCTTTATTCTGTAGGTGAAAGCAATTTCTCCGACCATGGTGCAAACCGACTGGGAGCGAGTTCGCTGATGCAATGCTCAGGCGATGGATACTTCATCCTGCCTTATACCATTGGCGATTATCTGGCCGATGAAATCAGAACACCCCGTATCAAAACCGACCATGAGGAATTTGACAAAGCCGAAAGAGCCGTTAAGGAAAAAATTGACCGGCTGATGGCTGTAGATGGAAAACAAACTGTTACATCTTTCCACAAGCGACTCGGAAAAATCTTATGGGATCACTGCGGAATGGTCAGAAGCGAAGAGGGGCTTAAGAAGGGCATTGAAATGATTGACCAGTTGGAAGATGAGTTCTGGAAAGAAGTTAAAGTACCTGCTACCGCCGGAGAATATAACCAGGAGCTTGAAAAAGCCATCAGGGTAGCCGATTTCTTTGAAGTCGGCCGCTTGATGTGTCAGGATGCTTTGGACAGAGACGAATCATGCGGTGCACACTTCCGCGAAGAGTTCCAGACCGAACAGGGAGAAGCGAAGCGAAACGACGCTGAGTATGCCCATGTGTCAGCTTACGAATATACCGGAAACCGTCAAAGGGAAATTCTTCACAAAGAGCCCCTGGTTTTTGAAAATGTTGAGCTGAAAGAAAGAAGTTATAAATAACCTAAAGTCCTTTAGATATGGAATTTAAACTTAAAATATGGCGTCAGAAAAACGCCTCAGCAAAGGGTAAATTTGAAGATTATACCCTTAAGGATGTATCTCCCGAGATGTCTTTTCTTCAAATGCTTGACTACCTCAACCAGCAAATCATCGAATCAGGTGGCGAGCCAGTGCATTTTGAACACGACTGCCGCGAAGGTATTTGCGGAAGTTGCGGAGTTTATATTAACGGAAGGCCACATGGCCCGCTTACCCATACAACCACATGCGAGTTGCACATGCGCGAGTTTCAGGATAATACTACTATCGTTATTGAACCCTGGAGAAGTAAAGCATTTCCCGTTATCAAGGATCTTGTAGTTGATCGCTCAGCTTTTGAGAAAGTTATGCAGGCAGGCGGTTTTGTAAATGCCAATACAGGTTCAACACAGGAAGCCAACAATATACCTATTAATAAGAAAATATCTGACAGGGCTTTTGATGCCGCTGTTTGTATTGGTTGTGGTGCCTGTGTTGCAGCCTGCAAGAATTCTTCTGCAATGCTTTTTGTTTCGGCCAAAGTATCGCAATATGCCATGTTGCCGCAGGGTAAAGTGGAAGCAAAAGAAAGAGTAGAAAACATGGTAACTAAAATGGATGAAGTTGGGTTTGGATTCTGCTCCAATACCTACGCTTGTGAATATGATTGCCCTAAAGGTATTTCTGTTGAATTCATTGCACAGATGAACCGTGAGTTTTTCTCGGCAAAAGTGTGTAAATCGAAAAAATAGAATAACAAAAATTCATCTGAGGGAATATGTGTCAACGTGTTCCCTTTTTTTGTTTTTGGCTTTCACTTTTCGTTAAACAATT
>SKSE01000184.1 GCA_007118135.1 Bacteroidales bacterium | reverse complement strand
TTATAAGTTGCATCCGATTGCAGAAAAATATTCCAGGTTGAAACCTGCTCCCGGTTGTCACTGAATCTGCTTCCCTGAGTCCCTTCCCCGTCAATATTCTCAAAATTGCTGTACAGGTAGTTTTCCAGGAACAATTCACCGCCCCCGGTGAGTTCTAATTGCACAGTATTTATATCCCAATGTTTACGGGTTTTCAATCTTGACCCCAGTGTAAATCTTTCTTCATAAAACAAATCAAATGGACGCATTTCCTTTTCATCGTGCCATATGGTGAAAATACTTAGGTCTGTGGTTAAATCCGGATTGAAATTATGGGAAGCAGTTATCCCACCCAGCAAACGGCGTGCATCTTCGTAACCCCTCGTCCTGAGCCAGTTGGCAGCGGCAGACTGCGGATTATCGGTAAAGGAAACACTATCAATGGAACTGGGTATATGCGATTTAAGATCAGAAAAAGCTATAAGGGCCGTAAAGCGGGTGTCTTCATGCCAGTCAAACTGAGTTACAGAGGTAATGGCATCGCGCCGGAATTCATTGTTTTCCCTGTATCCTTCGCTTTGGGTGTGGCTGTAAACAAGGCTAGTGGCAAAATGATCCTTCACCCAATCAGCCACAAAAGAATTGCGGAACATACCGAAAGAGCCCACCTGCGAAGTGTTGCTCAGCCCGCTTTGCCTGGCTGCCGGCCGTCTTGCCGTAATATTTATGGTTCCACCCAGTCCGGCGCCATATACGCTGGTTGCTGGTCCTTTAATAATTTCCATACTTTCAATAACAGCAGGATCAATATCTTCAATAAAAGTCACTCCGGAAGTATTGGTAAGCGGAATATTGTTGAAATAGGCACGGATCTTTCCGGTAGCATAGGGCACCCGTGCACCGATACCACGAATGGTAACCCTGCTTGTATTGGTGGCACCCGAATGGGCAAAAATGCCCGGAACATAATTCAACACAGGAAGAAAATTATAGGTAGATTTTTCTCTTTCCATCAGCAAACTTCCCAGGTAGGTGAGCGATCCCGGAATTTCAACAAGTGCCTGCGATCGGTTAAATGCCGAAACCACCACCTCATCCAGTTGAAAAACCAGTGAATCGGGGATGGTGTTATCAATATTTTTTATTTTCGCTTCTGAAATAACCCCGGCAAATGAATCTTGCACCGAAATACAAAGAGAAAAAGCTGTCAAAAAAAGGATTATAAGTTCATTGTTTTGTCTATTTTTCATCATCCATGAAACATTAATAACTTGCAATTGGTTCAAAGATGGCAAAGTTCAAATGGAGGCTTAATCATAAAATAAAAAACTTCCTGGTTGACATGAATTCAGAAAAGCTTTCGAAAGCATATAATTTCATAACCGACGAAGGAGAAGAACGTTCCTGCAAAGCTATTTCGGAAGCAGCTTGCAAGGAAGTCCCCGGTAATTATTTTAAAAAAGTTTTTAATGGTGCTCTCACAAAACTGGCAGAACAACTGGTAAGTCCGGGCACTACCCTACCCTGGATTTTCAGCACATTAGGTGTTCCGGGTGGGCTTACAGGCGCACTTGTGCCGGTTAAGGATGCGGGTTCGCTTTTACCACAGTTGTTTGTTTCAGCAAAAATCAGAGCATTTGAGCTAAGAAAATGGTTTTGGGTAATTCCTGCACTGGTGCAGGCATTTTCACTATTGGCTATGGCTTTTGTAATAATGAATACTGATGGTTTATCAGCCGGTATCCTTATACTTTTGCTGCTGGGTATTTTCAGCATCGCAAGCGGAATTGCAAGCCTTGCTTTCAAGGATGTGGTTGCGAAAACTATACCGAAAGGGAAACGCGGACAAATGCTTGCCATGAGAGCAACTATTGGAGGGATTTTAACACTGATTGCAGGGGTTTGGTTATATACAAGTGTAGAATCGGAATACAATTTATGGGTATTATTTGGATTGACTATTTCTGCTTCCATATTATGGGCCCTGGCTGCCATTATTTTTGCCGGAATAAGGGAAGAAAAGGGTGCAACTGAGGGTGGCAAAACTCCAGTAAAAGAATTGAAAGATGCATGGGCTTTTTTTAAAAAAGACATTAATCTTCGCAACTTTATTTTTACAAGGGCGCTTCTTATGGCTATACCATTGGCTCAACCATTTTTTATCATTTTAGGAAGGCAGGAAGTGGGCTCCGAAGTATCTTCACTGGGAATTATTGTGGTGGCAGCAGGTATTGCCAATATTATCAGCAGTCCTTTTTGGGGCAGATTCAGTGATAAATCGAGCCGCAAAATGATGATTGCAGTAGCAGCTTTAGGAATTATAAACATTTTGGTGATGGTGAGCTTCCCTTTTTGGGGCGGAAATCTAAAAAATATCTACACGTTTTCTTTTCTCTTACTTATTCAGGTGATTGCCCATGGCGGTGCACGACTTAGCAGAAAAACTTACCTGGTGGATTTTGCACCAGACAAGGACCGCTCGCTTTATGTTGCTCTTTCAAATACATTGATTGGATTATTCACTGTTGTGGCCGCAGGCTTTGGTATTATCGCCACACTTTTCGGCCTGCAAATCATGCTGCTTTTTTATGCAGGGATGCTTGCTGCCGCCATTTTAGCTGGACTTACTTTAAGGGAAACATGAATAATTGCTACGACCCGAAGACTTAGGTTTAAAAGTAGTAATTGATAAAACTGAGAAAAACATCAATTTTATTTAAACCTATCAGCTTCGTCAATTACTGAAAAGAAATGCTTAACCGACTCTACATTTGATTCAAGGGCGTTTTTTAAGCTACCTTCAAATGCCACTACTCCGTTTTCGAGATATACTATCCTGTCGGCAATTCGCATAATACTTGTAACTTCATGGGTAACCATCAAAACGGAGATTCCAAGTTTCTTCTGAAGGTTGATAATAAGTTCATCTAAAGATGCCAGTGATATTGGATCAAGACCTGCACCGGGTTCATCACAAAACAACAAAGGCGGATCCATTACTATTGCCCTGGCCAGAGCAGCCCGCTTAAGCATACCTCCACTTAATTCAGATGGAAAATAATGATAAGCATGCTGCATATTTACCAACCCCAGTTTCATATATACAATCTCTTCGACCAGGCTATCAGGCAAATTGCTATGCTGTTTCAGGGGTAAGGCCACATTCTCACCTACTGTCATGGAGTTTAACAATGCTCCGCTCTGATAAAAGACACCCATTTGTAAATACAAACTAAGTTGTTCTTTCTCAGTTATATTAGAAATATCTTTACCCAAAATAGATACAAACCCTTTATTAACGGGATAAAGTCCCAGCAAATGGTTCAATACCGTTGATTTACCTGAGCCGCTGGCCCCCAGCACCACCGTAATATCTCCCTTGTAAGCAGAAAAGTTTACATCAGATAAAACTACTAATTCATCATATGATGCTCCTAATCCCTTAACTTCTATTACTTTTTCTTTGCTCATAGTTCCAGATTAATAAAACAGAAGCCCAAGTATACTATCGGCAAGAATAACGAGAGATATGGCTACCACAACGGCTGTTGTGGTAACTTTTCCTACTCCTTCAGCACCTCTAACCACACGAAAACCAAAGAAGCTTCCGGTTAGAACAATTAAGCTGGCATAAACCTGACTTTTTACAAAGCCTGTAATAAGGTCTTTGTTTTGCATAACAGTACCCATACGGTTAATAAATATTTCAGGTGTTATGTCAAGATAAATGTAGGCTGCAACACCACCTCCTAATATGCCGGAAACATTTGCAAAGATGATAAGAAATGGCATGGTAATGAGGCAAGCATACAATTTAGGCACCACTACAAAACGAATGGGATTTAACCCCATAGTTTTTAATGCATTCAACTCAGCTGTAACTTTCATGGTTGCTATTTCAGCAGCTATGGATGAACCACTGCGTCCGGCGACTAAAATTGCAGTAATCAGCGGGCCCATCTGGCTCATCATGGCAATTACTGTTAAATCTACAATATAAATATTTGCACCGAAAGTGCGCAACTGGCCTGAGGACTGAAGTGCAATGACCAGACCAATTACAAAAGATAAAAAAATCACAATCAGCGATGCATTAACACCTATAAGTACTGCCTGATTGGCAATCTCACCCTTTCGCCGCGACCGCGACCTGAATATATCAGAAACAGACCAATAAAAAACATCGGCTGCAAGGGTTATAAAACCAAAAACAAAATCAGTGAAAAAATGAGATACAGCATTGCCGGTTCTTTCAAGGAAACCTGGTTTCAAAGGAGTTTCATGGTAAGGCAATTGACCTGGCGAAAAAAGTTCAATCTTCTCAAGTATAGATTGACTACCTCCTTCAATCCTGGCACTTATGCCTGACTTTCTCAGTTTGTCTTTTAGGTGAAAAAGTGCCATAACACCGGCACTGTCAATATCCTGAAGCTCATCAAGATTCAGAATAATATTTTTAACCTTAAACGATTTTAATTCTTTGGGAATTTTTTTTGTGAACCAGATGGTTTGTGGAAGAAGCAATGACCTGGACAGAAACAGGGTGTTATCCTGAAAACGATAAATAAAATCTTTTTCAAGTGCAATATATCTTTCTTTGGAGTTGTTGTTTTCCATCCCGCAAAATTCTGTTAACTATTCTGCTGAAAATTCGTAAAGTATTTTCCGGGTAAAAAAGTGAAGCTCTTCAAAAAACATATCATTGATAGCTCCGGCAAAAAGGTTTAGATTTCTTCTTTCCAGAAGCCGGGTTTTATCAGCAGAATGTCTTACAACAGTAATAGTTCCTTCTGTCATTACGAGTTGGAAGTCTACATGCAGACGTGCTAAATAATCGTTCCCATCTTTTAATACTTCCAGTTGATGCACTGATGTAAACAATTTATAATCAGGTCGGATATTCCAGTACCGCGCTTCAATGTTTTCGAAAATACTTACATGCTTAAAATAATCTCTGATGTATCTTGCAAGGCTGATTTCGGGTCTTACAGCCCACTCATGGTGCGAGAAGTATCGTATTTCATGTTGATCTTCCCTGATGGCAATCTGGTGGGTAGCAAAAGCAGGATGAAGGTCAATTTCTGCAATCTCGAGGGAGTATGGCAAAGTACTATATTGTTCATCAGAAACTCTATCAACAGGAAATTCGAGGACATAAAAAGTGGGTGCAACTGGTTTGCTGCTGCGGCAAGCTCCCAGAAAAACCATGGGAATTATAAATAGAATTAATACGTATCTTTTCATATCATGTACTTTTTTAAAAACCTGATTTTCCGATTATCGTAACCGCCTGTCGGGAATATCCCTTGCCCGTTGCCCCCTGATCAGTATAGACGGATCATTGCTTATCCTGCGGGAAGTTTCATTAAGATTTTCAAGTGTGTGTTTCAGAATAACAAGGTTTTCGGAAAGGTCCTGTGAGCCTTTGTCAAGATCTGAATCCAGCTTAATCAGAAGAGCCTGGGTTTGCGAAGCAGTTGCAGCCAGATTTTCAATAAGTTCTCTTAAATTAGCTTCCCTCAGGGTAATAGAAATATCCCGCATATTACCCAATACTTCTTCTATTGCTTCGCCCTGCATCACATGGTTAAACTGTGTGATTGCCGCATGCAATTCACCCGCTGTACTATCAAGTTGCTCTGTAATGGTAGTTGTTCTTTGAATAGATCCTCTCAGGTCTTCGCGGTTTTCAACTATAATATCATTTACCATTGTAAAGGATTTGTTGGCATTTTCTGCCAAAACCGAAATCTGTTCAACTGCGCCGGAAATTTTTTCAAGATTATCCGTTTTCGTAAAATCCAGAAGATTGTTTAAAACTTCTTCTACCTTAAAAGCAATCACTTCGGCTCTGCCACTTATATCTTCCACAAGAGATGTACCTTGACGAATAAACATTTCCTCCTCAAGATAATCTGCTTCGTTGCTACCACCTCTTATTTCTATTGTTTTCAATCCGGTAATTCCCATAGCAATAATATCAGCAGTAGCATCTTCCTTTACAGGTGTGCCATGCTTGAGCGATAAACGGACGATGATTTGGTTTACATCATCAGGATCAATAAAAATATCCGAAATACTTCCCACATTAATCCCCAGGTACTTAACCGGGCTACCCGTTTCAAGGCCACTTACTGATACATCGCGATACGCAACGTAATAAACATCAGTGCGTTCAAATAATCTTCGGGCGGTAAAAAAGCCCACCAGAATAAGCAATAAAACCGAGCTTATCATGATAAAAATTCCTAAACGAATTTTTTGTGCTTTGGTTTTCATAACATTTGGTTTATAAAAAAATACCAGCTGTTTTTATTAAATAACAATAGGGTAAAAATACATAAAAAACCGCAATCTTTTTTTTTCATGGCAAAGGTTGTTGATAGTATTGCATCATCAGGACCAAACCATTTACCGAAAAAATATCAGTTTATCTCTAAAGAAATAAACATTGAAGCATCGAAATACAAATCGAAATAGCATATTTTAACACAGATTCATTTTTTTCGTTAGTTTTGCAGACCAATTAATAGTGGTTAAAAATTTCTTAAAGCCTTTATTTTCCCAATCACAACTTTTAAACCGAAGAAAAATGCAAAAAACCGAAAAAGCAGGCGAAGATTTAATCAGCATTGACGGGACTTCAGAAACCCCTGAAGTATTTTTGAATTCAACGGAAGGAATTATTTGGATTTCGGGACGTTCGTTACCTGAAAACCCTAAGATATTTTATACTCCCATTAAAGATTGGCTATTGGAATATGCTAATAAACCGGCACCAACCACCCATGCATCTTTTAAGTTCGACTATTTTAATACAGCATCTTCGAAAATGATCATGGAAATTATTGACATTATTAAAACAGTTGAAGGCAATAACAGCAAACTGGTTATGGATTGGTATTACCAGGAAGATGATGAGGATATGTATGAGGCAGGAGAAGATTTTGAAGCTGTAACCGGAGTAAAAATCAATTACATGCCTTATCCCTGAATTATTGCCTGTAACCAAATCTCACAAAATATTTTTCGGTTTTTTTCTCCTTTGTGTGCCAGAAAGGCCCATGACGGATGCCATTGATATAATGTGAATATCTGGCAGGGATATTATTGGGGAAGTTTTCAAAAAACACCCATATGCCTTGTTCAAGACCATTAATGAATCTTCCGGTTTTTTCAACCGAGCCGTTTTCTCTGTAAAAACGCCAGCTTCCGGAGGGTTTACCTTCCCTGTAACTGCCAGTTTGTTTTAAGTTGCCATTGGGAAAATATATCTGCCAAAAGCCATCAAAAACACCATTGCAGAACTTTCCTTTAGTGTATATGCTTTTGTCAGGATAGCGGGCAATCCATTTGCCTGTCCTTTTATTGTTGGTATAATTTCCCCGTGTGCTCCAGTTCCCGTTGTCATAATATTCAATGTATTCGCCAGTAAGATCACCTTCAGTATAAAATGCTTCAATCATAATTTGTCCATTGCTGTGATAGGCATAGTAAGGGCCATCTAAAACACCATCACGATACAGTCCTATCCTTTGTAAAGCGCCATTTTCATAAAAAACTTTTAAGGTATCTGAAAAATCGCCATTTTCTTTTTTACCCTTGTAATTAATTATTCCATTTTCATGATACTGAAGCCAATCGCCTGTTTCTAAACCCATTAGCATAGTGACTTCCTGGTATGGACTGCCATCAGGATAATTAATTCTTTTTATACCATGCTGTAAGCCCATATGATAGGGAATAACACTTTCAATTGTTCCATCGTTATTAAGAGAGATAAACTCCCCGTGAAGATTACCAGAAGAATAATAACCTTCCTGCATTAAATTGCCATCCGGATAATATGAATAATACTTTCCATGTCTCAACCCATCACTGAAATGAATGATCTGATGCAATTCTCCTGTTTCGTAATAGATATACCATTTGCCATCAATCAAATTATTGCGAAACTGACCTTGTTGCCTTTTATTTGCATTGGGAAAATAGAAACTATAGGCTCCGTGCTTAATGGTATCTCCATTATGAACGAAACCTTCAAATTCTTCCATCAAAATTTCGCTGTTTTCGTAATAGCGCGAGAAAAGTGTTGTTTGTGCTGGAACCTTCGATGGATTAACCATCACAATCCCGGAAAGAATTACAAAAAGTAAACTGGTGAAGCTGTCATTCTTCAACATTGATCATAATTTGTGTACCTTTTAATGAAGCACTGCCGGGATAGTCAAGTATTGCTGCAAGAGCATATCGTCCGGGAGATAAAGTTTTTGGAAGTGCCAGTTCAACTATTCTTGCAGTCTGAGGATAAGAAACCACTTCAATGGTCCTGAATTTATGTTCCTCACCGGTCTGAATGTTTGATGCAATGAGATAAACCTGAGTGTTCACAATTTTCTCACCCGGATTATCAAGATTTACAGAAAACAGCCTTTCATTCTCGTTTCTACTTGCTATTTCCTGCAGGTTACCAATTTCAACTCTGCCAGGATCGCCTGCTGCCGGATTGTAAAACAGGTAAATATCTATTCGTCCGGAAACAGATACGCCGGTTTGCAAATCCCGATCAGCTGTAAAAGCCGTTTGTTCTGCTGTGGTAAAAAAACTCATTATTCCCCATTTGGCTGAAAAATCTTCTGCCGGCGCCTGAAGGTTTACCTGAATATTTGCTGATTCATTAGGTTGCAGCTCTACAAATGACGGGTTCAGATTAATCCAGCCACTAATTGAATTTCTTGTGGAACCTGCAGGTAGCAATTCCATCCCTCCGTGGCGCTGAACCAGAAAATCATTTAACCTAATAGAAAAGGTCTCTTTACGATTTCCATGATTTTTTATGGTTACCGTACGACTTTGCGACTCACCGGGAGCCACATTAAAATTTAATCTTACAGGGGCAACTTCAAAATCCTGTGCATCAAGGCTGAGAAAAGAGAAGTTGAGTAAAATTGCAGTAATTAAGAGAGCTGTTCTGTTCATTTTTTTTACTATTAGTGCAGTTAGGTGTATGGTTTGTGGGGCAAATATATGTAATTATGTTCAAAAGAGTTTAAGTGTTTCACGATTATAACTTTACTTTTGTTATCATTTTTAACAACAACATATGTTAAATTAGTTTGATTAAAAAAATTCATGAAACCCCTTAAAAGGCATTTAAGTATAAACCCACAATGATTGCGTATTGATATTGTTGTTATTACGTAAAACTCTTAAGAGTGCTTATTATTTATATTGTATTTTTGGTGGAAATTAAATCTAATATTTTTAATGCATATCCGGAAAGTGATTTTTTTTAGAGAAACAGACATCCGGAGTACAATACCACAAGTGTAAAATTCTTATATGAAAAATTTCTTTCAGAGTTCAGCAACAATTTCAATTGTAACTATTGTTATGGCAATTGTTCTTTGTTGTTTTCATATATCCGTATCTTTTGGACAACAGTTAAGACCTCTCAGTCCGACCAACCAGGAAAGAGTAGACAGACTTGAAGAACTGGTAAGCTATCACCTAAACCAAAATGATATTTCCGCTGCAATATCTTCTATGAACCAGATCAGCTATATTTATTGGGAAAATGGCCGCCCCGATAATGCTATTCAATCCTTTGAGCGAACTGCACGTTATTATGAGCAAATTAATGATCTTGAAAACCTTCATAGAATATATAGTATAATAGGACTTATCCAACTTGATCTTGAAGATATTCGGGGAGCTAACAGGGCTTTCACCCGGCAGCTTGATGTTCGTCGCAGAATTGGCGAGCAGAAAGGAATTACATCTGCACTTGTAGATCTGGCCCAGGTTAAAAGTCTTATGGCGGAGCACCGCGAAGCTATTGGCCTGCTTGAGGAGGCGCTTGAGCTGGCTTTGAGATTAAATTATGAAACTATTTTACCCCATATTTACAACCAGCTTGCAAATAGCTATATGAGTATCAACAACATAAGGCAAGGTGAAGAATTTAGAAGAAAGTATAATGATATTCGGGAACACCTTGCACGACAAAGTATGAGAGGGCAATTTGAAGAAAGCACAATACAAAGCCAGGTTGAAGCCCGTTTATCGCAGGAAGATGCCGAAAGAAGCCGTGAACAGATAAAAATTAATCAGCTTTTGTTCCAACTGGAACAGGATTCTATTCAAAGAATTGTTCAGGAACGGGAAGATTCACTCGAACTGGCACAACTCAGAGCTGAAAGCCAAATGCGGGAAATTGAGAGAATAGAACAGGAAAGAGAATTGCAACAGGCCGAAATTGAAAGACAACTGGCAGTTCAAAACTTCCAGCAATTGATTATTTATTCTACAGCAGGGGGCTTACTGTTGTTTCTCCTTCTGGCCATATTTATTTACAGAAGTTATAAGTCAAAGAAAAGAGCCAACCTGCAACTGGAAGCCAAGAACACCCAAATTCAACTAGCACAGGACAAACTACAGGATGCATTTATAAAAATTGAGGATCAAAACTACAGAATTACTCAAAGTATTAGTTATGCCAGGGAAATTCAAAAAGCCCTTTTCCCTCCACAGAAGATTCTTAATAATTATTTACCTGAAGCGTTTATATTTTTCCAACCGGTAGATATGGTTAGTGGCGACTTCTACTGGTTCAGGGAAATGGGAAATCCGCAAACCGCACCGCTAAAGGAAATTGAGAACGGAGAAAAAACTCAGATAGTAAAGCCCGAAGAAAACGGTGGATTTCTTCCCATTAAAGGAGATAAATTTATTATTTCAGCTGTTGACTGTACAGGACATGGAGTCCCAGGAGCATTTATGTCGATGATCGGATATAATCTACTCGACTCCATCACAACGGCGGGAACTTCGCACCCCGACAGGATACTTGAAAAACTCAACAAAGGAGTTAGAAGAACACTGAAGCAGGAAGATGGAAACAACCAGGATGGGATGGATATATCCATGTGCGTTATCAATAAAAAAAACAGAACAGTAGAATTTGCAGGGGCCAATAATCCTGTAATTTATATTCAGAACAACAAGCTCAATATTATTAAAGGTGACCGAATGGCAATTGGTGGGACACAAAAGAAAACCATTGAAAGAAAATATACACATCATCTCATAAAAGTTGATCAACCTACATGGTTTTATATTTTAACTGACGGTTATACCGATCAGTTTGGAGGAGATATGGGGAGAAAATTTCTGTTAAAGAATTTCAAGGAACTTGTTTTGTCCATACACAAAAAGCCTATGCAGGAGCAAAAACAAATACTTGAAGAAAGTTTTTTAACATGGAAAGGCCAGGAAGATCAGATTGATGATGTGTTGGTAATTGGATTCAAATTGGGATAATAACAAGTGTTTTACACCTTTTTTAACTGTATAAAACACCTGATTTTTTAAATATTTTAATCATTTTTTAAATAGTTTTCTTTTTTAGCTATATATTTGACAATGAAATTTGTTTATAAATCGATAAATTAACACCATTTATTTAATCAAACACTTTAAATCACACCTATTATGAAAAAACTAACATTTTTACTCGCAGGACTTATTTTGTACGCAGGTACCAGTTTTGCACAAATCGACGACAGAGCAGTTATTCCGGTTGCAGTTACCCTCAATTCCATTCTTCGTCTGAATGTAACTTCAGGAGGTAATATTGAGTTTAACTTCAATACACTGGATGACTACCAGAATGGTATTGCTACCAGTGCAGCTTACCAAACAAAATTTAATGTTGCATCTTCTGTCAACTGGGACGTTGTTATGTATTCTGAAAATGCCAATCTTATCGGAACAGATATCATTGAAGCAGGTGGAAATACTGCTAACACAATGGCGCTTAACAACATTGGATTTCATGTTACAAGTGATGGTACAATTGAAGAAGATTTAATTTTTGCATCGGATGATTCGGCCAACCCTGTGCCTCTGACTAATGACCCTTCAGAAATTTTGGTGGGTTATAATGGAACCGTTTCCAATGCCGGTGATATTTTTCAGAATAGTTTCACTATTCATTGGCGTTGCGGAACTGGGGAAGGTACCATGAACACGGCAAGTATTCTTAACCAGGCTATTGCAGCTGACCGTTATGCTACCAATGTGTTTCTGGTACTTCAGCCTGCAAACTAAAAAGTATAGACAAATATAATTCTCAGGTGAAGGAGACACCTGAGAATTATATTTTTGTAAAAACATCCTCCGCACTTATAAATAAGCAAAAACAGCTCAATGCTTAAGCAGGGTAAATTGTTTTTACTGGCTTCATTTCTATTGATTTTATGCCAGTTAAAGGGTATTTCTCAACCATCCTTGACCATCCGACTCGAAAGTGGTGGCTCGGTGCCCTTTCATATCAATTCTCTGCAAAAATACAATGAAGGCATGGTGCTGAATAACTGGACCCGCTTTTCAATATTGATTGAAGATCTGGATCCTGCTGATACCTGGAGGCTGGAAGTATTAGCCAGTAATCCCAATTTAATAGGAGACTATGGAAATGATTTGGAACTTGACTATATTTCCATTACAGCAACTGCAAATAATCTGGAAGCTGAGAATCTAAATTATTTTCCTGTAGAACAGTTGAGCGACGGGCCGCAAACCCTTACAACAGGACAGGGTTCGGGCGTTTTTGAGATTTTGATTACCTATAGCATTGGTGCCGACCCTGATAATATTCTATTGGGTGAACGTCCGGATTATTATTTCGTGCAAATCTATTTTGACATAAAACCAGATTAAAGGGCCAAAAAACTACATGAAGTTATTTTCAACATATGCACTTTTACTGCTGCTTTCGATTTCATGTATTTTTGAAACCATTGCCCAGGAGTTTAACGGGTTTAACCAATCAGCACCCTATATCACTGCTCACTTTAGTCAGGAAAATCTGATTATCGAGCCTGATGCTACGTTTTTTAATTTATTGATCATTGAAAACCAGGGTGAGCAAAGGGAAGAAATAACCATTGAGATCAATGTTCCTACCGGCTGGTCACTTATGGCAATGGAAAACCGGAATTTCATCATTGAACCCGGCGATTCTGTGTTGGTGCCCATGAGGGCAGCACCATCAAAGATGGTTGAAGGTGAAATTGGTTATTCTGTAATTGCCGCCATAAACAGAAGAACCGGTGAAACACTTACCAATGCCTATTGTTTTATTAAAATCCCCCGCCAATCAGATTTCTTTTTTCGTCCACTTACCAGGGTAGGTTATTTCGATCAGCAAACCGGTAAAAGTGAAATTGTTTTCAGGCTCAACAACCGCGGAAACATTAATGAACTCGTTTACCTCAATTTCCAGTCGACCGGTAATATTGCCATTGAAAATGAAAGGGAGAATATTTTCAACATGGACCTTGTTGTTCCTGCAAGGAGTGATACCATTATAACTTTACCGGTTAAGTTGGTTGAAAACTACAACCTCCTCAATGGAAGTCTTTACAGGGTTGATATGAATGGCTACACCGAAGATCGCTCTTTCACAACATCATTTTGGTTTAGCCATCTTGATAATCACTTTCGCTATCCCATTCCAGAGGCAGAAAAAATATTGATCGCAGAGATCTCATTACAAAACCTTTTGAGCGAGCAACCTGCCATATTGGCCGGAGGGGTCAGGGGCAATATATTACTCCCCGAAAACAGGGATATAAATTATATGTTTTATCGGTATGGTTCGGGGCCGGCAAGTGAATTTCTGAAATACAGCCGTACCCGACTTGCTTTCAATACCCCACGAATGACACTGGCAGTAGGAGATATTAGCGGATTACAGCTTAAATACGGAGGTGGTAAAGGTGGTGAATTCAGCTACCGGCTTACCGAAAAACTACGTTTTACTGCCCTGGCGAATGAAAATCCTTTCAGACCCATCCGTAATTATGGCGTTATTATAGAGGAAAGATACTCAAATATCAACATTGACACACGATTTGCATACAGTGAAAACCAGATCTTCGACAATCAATCCTTCCTGGGAGGCGCAAGAGCTTTATTCAGGCTTGCCCCGGGCCATTCTCTCAGAACAGATCTTGGATTGAGTAATGTTAACTACAGGGCAGGAAACAATAATTTGCTGGGCTATGGCTTAAATATGGAGTACAGTGGAAGATTCAATCAAACCAGTGTCAGAATCAGGGAGCAATTTGGCTCAGCAAATTATTACGGACAGTTTGCCGGAAGACACAATCTCACTGCAAGATTATATCACCCGCTTCCCAATGACTATGAGTTGGATTTTAATATCAATGACCAGAGGTATATTCCACTTCTTGAAACAAGCACCGGAATCCAGTCTGACAGGTTTGTGGAAAACAGAATGGTAAACTTAATCGGTCGAAAATATCTCGACCGTGGCTTTTTGATATTTGCTGGCCCGGTTTATGAAAGAAAAGGAACCAATATTTTTTTATTTTACGATGATATAAACCCATTTGTAACGCAATCTGCAAAAGCTACAGTCGGCGCAAGAATAAGCGATGGAAATGGGCTTACTTTCAATCCCAGTGTTACTTTTGGTTACTCATTTGTAACTGACTATTCCATGCCCGACCCCGAGGTTTATAATTTTGCTCTAAGAGGGGGTTCCAAAACTATGTTTAACAGCCACGTGAGTGTAAATTTGAGAAGAAATCACTGGGGCACATTCGTTAACTACTTTTACGGACCCTATTCTGTAAACCAGGAGCTTTCACAATTTTACTATAATATTGAATCGCACTCGGTAAGAATCATGCCCTACTTTGAAAGATTCATATACAAGGACCAGGTCAGATTATCGTCCAAATTGAGTTTTTTGCATGATTTTGCTTTTAAAACAACCAGGTTTAATCTCAACAATCAACTAGACGTTTATCTCCGTAATGATTATAGTATAAGCTTGATCAATACCTTTAGCCACCAGGTTACATCCGACCTGCTGACTGAACAGAATTATACTTATACAAATAATTATTTTGAAATACGATTAAGAAAAGAGTTTAACTGGAATCAGCCACGCATTAAGTATTATGATTTAACTGTTAACCTTTTTAAAGACCTCAATGGTAATTTAAGGAGAGATTTTAATGAGCCTGGTGTAAGAGATATTCTTGTTAGCATCACCAGCATTGACCCGGTAAAATACAGTCAATACGGAGTAGATTATGAAGCACCATCAAATATGGTATCAACAAAGCTTCTTACCGGGATGGACGGCACAGTCACCTATGAAAATCTGGCCAGGGGAGTTTACAAAATTGAGCTTGAAAACATAGGTAAAGACCAGGATAAATACTTCCCCGACCGGCAGGAATTTATTGTAAACCTAACCGGCGACCACACTCTGTATGTTCCTTACCTTGAACGAAATAAGATTTTTGGCAAAATTATTATGAACCGAAGCAGGCTTTCAAACCTGGGAAGGGTAGATATAAGCAATGTGAAGGTTACAGCTGTTGATAGTAAAGGACGTGAAACATCTACACTTACAGATGGAACCGGCTATTTTGAGATGTATGTGCCCAGTGTTGATAATTATGTTGTTACTGTTAATAATATTTTCAGAGATCATTTCAATCTCAGGCAAAATAACTTCAGGGCAAACCTTAACGGATTTAAGCAATTTGAAGTAAACTTTGTATTCGATGAAATTCGCCGGCAAATTGAATTCACACCCGGCATCTCCGAACTGGAAACAGAAATACGCCGAGTTGGCCGAACCAATCTAAGCGGCACAGTAAGAGATGCTGCTACTCTTCAGCCCATCAGAGCAAATGTAGAAGTATATAACAACGAAACAGGCAATACAGTTGCTCAAACCGTTAGCGACAGACAGACCGGAAGATACAACAGCAGCTTTGTTACCGGCGAAGAATATATGCTGCTTGTTTCTGCCAATGGCTACTGGATGCACTCCGAAAGACTATTGCTTGAGCAATTCCTTACTATTCAGGATGCTGAAAGAGATATCTTACTCGAAGCTATTACAATCGGCGCCCGGTTCCAGCTAAACAATCTGAGATTTAGCCCGGGCAGTGCAGACATTCCCACTGAGGCCATACCTGAATTGAACAGACTGATTACCCAATTGAGACAAAATCCCAATGTAAGAATCCGTATTGAAGGACACTCAGATGCTATTGAAAGTCTTGAAGATCAGGAATTATCAGTAAAACGGGCTGATGCCGTAATGAGATATATGGTACAAAACGGATTCAGCAATATTGAGTTTACCGGACTCCAGGATTCAAGACCTGCTGCTCCTAACGATACAGAAGAAAACAGGCGCAGAAACCGCAGAGTTGAAATTATGGTAGTTGACAGATAATAAATCCTTGAAAAAAGACTTATTATATTATGCATCCTAATAGAAAAAATATTCAGGTTTTATTTTTATTCATAGCTTTCATCTTTGTTTTTCAATCCTGCAAAGATGATGATGAATTTGAGTTCGACCTGGATGATCTTTTGTTAACCCAATGGGGAATTCCACAAATGATAAGGCCTCCGCAGGATATGACAACCATTCCTAATCTGGATGCACCCACAATCTTTTACCCTGAAGGTTATGTAACCATAGGGCCTGCCCGAACCGACTTTTGGTCAATAAGAGGCTCAAGAAGTATATTCCTGCAGGAATCCAGAGAAATTTGGTTTTTTATTGATCTTACTCCTGTGAAGCTTCAGGTAGAAAAAACCCGGCAAAATGACGGAGCCCTCCTGGGTGAATATGTATATTTTCCTCTGGAGTGATTTTTTCAGTATAAATAATTCCTGACTGAAGTTTTTGAAATTATCATAACAAATTCTCTTATCTGATCCGCTTTAACCACTGATAATTCAATTTATCAGTGGTTTTGACTATATTTGCTCACCTCTAGCCTTTATACGAAAAGAAAAAATGGACAGAGCCCGCAAATTCGGAACCTTTGGTGGAGTATTTACCCCTTCTCTGCTTACTATACTGGGTGTTATCATGTATCTGCGCCTGGGCTGGGTTGTGGGTCAGGCAGGTTTGGCATACACCATTGGTATAATTCTGATTGCACACATAATCTCCATAACAACCGGTCTTAGTCTTTCTTCCATTGCTACTGATAAAAAAATTAAAGCCGGTGGTATTTATTATATGCTTTCGCGCAGTCTCGGATTACCTATTGGTGGCGCCATAGGTGTAACCATTTTTATGGCTATAGCACTGAGTATAGCACTCTACATTGTGGGTTTTTCTGAAAACTTCCTTTCTGTTGATGTTATCAGAGAGTTTTTGGGTCTTGACCAGAGTATAAACTCTTATCGCATTCTGGGTAGTGCTGTGGCGGTAATTCTTACTATTATAGCATTTATCAGCACTTCACTGGCCATAAAGATTCAGTATTTTGTTCTTACGGCCATTGCATTATCCCTTTTTTCTATTTTTGCCGGTTTTTTTGTAAACACAGGGTTTTATCCTGAATCGGTATCAATAAGCCCCTTAACAACTGCACCTTCACTGGATGTGCTTTTTGTCATATTCTTTCCTGCGGTTACAGGATTTACTGTGGGTGTAGCCATGTCGGGCGATTTGAAAAATCCCAGGTCATCTATCCCACTGGGTACCATGCTGGCCATTTTTACCGGAATGATCATTTACATTGGGCTTGCTGTGGGTTTTGCACTTTTTGTAGATCGCGATCTGCTCCTGAATGATACAGCGTTTTTGCAGAAAATTGCACTGGTTCCGGTGCTTGTTATTGCCGGTATATGGGGGGCAACCCTTTCATCGGCACTTGGTGGAATACTTGGAGGCCCGCGTATTATGCAGGCACTGGCAAAGGATAAACTGGCCCCTGGAGTTCTCAGCAAAGGGTTTGGAATCAACAATGAACCCAGGATAGCCATAATACTTACTTTCTTTATTGCCTGGGGCGGAATTCTCATAGGCGATCTCAATACCATTGCCAGGGTAGTATCCATGTTCTTCATAGCGGCCTACGGTTTTATCAACCTTGCCTTTGCATTGGAAAGCTGGGCCAGTACCGATTTTCGTCCCTACTTTAAAATACCACGCTGGGTAGGTTGGCTGGGCTTTGCCGCCAGTATTATCGTAATGATACAAATTGATATCATTGCCATGTTTATTGCTTTTATTCTTGTGTGGTTCGTATGGTACCTGATGAAAAAGCGCGAACAGGAACTTGATCCCGGTGATGTCTGGCAAAGTGTATGGGCAAACGTAATCAGGCATTCCATCTTCAAAATGAGCAGTAAAGGTATTGAGGAAAGAAACTGGAAACCCAATATCATGCTTTTCAGCGGAAACCCCGATACACGTGAAAAACTTATTGAACTGGGCAAAGCCCTTATTGCCAACCATGGACTTCTCACCATCATCAACCTGAAAAAAACCCATCAGAACCGGATGATGCAATCCAGGTTCAGGCAAAATGTTACAACAGATGAAAGCCGGCCCGAAGATGGAATCTATGTTCGCGAATATCCCTGCACCGACATCTACGATGGCATTGAAAATCTTGCCCAGACTTACGGATTTGCAGGCGTAGAACCCAATACGGTTTTAATGGGCTGGACAAGAAAAGGTACAGACCAGGAAAGGTTTGCCCGACTTATAAAGAACATTATATCCATGGATCTGAACATACTGCTCATGGATTATGACCAGAAAAAAGGCTTTGGAAAAAGAAAAACCATCGATATATGGTGGCGGGGTTCGGGCAATAACGGAAACCTGGCTATTAACCTGGTTAAATTCCTTTGGCTTTCGCATGAATGGAAAGACAGCAAAACACGCCTTATGATTGAAAACCCCGTAAATGATGAACGGGATAATATTTACAATTTTGCACGGGAAGTACTTGACAATCTGAGAGTTAACGCTGAGATAAACATTATCAATAACGAAATAGAGAAAAAGCCCTTTTACGGTATCATTCGCGCTGAGTCTGCTGATTCCGATATTATTTTCCTTGGAATACCCGATATTGAAGATGGTAAAGAAGCGGAATTTATTGAACAAACCCATGAGCTTTGCAATGACCTCGGCACTGTGGTACTGATAAAGGCATCCAGCCAGTTTAAAAGGCTCAATATCGGATTAAAATCCAAATCATACCGAAAACCCGAACTTCATATGATACCTTCACCCACATCAGACAAACTTCAGGCAGGCAACTACATCAGATGGCCGGCACATCCCCAGGCCGAATCTTTCTGTAAAAAGATACATGAAGATATCCTAAATCAGAGTATTGAACTTAACCATAAAGCCTTTGGAAAAATTCTAAGCCAGTATGCCGAAATTCTGGAAAATGCACAAAACAGAATTGATACAACATTCAATATCATCGGGAAAAAAATACTTGAACAGGAAAATAATCAAACCATCCAGAATAAAATTTCAACCCTATATAAACTTACCAATAATACATTTATCCGATACGAACAGATCCTTACAAATCTGAGCACACAACTTCTTGATGAACAGAAAAAAAATCTTGAAGTATTTTTCCTGAATTTTTCTGAAACAACTGAGCAATACCTGAATGATTTACCCGAGATTCTTACTCTGAGCCTGGACCCTAATGAACTGAAACATCAAAAGTCAGATAAAGTTTCTCTCAGGTTTTATAAGTTGAGAAAGCGAATGGCAGGTAAGGATAATGCGAGGCAAAAAGTCCTTATCAGAAAACTTATTGGTAAATATTATCCCAATACCTGGCAAATAATCAGGCAAAAAACATGGCAGAAGTTTTCAAACCTGGGGATTCAATATCTTATTGAGCAGCAAAATGCATTTAAACAGTTTCGCGACAGTTTGCAGAAAATAGAAACTGCTTTAAATAAAAACACTTTTTCCAAGTCATTGCTCAATCAGGAAAAAGAAAAAGTTTCAGAAATATTTTCAATACTAAAAGACTTTGTAAGTAATTCGCAAAAAGCCATTTACGAAATTGTAGAAACAGAAAACACAAAGAGTTTACAATGCATTTGTGATGCCCTTAATCATATTCGTGTAAATTCCATAATTAAAAGACAAAAACCAACTGCCAGGTTGAAGAAGTACCAGTTGCGACAAATGGATGCCTGGCCCGACATCTGGAAATACAATCAGAATCTGAAGATCAACTACAGTCTACTTGAGTTAAAGCTTTCGGAAATTGATTACAAGCTTTGGCACTTTACATTAAGAGCATCAGAGGAATTACAAAATCTGACAATTCCAGCCGGCAGATTGGCAGGTGTGCAACTTTCTGAACAAATAATGGAATTTACATCACAATCCATTAAAAGATTAAACCGGCAGCAGTTGCCGGCCCAGCCCATTTTCTCCGTAGTTCAGGCAAGGGATCTTCATCGCAGAATAAAAGATATTGAAGATTTTACTTTTGAAAAGATCAGTACTGCCATAAGCAAATTGCCGGGACAGGTTGAATTACTTAAAAATCAGGCTTATGCTGATCTTTCATCCATAAAATCATTTTCTCCGGACACTGAAATGGTGGAAGTCTCAAAACTCATCCACTTTATCATACAGAGTGATTACATAACACCCTTCCAGCAAAACATCAAAAACTTCTCGCAGAATCTGGAAGAAACGGAACAGGAGATCATGGAGATCTCACGTCTTTTAAAAATTACTTTAACCAGCGACAAAGAAGAACCTCAACAAATACCTGATAAATACTTTTTTGCTGAACAAGAGCAAAGGGTGCAACAGGCATTGCAAAATCTTGAGAGAATAAGATTAATGACAGACGACAAATTGCAAAGCATGCTCAACAAAGTTTCAAGAGACCTGAGTATCCCTGTCTTTCTGAAAACTGCTGATAATATGAAACTGTTTGTGAAAAGCAAGGATGCTGGTGAGAAAAAGGACAACTGGTTGAAACTGAAATTGCGGGCCGGCAGGGAGCTTTTGCGCCGAAATCTTGTAAAGATATGGTTCGACAGAAGCAAAAGGATGGTTTATGCATTTCAGACAAGGCATTATCGCAGCGATGAATTTTTTCCCGTTAGTCAGTTACACGCCCTGAATGAGGAAGTTTCGGCAAAAGAGAAGGTAATGGTAAAAGTTCCACCCTATTATCAGCAGCTTTTCCTGAGAAAGAACAATTATTTTATGGATTTCTGGCAAGGTAAGCCCGGTGAGCTTGAAGAAGCACATAAAACCATTCTAAGGCAGGAGAAAGGTCATAATGGAGCGTTGCTGATTCGTGGAGAACATAATTCGGGCAAAACATTTATGGTTAATTTCATTTGTCATAAATACCTTTCATCACGACCAGTATTTGTAATTCAACCACCCTTTGCAGGTTCCACAACAGAATCAGATTTTTTAACATCTCTGCAAAAAGCCACTGATCTGGATTCAGATCTGGAAGAATTAATGTCGGAATTACCGGAAAGATCTGTTCTGGTGTTTGAGGATCTTGAACTTTGGTGGGAAAAAACTCAGGGCGGACTCAAAATCATTGAGTTACTGTGTGAGCTGATAGAAAAATACGGTTCCAGAACATTCTTTATCATAACGGTAAATCTGCATGCTTTTTACAGCATCAATAAATTTAAGAAAATTGACCCCTGGCTGCTCAGCACCATTGACTGCTACCCCTTTAATGCAGAAGAGCTGAAAAACATTATTCTGCAACGACATAAATCGGGTAATCTCAGATTTATTTACAAAGGAAAAAAAGAGAATGAGCTCCGTTCGTGGGATTATGCCCGGCTTTTCAATACTTATTTCAATTACACCCGAGGGAATGTGGGTTTAAGCCTTCAAACCTGGATGGCATCAATAACTGACGTTAAGGACAGTACACTGTTAATCACGGCCCCAAAACGCCCCGATACAACGGTACTGAGCAGGCTTAAACCTGAAACACTCATTTTTCTGGTTCAGTTTATCCTTCATAAAAGGCTCAACTACGAAAAGATTCAGCGTATCATGTTAATGACACCCAAACAGGTTAAAGAAAAAATCATGCACCTTAAAAGAGCAGCCATGGTTACTGAACCCAGCCCCGGAGTGTTTATGCTCAACCCAAACCTTCACCCTTTTATCAGGGAAAGGCTTATTGAAAAAGAATTATTATAATTAAAACCATCAACTCATCAACCTAACAACACATGGACACAACGTCATTCAGCATATTCGAGTTTTCCATCATTGTTTTTCTGATGGTTGGGGCATTGCTCTTTGTAATATTCAGGCTGTTTAAATATATGATGCAGTTTATCCGGCTTCCCCTTCAGAAGGTTGAATTTTTAAATAAATACCTGCCTGTAGCAGAGTTGATCACCTGGATCATTTTCCTTCTATGGAGCATACAATATCTCAGCAGCCGTGGACAATTGATTTCTCTGTTACCCTTGCTGGTATTCATCATAATTATTCTTTACCTTGCATGGTATACACTAAAAGATATAACTGCAGGTGTAATCTTTAAAACCGGAAAAACACACCATGTCGATGATCATATTAGTGTGGCAGGAATAACCGGAAAAATTACCGCTATGGGCATGCGCAATCTGCAGATTGAAGACTACAGTGGACAGATTGTAACCATACCCTACAGTAAAATTGTGGGAAACATTATGCTCAAATCCTATCCATCGCAAAGTCTTCTGAGTCATAATTTCCGCATGAAGATTGCAGTTGATGAAGAAAATGATATTTTCAAGACTATTGAAAACATGCGCACATCCATACTTACCCTCCCCTGGTCTTCGCAGAAAAAAGAACCAAAGATTATTATTGAAACTGAATCAGAAGATTTCTTCATGCTCAGCATCACTATTTTTAGTCTTGACGAATCCTACTTCAAAAAAACAGAGAAGTTTTTAAAACAGCAGTTTAACGGAATAATTATCTGACAATTTCTCCTTTCCAAAACTTTGATTTTTTTGTTCTAAACCGGACACTTTTGTTCTTTTTTGGACGACTTTTCGGGTGTATTATCTTCAATCACATCCATAATATTTTGATATACTGTCCGTTAATTAATCCGGTACATTTTTTTCTATAAAGAATTCAGTTAAACTAATATTATAAAATTTTGTTGAGTACCATGAAATCGTACAACATTCTGACTTCAAATACTATCACCATGAAAACAAATTCTTCAACCACAACAAACAGCCCTGAGATGATTAAGGGCAGGATCATTGAGAAAGTTATTATTCTTATGATTATTGCAATTTTTTTGCTGCTGGCAGCATGAAAAAATTTTACTTAAGGAAGCTTCCAGTTGCTTCGCAAGCTGGAAGTTCCTGAACAGGAGGAACTGGAAGCTCCCGATGGGACTTCCAGCTTCCGGGATTTATCCACCTCATCCGGGAAGCTTCCAGTTGCTGCGCAAGCTGGAAGTTCCTGGCTAAAACGATTAAAGTTCCTTCGCCTTTTCCAGGTAAGGTAGAGGAGACACAAACTCGAACTCACGGGATACATCAAAAAAGATATTTAGCAGGTTCAGGTGCCCTGCTCCAACGATCATCAGTATCCGGTCGTCAGGGGTACGTTCAATGCGTTGCACGTTTCTGAAGATGCGAAGATTTCGGTTATACCATCTGCCGGACTCCCAATCCACCCCTAAAAAATCACCGGGGTTTTCCTCGTATTTAAATGGATGAAGAAGGTAAACCGAAAGGCTTTCACGTATCTGATCAGGATGATTGTATAAAAGCAATTCATCAATAATACTTTCAACCCTACCTGCTTTATGCCCGATTATTTCCCAGTAGGGTGAATTAAAATAGTAATTTTCCAATGCCTTTACCCTTGCACTATCGGCAAAAAGTTCACGAATATGATTGTAAGCCATCCCCATATCATCCACACAATAGATCCTGTCGATACCCAGATTGCGGGCAATACGAAATCCAAGCTGCTGTGTTTCATTGGTTTGCAATTCCCACTTTCCTTCCTGGTAAAGCTGATAAAGGGAATCGGTGCGGCTCTGCTGAGAAGGGTTTGATTCTATGGCAATAATAGTGGGCCTGAACTCCTCAATAGCCTTTGCAATGGTAACAATCTCCGATTGCCAGGGCTCATCCAATACCGAAATTTTGTCTTCTTCAGCTGTTTTTACCGCATCCAGGTTGGGATAACTGAAATGAAACACTCCAAGTGTCATAATCTGGGTTTGCTCAAGGTGTGTCGAAGGCTGCCCGTACAAGGCAGCGCTGATAATGATACAGCAAATTACAAAGGCTGCTTTTTTCATGGGAATCAGTTTTTATACGTTTAAAAAGGTTTCTTGATTTGTCAGGTCTTCAGCGCATTCACGGGCGACCGGCGTGCTGCCTGAAATGTCTGATAAACGATGGTCATCGAAGCAATAAGCAATGTAACCAGGGCAGCCATCACAAAAAAGTATGCAGTAAGGTTAATCTGATAGGCAAAGTTATTCAGCCATCTTTCTGATGCCAGCCATGCCAGTGGCCATGCGATAACAATAGCTATGAGAACCCATT
>SKSE01000042.1 GCA_007118135.1 Bacteroidales bacterium | reverse complement strand
CGGGTGGTTTTGAAGGTGATCATAAAAAGTATGAAACTGATTATGGCAAAAAGGATCATGGTATATTGATAACCCTTTGCCATGTCGCCCCTACCAAAATGAGCTGCCAGGTAAAGCGCCAGACCTGTTACAATAAGCTGTCCCGTAAAAGCAAAACCAAAACGATAGGAATTTAAACCCGCCCGTTCATAGGAATCGGAAGTCATAACCGCTCCCAGGGAAGAATAAGGCAGGTTGATGGCTGTAAATACCGTCATTAGCAACAGGTAAGTTGCACCGGCATAAATCACTTTGCCTGTGGGTCCAAAGTCAGGTGTGGTAAAAGCAAGCACAGCAAGCACACTGTAAGGGAGAGCCATCCATAGAATATAGGGACGAAATTTTCCCCAACGGGTTTTGGTGCGATCGGCAATAATTCCCATCAATGGGTCGCTTAACATATCCCAGAAACGGGCAATGAGCATGATTGTACCCGCCGCAGCGGCTGAAATTCCAAATGTGTCGGTGTAAAAGATAAGGATCCAGAATCCCACCATATCCCACACAAAGCGCGAAGCAGTGTCACCCAGTCCGTATCCAACTTTTTCCTTTATCGATAGCTTTGTATGTGTTTTGCTCATTCTTTATTCAGTTTGCGTTTTGAATGGGGCAAAAGCCCTTTAACTTGCTGGAATTCCTTATCCGTTGGCGGCAATGGATATTGAGAAACTTAATTTCACTTTGCCCTCCAGTTAGAAAATATTTCAACAACTTTTTTGGGCTCACGGTCCACCGTATAAAGACCCCAATGCTTCTCTGCTCCCATCGGATCAGTGGGATCTCCCTTCCAGTCTTCATCAAAAGCTTCAAATATGAAAGTGGTCATATTGTTCTCAACAGACCATTCCATGAGTTCTTTAACATATCGCTTTTGTTTCTCCTGGCTGGCCCGTGGACCGAATTCTGATGCAATGGTTGCCCAACCGGCTTCGGCAATAACGATCTGCTTTCCGGGCAATGCTGTCATTACTTCTTCAATATTTTCAAGGGAGTAGCTCATCCCTTCATCAATGTCTCTGCCTTCCCAAATGGGGTATAAGTGGATGGAAACAAAGTCCACCACTTCTGCCAGTTCCTGCCCGTGATCGGCCCACCACTTGTAATTGTCGGCCACGGTTACAGGCTGTTCAATAGCCTGTTGAACCCTTTTTACGTACGTAATTACAGAGTCAACATGAACCCGGTGCTCGTTCCAGTCTACCAGGGATTCGTTACCCACATTAACAGCCACAATGATATCCTGGTATTTATTGGCCAGTTCGATGCCTTTAGCAATTTCCAGATCATTAAGTTTTTTGTTCCTTTCGAGGGTTTCCACAGGCCAGGGTTCGGTGAGCCATTCACATGTCTCATAGCTGTCGATTTCGGCCCTTAGCCAAATTCCGAGCATTACCTTAAAATCGAGATTGTGCTCCCTGATCACCTCAAGCACCATCTGAGTGTTCTCTTCGCAATCGTACATACGAAATAGCCTGAAAGGCGTTTCTTCCTTCAGTATCATAAGATCTTCAAGGATTTCTTCGTAGCTGGGATTTACAGCTCCCGCACCCCGGTCGGGATGCTGACCGGTTCTGAAACCTGAATAGCAAACCGCTTCAGATACCCCGGTCAAAAGCATTTCTTCTGACTGCGGAAGACCGGGCATTGGCTGTGTCTCCATTTTTCTTTCACCCGAAAAATTACATGACATAAAACTCAGCGTGATTAGTATTACAAAAAAATTAAATACATTTCTCATGGCTTGGGTTTTTAAGTTACTGGTTATCTGGTTATTTTCAGGAAGACTTCCATCCGGTCAATTTTCCCTGACCTTTTGAAAATCATTTTGCTGACCTCCGGGCTTAATACATTTCCGGCAACATCCTCTTTTTTACCGTCTGTAAAGAAAATAATGATTTTTTCAGCATCTGAAGAAGAATATACAACAGGCACCGAACAGTATGTAAAGGCAAGCTGACCCTTTTTAAGTGAAACCTGTCCTTTCCGGCCTTTCACATCAACATAATCAAACACTTGTGGCTCATTGAGCAACTCATCTTTCCTGAGCAAACAGGGATCAAAGTACAATTGGCCGTCTTTTGCAAATACTCCCAGTTCTCCGAATCGTGAAAGTATATCTTCTTTCACCTGGCCGGTCATTCCGGGTTGCTGTGCACCCCTGTGTTGCGGGGTATGCGAGTAAGGATCGGTAGGGAATGCCCCGTAAAGTTCGGGAGATTTATGTACACCAATGCCGGCCTCAATTTCATAATAATGATCGAGCAACTTCCCGACAATAACCGGATCAGCCTTTTCTTCAATGGCTTTCAGGCAGCATTCCTGAACGGCCAGCAACAATTTCGAAACCATGTGCCAGTAGATAGAGCCCAGTCCCTCAAAGGCAAAGAAGGTCCCGGATCTGCCGGTAAAAGCTTTGTGATTAAATACTTTTTCGAAAGCATTCAGTAAAAGCTTGCGATCTTTCTCAGCCAGATCTTTGTACTCTCCGGATGCCAGTTCGTTCAAAGCTTTATCTAGATCCCCTGCATTTCTAAAGTTTCCGTTGAAGTGGTATCCACCCTGAATATCCTGCTCAACGATTTTTTTATTTCCGGCGGCCACCATTTTTTGAATAAGTTCCGATGATTTTGCATCAGATTCAGGAATGGTATTTTTCTGCAAAAATCCTGGTAACTCCTTGTTGGGATACAAAATGTAACTGTACTGATCCGGCCTGAAAAGCGAACTGCTCTTTAAAGCATCCAGCAAATCGAGGGCTTCCTGAGAGTTTAAATAGCCTGAACTTAATACGGCAACCTGCCCCTCGAGCATTTCGCTGAGATGAGAGCAGGAAACTTCCTTATCTGTGGCTGTCATCAGGTTGTAGGCGTGGTACAGCTTGTCTTCTCTTTGATTGGCACGGATAGAATGCTCGATGAAATCGAGACTTGCCCTGGTGAAATTCCTCAGCCCTGACAGTGATACACTCCTCTTTTTACCCCAAAAACCGCTTTGGTAAATATGCTGCCTGTAATCAGAAGCAGCCTTGCCTAAACGATCAAGGATAATTTTCCTGTCCTTATCATTGATGCTACCTGATAACAATGGACTGAATTCATAAAATGTTTCTCTTACACTGTGATAAAACTCAATTAGTTCATTTGAAACTTTAATGGTTTTCAGATCTGTTTTATCCAGTGCCTCCTGGAAAAACTTCATGAACCGATGCAGATAGTAAAGTGTAACCATGGAAACACCATTGCCTACCAATGCATTGTTGGCATCGTTCCATTCGGGCCGTTGGGTATTAAGCCAGATACCGGTTTCAGGTATTAAATTGGATAATTTTGCCAGCACAGTAGCCATAATTTTTTCCAGGAAATTAACATGGTAAATCTCTTTGCTACCGGTAGCCAGCAAAGCTCCATCAGCTCCCAGCTTTTCGCGGTTTTTCCTGATAGCCTCATCCCATTTATGATCAAATTCAATGGTGTCCTTAGGATTTTTCAGAATCTGATCATAAGGCTTTATAATATAAGGAACAGCGGCATATACAAACAAATCCTTATCAAAATAAGATTGTAAGGTACCCGGATGATAAGTCTCAATGATTTCAAAAAATTTCTGCAGGTAAATGATTTGATGATCACCCCAGTAACCTATGTATGACCATGGATTATCGGGCTCGATGGTTTCCCAGTCAAACCCATCTTTAGTAACCCTGTAAGGATTGTATCCGTCGAAGGTTGAAGCATTGAGAAATTTGAAGATCATGCCTTCAATAAAATCAGGATAGGATTTTGCCAGTGCTTCCCAGTTTTGGAAAAGATCACGCCAGTTACCTTCATAATCCAGGATTTCTGATCCGTCCTTTTCGTCCTGGATATTGATGGTGAAATAGTTCCACGGGCGGCTGGGGTCTCCGTGCCGGCGGCTGAATTTTAAAGGAAGGTACTCGATGGAAAGCCTGATGAGATCGGCATCTTTACTGTCCTGCAACAGTTCTCTTAATGCAGATTGGTTGAATACATTGTCCAGCTTTTGAATAAAATTCTGATTTCTTGCAACTACATCTTTGTTTGCACCGACCAGGTAATTTAAAAAATCATCTTTTCTAATCTGGTAATTGTCGTCAAAAATTCCACCACGCATAATGTTAAACAGCACATTGGAATAATGTCGGGTATCGCTAAGCTTATCAGCAGTAAACTGTAATCCATCTGCACCTGAAACAAGACGGATCAGGTTTTCTGTACCTGACTGAATGTCTTCTTCCACCGTCTTTCCCAAATTACTATTCTCCTGAATTGACCTGGAAAGACTGATGATTTGTGAATGATTCTGGTTTACATTGGCAATGATCTTCCACTTTTTAGTTGTGTTGCCAGGCAATGAAATATCAGAGGAAACAAAGTAAGATCCTTTTTCTCCTTTTATGTCAAGTTCTTCCTGAATTTCATGTTTATGTCTGAATTGATTCAGTTGTAAAGATGACAGAAGATACTTCGGATTTTCAAGTCCGAGCGACCATACAATATTTGCCTTTAATGCTTCACTGGGCTCTGCCTTATCGACAATAATAGCGCTAAGTGCATAAATTCCAATTCCCGAAGCAGGGTCCAGTTCGCTTCTTTTATAACCATCCACCAGGTTGCTGGTAGATCGCTGCAGGTCGCTGGGAACACCGTAGGGCATAATGTTCTGAATTCCATCCAGGATAGTAATCCGACATTCTTTATCTGAGTTGTTAATCAGCTCAGCTTTCCTTATAAAACCATAAACTTTCCCCGAATTCCACTGGTATCTGAAAGTAAGATGCAGATCGTGGTTTACTTCTTCAAAGATGATTTTATTGCCATAAATATTTTTATAAAGATTACGGCTAATTACATACTTCCCTGTATATCTTTCAGAAAAAGGTTCCCATATGAGTACATCACCATCTGTATGAATCTGAAAGATGGTTTTGCTTCCGGTGACATCTGCTGATTCTGTAATCTTATCATCTGTATAATAGGGGAATAAGGCGTATTCAGGATTTCTGCGCCCGGCCGAGAGGCCTCCGTTACTGGAAATGAACATCCAATGATTTGCATCACTGACAATGCTCATAAAGAAAGGACGCATCTTGTCGTGATTGCTTATTTTGAAGTAGCTTTCATTTTCAAATTCTACTTCTTTCATCTCTACCTTTTTACTCTGTTCTTTCATCATATAGCACAAATTTAATTTTTTTATTAAATTTCATTGAAAAAAGCTGCCGGTCAAAAATAATAAATCGATATAAAAAACTTATCAATCGTGCAACTGCAAACAAATGAATACTACAAAAAAGTGTTACTTAACCAAAACCTGTTATTGAACATAAATTCAGAAAACTCTGAAAAGATTCATCTGTTAACGAAAAAAGGGATATTCGCTGTACCTGCCTGATTATGTTCATCAGTTACATACACCAATATCCGGTATGCTCCTGTTTTTTCCGGAGCTTTAAAAACTATTTCGGATGTATTTGCCGAAATAATAAGCCCTTCAATACTCGCCGGCCTGGCTTCATAGTCACCGCCATCACTTAGTTCGACGGGTTCTGGCATAATCTCAGCTCTAACATTCAGGCTTTTCATATCTGCATGTTCTACTTCCAGTTTTATAGTATATTGGGCATTTACCTGAAGCTTGACATTATCAAAACGTCCGCCTTCACCTTCAATGGTTATATCTTTCATTTTTGGAGCCAGGTTTTCAGGCCACTGCCCGGTCCATAAATATTCCATTACATTGATAGCTTCGGTTTTTTCTCCCGCTTCAGTAAACAGGCCATACCATGATGGAGTTCTTTCCTGCTTTTGTCCCCAAAGAAATACATAGGATCCCATACAATTGGCAACATCCGCCAGGATAGCCTTTTGATATCTTAGTTTGATAGCTTCAGCCTTTTCAGTGGAAGTTTGCTCAATGGGCGATCCCCAGCTGGTTTCAGGCACTTCCCAGTGACCGGTTGCACCCCATTCAGTAACCAGGTATGGACCATCGTATCCGGCATTTTTAAGTCGTTGCTCAAGATGTATTATACTTCCGTAAAGTTGTATGGAGAGAAAGTCAATATCAGGACAGTTTTCAGCTATATATTCCACTTCAGCCCGGCCAATTCCGGCAAGCATGGTGGTAGCCACATGATTGCCATCCACTTCTTTAATCATCCGGGCAATATCATTTACAGCATCCCACACCCTTTTATTGGTATACCTGAGATTGAGTTCATTACCGATTCCCCAGCCCAAAAGAGCCGGATGATCTTTCAATTCAATAACCTCATTTCTTAATCGTTCCAATTGCTCTGCAACAGCAGCTTCATCATCATAATCAAAGCCATGACGCTCGCGTGCAACATTTAGTCCCATCAAAACCATAAGTCCATTTTCCCAGGCCAGGTCGAGTGCCTCAAGACCCGATTGTGTTCTGGTGCCGGTGCTCCATGTACGGAAAGAATTACCACCATGTGCTGCAATCTCAATGCATGGCCCGTATTGACATCCTGCCCCTTTCACATAAAATTCTTCTCCATTTACAAAAAGACGATATCTGCCATCGACATTGCGCATTTCCACAACAGACGGACCTGCTTCTCTGGGATCGGTAACAGGCTTTTCTCCTGCACCACATGAAAACAGGATAATCAAAATAACTACCGGAATTATATTAAGTATTTTCATATCAGCATTTATTTTATGAGTTCTGCTTCCAATTCTTCGAGCGATTTACCTTTGGTTTCAGGTACAAACCTCCATACAAAAATCAATGTAAGAAGTCCGAAAAAGGAATAGATCAGATAGGTGTTTCCGGAACCCATAAATTCAAGCTGTGCAGGGAATACAGTTGCCACTGAAAAGCTTACAATTGAATTCCAGAAGCCCATGATGGAAATGGCAAGTCCACGTAATTTGTTGGGGAATATTTCGGAAAGCAAAGCCCACATTACAGGCCCCATGGAAATGGCAAAAGATGCCACAAACATGATTAATCCGACCAAAACCCAAATCCCACCAATGGTAATACTGTGTTTGAGTATGATCTCTTTGAAACTGTTATAGGTATCCTGTCCTACTTTTTCTCTTACAAGAGTAAAAAACTCCACTTCACTCTCAAAGGAACGACCTTCAAGTTCTGTAAGATTTATAATGTTTGCAATATGAATCGGGTCAGCTTCCATTTCTGCAACTTCCTCGGTAAGCGACTGCATAGTGCCCGGATTAATATGATAGGTGGCCTTATTAAATGAGAAACCAACAATTGCAAGTGAGATGCAAATACCCGTGGCACCGATATAAAGCAAGGGTTTTCGACCCAGGCTGTCGATTAGGAACATGGCCACAACAGTCATAACAACATTGGTAACCCCTAATATGGCCGCCTGCAGGAAAGCAGCATCTTTGCCCCCGCCGGCCATTTCAAAAATCATAGGAGCATAGTAAAATATCGCATTTATACCCGTAATCTGCTGGAAAAATGCTATCCCGAAACCAATGATCAATACAGTTTTCATACGTACTGAAAACACATCGGAAAAGCGGGCTTTAGTTTTAGTCAGTTGTTCTTTCAGACTTTTTTGAATTTCCTTGAATTCAATAAGCGATTGAGTTTCTCCATGAACTTTAACCAACACATTCATGGCCTCTTCGTCTTTTCCTTTTTGCATAAGCCAGCGCGGGCTTCGGGGCACAGTAAAAAGCAGTACCAGGTATAAAAGTGCCGGGATGGCTTCAACCCCCAGCATGATACGCCACTTCAAATCAGGATCGGCAATGGTTTGCTGAAAATAGTAGTTTGAAAAATATGCTATGGATATACCCAATACAATATTCAATTGGTTAAATGTTACCAAGGTGCCGCGAAGATTACGTGGAGCAATTTCAGCGATATACATGGGTGCCACAAGGATGGCCATACCTACACCAAATCCACCGATTATACGGGCAATCAGAAAAATGGAAATATTACCGGCAAGGGCAGTTACGATTGCACTCACTGTGAAAAGTGATGCTGTAACCATCAGTATTTTTCTCCGTCCGAAACGGTCAGCCAGTTTTCCGGCAATGATATTTCCCACAATTGCCCCAAGTATGAGAGAGCTTACGGAAAAACCTATGAGCATTGAGCCCGAACGCAATCCAAAAGTCTCCCTGTAAAAAGGTGTTGCCCCGGAAATTACAGCACTGTCGAAACCCAGAAGGAACCCCCCGAGCGCTACTACAAGTGAAATAAAAATTGT
>SKSE01000282.1 GCA_007118135.1 Bacteroidales bacterium | reverse complement strand
ATAATCATCATAATTATAGGGTTGCATTATGGCATCAAGGATTTCATAGGCAACCTGCTTTCCGCGAAGTACTGCACTGGTTCCTTCACCAATGCGAACGGCATCGCCTGCACCCCAGCAACGACGGCCAAACATTTCGCGGCCTTTAATAAGCAGCGCATCGTCAGGCATCAAACCGGTGCAGATATTGATAGCATCAATTCCGTCAATTATTTGTTCTGTTCCGGGAATAGCTTTGAAGTTTTCAGCCTTTGCAATTACAGCGGCCTTTATTCCATCGCCTTTTTCATTGGGGATAGCTTCAAGGATCAGGTATGAAAGCATAATGGGAATACCTAACCTGCGCACCCTGTTGGCTTGAACCGGGAAGCCCCCTTCATGCGCCTGGGCTTCAATAATTGCTTTTACGCGGGCACCGGCCTGGGTAAGCTGGTAACTGGTCAGATAACCAATATTGCCGGCACCTACAGTTAGAATGTTTTTTCCCAGAAGAGTCAACTCTGTATTCATCATTTTCTGCACAACTGCAGCGGTATAAACACCGGGCAAGTCATCGTTATGGAAGGTTGGCAGAAAAGGAACTGCTCCTGATGCTACCACAAAATAGTTACAGTCAATATAGAAAATCTCCTGGGTTTTGAAGTTTTTTATTGCCACCCGGTTATTCTCAAAAACATCCCAAACGGTTGAATCGAGCATAATCCCTTCATGATCATCACCTGCCAGAAGTTTTGATATTTCAAACCCGCGTAATCCACCGTATTTCTTCTCTTTCTCAAAAAAGAAAAACTGGTGAGTCTGCATGTTGAACTGCCCTCCTATTTCGGCATTACTGTCAACAACAATGTTACTTATGCCATGCTGATTCAGAATTTCACGGGTTGCCAGACCCGCAGGACCAGCCCCCACAATAACCACCTGGGTTTTATAAACATAGATGGATTCTGATTTAATATAGTCTGTTTCCTCTGCAACATAATCATGTGGAATTTCTTCCACCTTCCTTACCTTATCAACAAGAGTAATGCAGATTCTTTTGATTTCACCATCCACCAGCATCTCACAGGCTCCACATTTGCCAATGCCGCATTCAAGGCTCCGGCTGCGATTTTTCAAACTGTGGCTATGAATTGGGAAACCTGCCTGATGCAAAGCAGCCGCAATGGTAAAGCCTTTTTCACCCGTTACTTTTGACCCATTGTATTGAAATTCAGTTTTTTCGTAATCAGGTATTTGAATGATTGGATGTTGAGATATCTTGCGCATCGGTAATTTTTATTGTTTGGTAAACATATAAGACAATTTGGTAATAAATTTAACGTGTAGAAATCTTTCCTTTTGCCTGAATAATAAGGTTTTCGATGGCAAAGGTAATTTTTTTGGAAGATTTAAAATCCTGCTTTTCTCAATTTATAATCATTCTAAACTTCAGCCACTTGACTCTCCCAAAATCGATTCTTGAACTTCACTATGTTAATTGTATTATATCTCGTATTTTTGAAGAAACATTTTCAGGAACTCTAAAAAACGGTGCAATGTTAAAAAGAATCGGAACTATATTCGGAGTGTTTATCCTGCTTGGGATAATCGGGTTTATAGTATTTAACTCATTAAGGGGTAATTCGTTTGAACAGACAGCTGTGTTAAGCATCGACGAATCACAAGAAGATTTTAATTTAAAAGAAGGTGAAATGATAAAATTACCGACAGTAAAAAAAGACGGGCAAATGAGCCTTGAAAAAGCTCTTACTTTAAGGCGTTCCATCAGGAGTTATTCATCTGAGGCACTCTCTCTTTCGGATCTTTCTCAACTTCTTTGGAGTGCACAGGGAATAACGAATGAAAGAGGTTTTCGCACTGCACCTTCTGCAGGTGCAACTTTTCCCCTGGAGATGTTTGTGGTAGTCAATAATGTGAATCAATTGAGACGGGGCATCTATCAATATAACCCGCATGATAATACCCTTGAAGTGATACATCTGAAAGATGTTTCATCTGAATTGATGCGTGCATCGCTAAGTCAGTCGATGATTACAGAGGCTGGTGCAGTTTTGGTTTTTGGTGCAATCTTCGAAAGAACCACAGAACGCTATGGTGAACGGGGTATTCGATATGTTCATAATGAAATCGGTCACGCATCGCAGAATGTGCATTTGCAGGCAGCCACTCTAAATCTTGGAACTGTTGTCATAGGTGCATACCAGGACGACGAGGTGGAAAAGGTCCTGAATCTTGATCCGGAAATCAGGGTACTATATATGATGCCGGTAGGAAAACTCAGATAGAATTATACTATAAAATTCATACCATTAAATCTATCTCATCATTTGGCTAAAGTGTTACAAGTTGTACCTTATGCCCATATAAAGAGAGTAGTTATAGGGATAGGTTTCTCTGATAAGGTTTCTGTACTGCCCCATGGGAGTAAGAAACATGGTAAAAGTGGGATCCAGGGCAATATTAATACGGTTGCTGATAGGATATTCCAACGATAACCCCCCGGTACCTGACCAACTAAGTGGGCTTATCCCTGTACTTTCACCAATGGGGCGAGAAAAGGCACTTCCCTGAAGATATACATTACTTGTGTAGAGGAAATTTGCCGAAATACCTGATTTTACTGACAAAGATAACATCCGGTCAATAATCTTATAGCGTAAGACTAACGGAACCTCAATGTACCCAAAGTGCTGGATAAGACCCGTAGCGGTTTTATTCAGTAAATTCACATTGCTTTCATCATAACTGCCTTTTAAAGCATCAACCCTTGTTGAAGCAATATCAGCAAAATAAAAGCTTTGATTCTTAAAAACAATACCACCCATGGATGTTCTCATGCTTTGGGGGTGTGAGCTTATAACCTCTCCCCTTGATGAGTATAAGGGAATCATGGACGGATGACTAAAAGCAGTAATACCATTAACTGCCTGTCCAATCATATTATAACCGAGACCACTTTCAACTTCCCAGCGGGAATTTAATTTGTAATGAAATCGAATGCCTGCCCCAAAGCTGAAAATCTCACTTTCAAGTTTTTCAAAAGAGATTGGTGTTGTGTTTCGCTGATAACGAAACGATTGCTGGGGAGCCAGGTAGGCCGAAAGCGCAAAAACTCTTTGAGATTGGTCAGAAGTTTTAATGATTTCAATGGATGGTAATTTTGTTTCGGTATCTTCAAAGTAGTCCTTATCCGAGCCTTTTAAAGCGATAATAGAAGAACTTTGTACACCATCACTAAAAGATAATTCATAAGTCAGCTGGCTTTCATATTTTATGGGGTTCAATTCTGCCAAACCGGAAATATTTGAGTAATCTGTGAACATATCAGAATCAATACCCGGGGTTTCGTCAGTATACATAGAAACTGCCGCATAGATTTCAGTTTTTTCTGATTCATAGATTACATCCGATTCAGTAATCTCCTTAAGGTCAGAAATTATTTCAACCTTTGTTTCAGTATCTGATGGGACCATATAAATTGGAACAAAATCATCTTCGGAAATATGCATTACAGCCAGAGGTTCGGCTATACGAACCTGCGGCAGATACAACACCAGTGATGTAATACTTACAACCAATAATAGAATTGCAGCAGCAATTCTGAGCCACAGAAACTTCTTACCCTGCTTTTGAACCAGCTGGTTTTCTATGGCACCCCAAACTTCTCCAGGTGGTTGAACCTGAAAATCCCGGAGTTTTTCCTGAATATTTTTTTCAAATCTTTCCATTTTCGCAAATAGCTTTTTCAATCTTTTGTGAACGGAATTCCACTTTTTCCTTTAAAATCATTTTTGCCCTGGCCAGGTTAGACCGTGATGTTGATTCTCTGATATTGAGCATCTCACCAAGCTCCTTATGCGAATAGCCTTCAATTACATAAAGGTTAAACACCATCCTGTACTGGTCGGGCAATTGCCTGATAAGCTCGAGAATTTCCTTCTCGGAAATGCTATCCAGTGCATTTATTTCATTATCTGAAGGTTCCTGGTTCTCTGCAACTTCATCGATAGATAATAAACTGATCTTACTCCGGTATTTATCCAAAGCGAGATTAACAAAAATCCTCCTCATCCATCCTTCAAAAGACCCTTCCCATTTAAAGTTTCCAAGATTATTATAAACCTTGATAAAACCTTCCTGCAAAAGGTCCTGTGCATCTTCAACACTGGCAGAATAACGCAAACACAAACCGTACATTTTGGGAGCAAAAATGTTGTACAATTTGCTTTGCATCTGCCGGTCATCCTTCAGGCAGCCCTTAATAATGTCTTTGAGTTTCTCCACTAAAACAGGAATTGAGCAACAAACAAATTTAAGAAAAATATCTCACCTTTACCTATTGCAAAATATAAGCCACTTTATAGTAAAGTTTAGCTTTAACCTGCATTAATTTTGAAAAGCCCCATGTCAATGAACTATGATAATATATTTTTTTTTGACCGATAATCGCCGGCCAACTTTCTCAAATTTTATAATAGAAACCTTTCTCCTCTGGTGCTAAATAACCTGATTTGAACATTGTCAATTTCACTTTGGTCAATATAGTTTTGAAATGCTGAAATTAATACCTGAATTTCCTTGTCAAATAAAAAACTGAAACCTTCAATTTCACCTATTCCATCAAAAAACATAACTGTTTCATCTTCCACATGAAAGTAATGGTAATCACCATCTTGTAAAGGCAACAATTCGGCACCGCTTTCTTCAAAAATTTCGAGTAAACTTTCAGTGATATTATTTTTATTTTCGTTTTCCGAAACCAGGTAGCCCCAAACTGTATTATCAGGTATCCTCATAAGCTTTTCTCTTGAAAACGACAAGCGTGTGTCAAAAGATTTGCCTTTCTTTATTTCTATTGAAGTTTCGTTAATCAGCAACTCAAAGTCATGTCTGTCGAAGTTTACCCATACAGAGTAGTTTTCAGGACTTTTCTCAGTATCTCCAAGGAAAATACTTCGTGTTGCCGGGCCAAATGAAGTCATACAAAATGAGGGTACTTCAATATTTTCGGCATGTATTTCAACCTGATTTTGGCTATGCGTAACCTGGGTATTAATCTGAAAGTTATTGCAAGGGAATTCTTCGAAGGTTTCAAGGAAAAAAACCAACTCTCGCTTATTGCTATGGAACTGTTCATAATGCTTAAGTTCCAAACGGGTAAAAGGATGGTCATCATCTTCATCCCTTGAACAGGAAGATAACACTGAGAGACCAAAAGCTAATATTAAAATATAAAGTAACCTAATCTTCATTACATAACTGCAAAAATAAACATGAAAAAAAAAGACAGGCTAAATTTGGTTATGCAGGGAAGACCAAATGTAAGCCTGCCGACTACAAAAATAAGTTTGACAGGAAAAAACCATCATAATCTTTGATCCAGGGCATGGCCGCAGGTTAGCTGAATATGGTTAATGTTGTCGGGAACTTTTCATACTTTGGTGTCAGACACAGAAAAGCTCGCGGCCATTTTCTCTAACCCTGAGATCAAAAGAAATATGTGAAAAATAAGGAGAAAATGATAAATAAAAACTCAAAACAATGCTTTGGTGGAGGCATAGACGAAAAATTGTTTTTCCCTGATTTTTCTTATTTTCAATACGTAAAGAGCAAAAAATATATATTGTTTTAAATAGATTCAAAGAAAAACCGGGACTACCTTCCAATGGACAAGCTATGATTGTTGGGGGAGTCTTGGTTCAATTAAAAAGTCTGATAATTAAGGCAGAAAGGCGAAAACCCCGGTTTTGTTAAAGAGCGTTATATTAGTAAGACGGCATTGCCATATAAAACGCTGCGCAGTATTAATATTTTTTTGAAAAAAATCAGGGATAGAGAAAAAGGTAATGCAATAGCCTGGATTGAAAAGACCTTTAACTAGTGATACCTTATTTTTGGGAAGCATTCAGTTTAACATATTCAAGCATAAGATCGATATCAAATGCTGATATTCCATTTCTGATCAGGTGTTTGCGATCTTCATAAAAAGAGTTTTCAAACTCCCTGGCACTTTTGCATTCTTCAAGACTTTTAGAATAATATTCAAGGGCTTTTTCATCTTGCTTCATACACCAGTATACATGACCCAGGTTCATAAGGTCGTATCTGTTGCCAGGGTCATTCTGAAGGAGTCTTTCAAGATAATCCCTGGCGGTATCAAACTTTCCAATAAGGAAGGAGCACCAGGCAAGAGGTCTTCTTATCTTCTGGTTCTCGGGTGCCAGTACCTCTACTTTGAAATAATACTGGAGAGCTTCTTCGTATTTTTCGAGGTGAATCAGACATTGCCCTATATTGGCTTGTATTTTCAAATCATCAGGGTTTTGCTTTTCTGCTTCCCTGCAATACGAAAGGGCATCCTCCCATCTGTTAAGAAACTTAGAGCTCAAAGCCAGTTTTTTAATAATCCATAAACGACCCGATTCAATAATATCGGCCCTTTTATAATAGTCAAGGGCATTTTCGAAATCGCCAATGTTTTCGTAGCAGAAAGCTATTTTTTCAAAAAGTTCTATATCACTTCTGTCACGCTCAAGGAGAGAAATAAATATCTTAAGGGCATAAGGATAAAACTTTTTGTCGAAGTAAAATTCGGCAATATTTCTTATGGTTTTGGGATCGACCATTAGATTTTCAAGAAATGGATTCTCAAAAACATTGGGATCCATCAAAAATATGTCTTCAAATTCATTGCGCCATGGGTGAAGTTTATAAAAGCGATAAAGGTCCTGAAAATACTGTGTATAAATGCTTTTTATCTTTGCAAACTCATTGATGAGTTCATCACCTTTTTCAACTTCCGAAACACTGTCCATCTCCGCACTGGCCATATTCATCATCATATTCTTTTGCTGTTCGGGAATCATGCCCAGATTGATGCAAAACGAATACTTATCGCTGTTACACATAAAATGGGTTTGCTCCAGTTTCTGAACCAGCGGAGTAAGGTCAACTCCGTCGCCTGACCCCTTCAGGTAAGGCTGAATTGATTGGTTTTCATGATAAAATGGAACAAACCAGTTACTTATTTTCCGAAAAAATGGAAAGTTTTTAAGTTGTGAAAAGGCGCTCATAAAAACATCCATCCCTTCCATTTGCATTTCAGTAAACTCCTGAAGTTTATCAAGAAAATCGGGGGCATCCTCGAAAACTGTCTCCCAATCAGGGTTTTTATCTTCACCAAACTCATCCTTGAAGATATTTTCAAGATCCAGCTTTTCTTCAATTTTTGGACGCAGTTTCATCATGCGTGGAAGTATTTCTTCCTTCCACTTTTTACTAACGCTTTCTGTTTCTCGGGTTTTGGTAAACTGAACCAGGATAGCCTCTATATTTTTTTCAATATTAGGAAACTTGTGCAATTCAAGAGTTTCCTCTTTAAGTATGGGATACAAATAAAAACGATCATTATATTTTAGAAAACCCAGAAAAAGGCCTATCATGGCTCTTTGCCATACAAACTCCTCTTGTACTTTAACAAAACGAAAAAGCAGATTGAATTTATTGGTATCAAAGTATCTGAGCAAACTCAGAGTAAGAGCACTTACTATAAGACTTTTATCGTGCCATGGTAATTTCTCTGAGTCACATACTGCATTAAGCAGTTCCATTTCTGACTCACTGTATTTATCAGAAAGCCAGATGATATTAAAAACTTTTACAAGGGCATCTTCGCGAGATGTAATTGCAACATCACTTTCAATATTTACACCTTTAAGAATCCCTGTCAGTTCAATATCATAAGTAAGACTTTCAAGATATGCAAGTGCTTCCTTGCGCTCTATACGGCGGCTTCGCTCCAGTTGCCTTTTCAGCGAAAAAATATTACCGGTATCTTTCTCTGTAAGGATTGTCTCCTGCAATTCATCTGCCATTTCAAGCAAATTTCTGATAAGAAAAAAGTAAACTTTCTCTCTTTCAGGATCTTTTACAGCACTAAATGAATGTTTCAGGATGTTTTCGTAAGTAACGAATTGCTGTTGCAGTAGATCGGCAAAATATTCTTTGCCCGATTCTGTAATTAACAGGCGTAGCTTTTCTATAGCATCCAGAATTTTTCGATCATGCAGATTTACCGCAATCTCATTATATATTTTTTTTACTGCATTAGCATCCATAAATCTTCAGGTTCAAAATGAACAGAAATAATGTTTTCGGGGCAACAGGCAGCAAATATTCTAAAACTCTAAAGAATGATTCTCTCAGCCATGTAGGGATCCGAAAGACGAAATTTTACCACTGCCAATCCTGGTCCTTCAAACGCTGCAGATATGGCAATTGTTTGATCCAGTTTTTCTTTCCACACGCCTGTAAGCCTTGATGATTCATGAATATGGCCGTGCAATGTAAGGTATGGTTTTTTTTGCTCAATGAACTCTTTTATGGCTTTGCTTCCCACATGTACATCTACATTATTATTTTCAACCATTATACCATCCAGCGCAGCTCTGTCAAGACCGGTATGATATGGAGGTGAATGAAACAGGAAAACGGTGCGCTCCATAGGCAGATTTCCAGGTATTTTTTTCAAGTCGCTTCTAATGGTAGTTTTTTCTACATTATGATCCGAGTCAACTGTTCTGAAACCTTCATTGGGTGGAATACAGCCGGGTTGCACATTTTTATCAACATCATACTTTTCCCAATCTTTAAGAAGAAAAGGAGTTGGAGGTACAAATGCATAGCCCATTACATGATAATCGCCCAAACTTACTGTTTTATTCTGAACATAGTTCCATAGCCCTTTTTTTTCATGTTCAAAAATTGAAGGTTCTTCAATTCTTGGATCATCATTACCCAAAATCAAAAAAATCCGGGGATAATCTTCTCCCATTTTACTTCTAAGTTCCTCCAACTTATCGGCAAGGTAATCTGTGACAAAGTCCGGCATGTTTTCTCCTGCTCTGAAGCTATGAAGAATACTTGACGGAAGTAAATCTCCTCCTAAAAAAACAGCCAGGGGCTTTTCTTTTTCCAATAACCTGAAAAACCTTTCATACCTGTTTACCTTGCCATGCAGATCTGACACAAACAAACAATAATCTGTCATAATATTTTTGCTTTTTTTTCCAAACCACTCCCTAATATTTCTTTAATCCTGATTTTCTCTGAAGGTAAAAATACAAAGGAAATAACATAACTGACAAAATAAAAATATATTTTTCTTAAAAATGCTGAAGTCCCGTGCATGAGAAACGGGACTTCAGCATTTAACTTATTTATTTACTCAAAATTATTCAGTGTCTTCTTCGATGTAAAAAGTATTTTGAGATAATTCTTTAGTTTCTGATTGCTGCATTTCAATAGTATGACTTGTTTGTGCATCGGTTCCTTCGTAATAAATCGGTCCTTCGATACCCAGGGGCAAACCCAACCAGATCCATACCACGAACATCGGAATCCGTGCAATCATAAAGGCAATGGCATAGGGTAACATCATGGAAATAAGCGTACCTATACCGGCTGTTTTATCATATTTTTGAGCAAATACAATTACGAGCGGGAAATAGGGAAGCAGCGGAGTAAGTATGTTTGAGTATGAATCACCAATACGATATGCCGCTTGTGTTATTTCCGGCGAGTACCCCATGAGCATGAGCATAGGTACAAATATAGGAGCAAGCAGAGCCCACTTGGCCGATGCACTTCCCATAATAAGGTTTACCAATGAAGCAATTAGAATAAAGGCAATCAAAAGGGGTATTCCGGTAAATCCTATGGCATTAAGCCCATCAGAACCTTTTACTGCCAAAACACTACCCAGATTTGACCAGTTGAAATAGGCCACAAATTGCGCTGCTACAAATGCAATAACAATATAGAGACCCATTGTTGACATAGACTTGGCAGTCATATCAGATACATCCTTGTCATTTTTTATGGTTTTGGAAACAATACCAAAAACCAAACCTGCCACAAAGAAAATGATAAACATTATGGGTACCAGCGAATTATAAAATGGCTGCATGCTTGGGTTTCCGGTAACAGGATCAATTTCACCTCTCAGAAGTCCGTTGGAAGGAATAATAGTAATGGCCACCAATATCAACACCAACAGAACTGAAATTATTGACCATTTCAAGGCTTTACGCTCCTGAGGTGTTACTTCATTATTGGCTTCTTCTACAATTAGACCACCTTCGGGGCGATATTCACCTAGCCTGGGAACCAAAATCTTTTCAGTAACCCAGGTACCGGCTATACCAACCAATGGTACTGATGCTGCCATCAAAAACCAATTTGATAACGGATTAACTGTATAAGCCGGGTCAATGAGATTTGCTGCAGGTTCAGTAAAAGCAGCAATCATGGGGTCCAAGCCTGTGGGAAGGATATTGGCACCAAATCCGCCGGAAACTCCGGCAAATGCAGCTGCAATACCGGCAAGCGGATGCCGTCCCATTCCCATAAAAATAGCAGCACCCATGGGTATCAGAACCACATAGCCTGCATCGGCGGCAACAGAGCTAAGCATACCGGCAACAACAAGGAAAAACGTGATGGTAACTTTGGGCACCTTAGATACAAATACTTTCAAGGCAACTGCAATCATACCTGTATGTTCTGCAACACCAATACCAAGCATTACAACCAGTACCAGCCCCAGGGGAGGGAATGTGGCAAAAACGTTTACCATGCTGGTAAAGATTCGTTGAATGCCATCCTTGGTAAGCAGATTTTCTACTACAATAAACTCTTCGGGAATACCTGTTGCAGCTCCGGTACCTGGTTTCAGCACACTTACTCCACCAAAAATCCAGGAAAGAAGCAATACAACCCCCATAAGGATTGCAAACAAGGTAACCGGTTGTGGAAGTTTGTTCCCTACAACCTCAACTTTATCAAGTATCTTTTGAAAAGTACCCTTCTTTTTTTCTTTATCAGTTTCACTCATAGTTAACTTTTTATTGAGATTCAATTGATTGGTTTTAATTTGAAGGCTCAAAAATAAATCTTTAAGCCATACCTGCAAAAAATATTTTTTCTTTTTTGGTATTATATCATGCCCGAGAACAAACTTTTTAATCAGCAAAATCTCTGAGAAATTTCAACAAACTCAAAAAAATAAAGCCTTCTCCCGCTACCGGAAAAAGGCTTTAAAGATTAAATACTTAAAAAGCAAAAGTTTTCATCGGACAATTGTAATGACTCCCTGAGTTTGTCTTCTTTCGCCCTGCCTAACATAGGTAAGGACATAATAATAAGTACCATCAGGCTGATTACCTCCATCCCACCAGTTACCATAATAGTCATTACTTTCAAAAACCTTTTTCCCGTGCCTGTTGTAAATAACAATATTGCTCCCAGGGTAATGTTCCAGGTTAATTATTTCAAAAAAGTCATTTATGCCATCATTGTTGGGGGTAAATACATTGGGAACCTGAAGATCGCAGTTCTGGGTAGAAACAGTAATATTAAAAATATCGGAACATCCGGTAATAATATCAGTAACTCTTGCCATGTAGGTAGCCGGATTTTTTGCCATCAAAGTATCATAAATACGTCCTTCTAGTTCTGCGCCCTCAAGCATCCATTGGTACACCCAATCGAGCTGATCTCCGAAGTTTAAGGGTTCAACTGTAAGCAATGTTGAATCTCCTTCACATACCGGTATTTCAAGCTCCGATACAATCTCGGCCTGTGGCAGTGGTAATACTGTTATGTTAATTATTGTATCCCATTCACAACCAAAATTATCGATGGTACGAAAAGTATAAAAATAATCACCTTCAATGTCTTCAGTTACTGAAACAGGATTTCCATTGAGCTGATTGTTATTGGCATCGTACCATTTTTCTTCAACAATTTCGGGAGTGAATATGAGGCTGTCGGGATAAAATTTATCATCAAAGAACAAACTCCACCCCAGCACATGGCCAGAGGTTCCGGTGATATTATCAATTATTCTCAGTGTCCACTCACCATTAAGGGGGCATCCTAATAACATTTCAAAGGATTCTTCGGGTGTATAATTCCCGGGAGGTAAATAGGGTTGATTTACATAATAGTTTCCTGCCTGATCAAGGTATTCATGAAACTGGAAAGATGTTTCATCCATGGTACCAAATTGCGGTGTAGTATTGAAACAATACTCATATCCAATACCGGGGATATTATCGATGGGTACCACAGGTTCTCCCAGGTGTGCACCCCCGAACCCAAGATCTTTTAAAAGGATTTGTGACCCGTTGGGGCATTCTAATTCAAAGATTAAATGTCCGAAATCAACATGTTCAATGTTGATACAAACCCTGTCAAAATCATCCTGTACTAACAACTGGGCTGATTCTTCAAAAACATCAAAATCAAGGCTCGATTCAAAAATATTTTCATCATTGATAAAAGCCACAGTATCAACAACTGTGGGAAAACCTGTCCAGGAAACCGGATTGGCACTACCAATAAGAGTAAAGGTTTCAAATGCACATACCGTATCTGATGATGCTATGGTATTGTTAAAATTAGGGATGGTGGCAATTCTAACGGTTTTAAGAGTGTCTGCAATACAATTATTTAACGGATCTGTAACTATAAGCCTGAAGGGATAGGCCCCCGGTTCAGTATAGGTATGATTTACAGTTTGCCCCTGCTTTATCTCACCATCAAAATTCCATTCAAAAAGATACTGATTGCCCGTGCCCTGGGAATCTCCTCCCAGATATCCGGCAGAGCCATAGAATGTAACACTTTGTATATCAGGGCAAAAATCAAAACTTCCACTGTCGGTATCCACAGAAGCATAAAAAGCATCGCAAAGACTGAAACACTCTATCTGTGCCAGCCAGCCTGCTGCAGTAACAGTGGGCGATGATTCAAATCTAAAATGCAGAGACGAACCTGTTGCCCAGATTTCCTGGCCGGCAAGATCACCACCCGTTGCCTGGATAACAAGCGGTGCAGAATCATCTTCACCATCAAATACGTAGAGATAATCATTGTCATCTAACTCAAAAAACAGGAAACTGAATTTCAGGTAAAGGTCATCTCCTTCGTCTGCATCAGCAGTAAAGGTAACAGAGAAGTTTTCATTATTGCCATAGTTGGTTAATGTATCTCCGCCGCTATCGGCAAAAAAGCCCGAGCAGGTTTCAATAACCTGGCCATCATGAATATGGATGGGAAATGTTATTCCCTGAGAAAAACCTGCAAAAGCACTTGAGAAAAATAACAGGAATATTAACCGGGTAATACCTCGTATCATAGAAAAGTTTGAGTAAGTTTTCAAAGGTTCATGTATAGAAATACGCGAAAAATACGGCTTTATTTTGCGTGTGCATAAAAATTAAAGCTACAAAGATAAGCCAATTTTAACTTGAGCGTAAAGTGTTGAAATTTTCAGATTATATCCCCGAAAATTTGCATCAGCAGCGTGTAAAAACAATCGGGGGTATCGTTTTTAGTTGTAATTTTGCAGGCTATGAAAAACATTCGTAATTTTTGCATAATCGCCCATATCGACCATGGTAAGAGTACCCTGGCCGACAGGCTGTTACAAATGACAAACACCATCAGCGAACGCGACTTCAAAGACCAGGCTCTTGACAATATGGATTTGGAGCGCGAGCGCGGAATCACCATAAAAAGTCACGCTATTCAAATGGAGTATGAACAGGATGGAGAAAAATATATTCTCAACCTTATTGATACTCCCGGACACGTAGATTTCAGTTATGAAGTTTCACGAAGTATTGCCGCCTGCGAGGGAGCATTGCTTATCGTTGATGCAACACAGGGCATTGAAGCCCAGACCATATCGAATCTTTACCTGGCCCTTGAGCATGATCTAACCATTATTCCTGTTCTCAATAAAATGGATCTTGACAGCGCCATGCCTGATGAAGTCGCTGACCAGATCATTGACCTGATTGGTTGCGACCTGGAAGAGATCATTCCTGCCAGCGGAAAAACCGGTTTTGGAGTTGATAAGATTCTTGAAGCCATAGTGGAAAAGGTTCCTTCACCCACCGGTAACCCGGATGCACCCCTTCAGGCTCTGATTTTTGACTCGGTTTATAATTCCTTCAGGGGGGTTATTGCTTACTTCAGGGTATTTAACGGAAAAATCTCACAGGGCGATCTGGTGAAGTTTATGGCCACCAAAAAGGAATATGATGCCGATGAGGTTGGGGTTCTGAAATTGCGCCAGGTGCCCAGAAAAACCATTTTTGCAGGAGATGTAGGTTATATCATATCAGGTATAAAAGATGCCCGTGAGGTTAAAGTGGGCGATACCATTACCCATATTACTGGTGGAACAACCGAACCCATACAGGGTTTTGAAAACGTAAAACCCATGGTTTTTGCCGGGATTTATCCCGTTGAGAACGATGATTTTGAAGAGTTGCGTACTGCCATGGAAAAATTACAACTCAACGATGCATCCCTCACTTTTGAACCGGAATCTTCAGCCGCTCTGGGTTTTGGTTTCCGCTGTGGATTCCTGGGAATGTTGCACATGGAAATCGTTCAGGAACGCCTGGAACGTGAGTTTGAAATGACAGTGATTACTACAGTGCCTAACGTTTCTTATTGGGCGCACACAAAAAAGGGAGAGAAATTCGTTGTTAACAATCCCTCCGACATGCCCGGCCCCAACGTATTGGATTTCATTGAAGAACCTTACATCAAGGCCCAGATCATTACCAAATCAGAATACATTGGTGCTATCATGTCGCTGTGTATGGACAAGAGAGGCCAGATTAAAAATCAGGTTTACCTCTCTACCGACAGGGTTGAACTTACCTTTGAGATGCCATTGTCAGAAATCGTTTTTGACTTTTACGACAGGTTGAAAACCATATCGCGTGGCTATGCATCTTTCGATTACTATCCAATAGGTTATCGCGAATCGGAACTGGTAAAACTGGACATCCTTCTCAACGGCGACCAGGTAGATGCTTTGTCAGCACTTATTCACAGAGCCAACTCCTATGAATTTGGCAAGAAGATTTGCGAAAAACTCCGTAAGCTTATCCCAAGGCAACAATACGATATTGCTATACAGGCAGGTATCGGTGCAAAAATTATAGCACGTGAAACGGTTAAAGCGTTAAGAAAAGATGTAACCGCAAAATGTTATGGTGGTGATATTACACGTAAAAGGAAACTGCTCGAAAAACAGAAGAAAGGTAAGAGGCGAATGCGCCAGATAGGAAACGTGGAGGTTCCTCAATCGGCATTTATGGCTGTGCTTAAACTCGACGATTAATTAACATCATTCTTTTCCTGCTACTACCAGACTTATTTCTCCCTTCAGGGTATGTGACTGATAGTAATTGATTATTTCCTGTAAGCTGCCTCTTATGGTTTCTTCGTGTATTTTGGATATTTCTCTTGAAACGCTTGCTTTTCGATCAGGCCCAAATATATCCATTAGGTCTGCAAGGGTTTTCAACAGTTTATGGGGTGATTCGTAAAAAATCATAGTGCGGGTTTCTTCCCTGAGACTTTCAAGGCGGGTTTTGCGTCCTTTTTTCACGGGAAGAAATCCTTCAAAGCAAAATCTGTCGGCAGGCAAACCGCTGTTAACCAGTGCCGGGACAAAAGCTGTTGCACCCGGCAAACATTCCACAGCAATACCGTTTTTAATACACTCGCGCACCAGCAAAAACCCGGGATCTGAAACCGCCGGTGTACCTGCATCACTTACCAGACCTATGACAGCACCGGCCAGTAGCTTATCAATCAGTGCGTCAAGAGTTTTGTGTTCGTTGAAAGCATGGTGAGGGTGCATGCTTACATTTAATCCCAGATGCTTAAGCAATATTCCGGTTTTACGGGTATCCTCAGCAAGCAAAAAGTCAATCTCCTCCAGCACTTTTATGGCACGTTGGGTAATATCGCCAAGATTTCCCACAGGAGTGGGTATAATATATAGCTTTGACATGGCAGGAAACTGACTTTCAGCAAAATTTACATGTATCTTCTCTGAACCAGATTGGCAAATTTTTCAATGGTATCAGAAGACCTTTGCCCATCCCACTGAAATTCGTAGGTAAGCCTGTTCAGAAACTCAAACGCTTCATGAATAGATGGGAAATCATTGAGTTTTTCTACTGACTCGTTGTAGGATTTCAGATCACCATTGAAAAGCTCATTAATAAAAAGGAATTTCTCATTGATCCCAATGGCTTCCTTGATATTTTTTACGGGCTTATATTGCATACGTGCCCCAATACTTTTATCATCCTTGATTTGGGCCAGGCGTTCATGAATTGAGCTTTTTTCGCTTGAAAATTTTTCTCCAACAAGCGGCTTGGATGTTTCAACAGTTTCAGTCCTGGTTTTGGGTTCAGAATTTGATTCCGGTTTAGTTTCATGACGATGTACCAGTTCAGGTTTAACTTCTGATTTCTGCTTTTGTTCCTGAACAACAGGCTCAGGTTCAACCTTTACCACAGGATCTTCTTTTACTTCCAAAGGCTTCTCTTCAACCTTTTTCTCTACTGGTTTTACGGCTTCGGGCTCAGAAACTTTTTCCTGCGGTTTTACCTTAGGCTGCTCTGGCTCATGCACTTTTTCTTCCTTTTTCTCCTGTTTGATTATTGGAGCTCCGGCAAGATTCTCATTTTCCGAAAGTTTTCTTAAAAGGTTCAACTCACGATAAAGCAATCTGAGATCTTCCATTGCCAGGTCAATCTCCAGCAGGTTTCTGCTCCCCGACTGCCTTTCAATCAATTCAGTTCTTTTAATGATGTTTTCCAGCAGGTTTACAATATTTTCTTTGGTTTCTGATAAAGTCATAAAAAATGAGTGTTTGTTTGTCTGAATAAAAAGCGATAAAAATAGATTCTTATTGTATTTGATAATTTATCTTTGCAGGGAAAAAATATCCCTTTCTTTTATAAGCCGGGAATTAAATTCTGCAAAATTAGCAAAGAAAAACCAATTACCCTTTCATGTTTCTTGAAAAAGATATAGATACATCTGATGGTCGTGGCTGGATAGAAGTAATATGCGGAAGCATGTTTTCAGGAAAGACCGAAGAGTTGATAAGGCGGCTGAAGCGGGCAAAAATTGCCCGCCAACAGGTTGAAATTTTCAAACCCGCCATCGATGTAAGATATGATGAAGAAAAGGTTGTATCGCACGACGCAAGAGAGATTCTATCGACTCCGGTACCTGCTTCTGCCAATATTCTGCTGCTGGCAAATAATGTAGATGTTGTGGGTATTGACGAAGCACAGTTTTTTGATGCTGAGCTTCCCAATGTGTGTATGCAGCTTGCCAATCAGGGAGTTAGGGTTATTGTTGCAGGACTTGATATGGATTTCAAGGGAAAACCTTTTGGTCCTATTCCTAATTTACTGGCCGTGGCTGAGTATATTACCAAAGTACATGCAATTTGTGTTAAATGTGGCAGTCTTGCGCATTTTTCGCACCGCACAATTGTAAGTGACAAGCTGGTGGTTCTTGGGGAGAAGGAATCCTATGAGCCTCTTTGCAGGAGATGCTATTCCAGAGAAAACAGCAGGAGATAAATTATTTTTATTCAGGATGCAGCACTGCATCAATTAGTTTTCGTGTATAAGACATTTCAGGATTCAGATATACCTGATCTGCTTCTCCGCTTTCTACAATCTTTCCGTTTTGCATTACCATGATGCGGTCTGACATGAATTTTACCACCGACAAATCATGCGAAATAAAAATGTAGGTAAGACCGAATTCTCTTTTCAGATCGTTGAGCAGATTGAGCACCTGGGCCTGCACCGAAACATCTAGTGCCGAAACCGATTCGTCGCAGATTATAAAATCGGGCTGCAGTGCCAGTGCCCTTGCAATACAGATGCGCTGACGCTGTCCGCCGGAAAATTCATGAGGGTAACGATGATAATATTTTTCTTCCAGTCCGACTCTTTTTAAAAGATCCAGGATATTTTGCTTTCTATCAGAATCATTGTTTCCCATGCCATGTATGCGCATGGGCTCAAGAATAGCAGTCCCTACCTGCATGCCCGGCGTGAGCGAAGAATAAGGGTCCTGAAAAATGATCTGGATTCGTGGCCTGAGTTTTCGAAGGTCATCTTTTTTTAGTTTTGCAAGATCAGTCCCTTTGTAAATAACCTGTCCTCCCATGGGTTCGAAAAGTCGAAGAATGGTGCGCCCCAGTGTGGTCTTTCCACAACCCGATTCGCCCACCAGTCCGAGGGTTTCACCTTTGTAAACCGAGAAACTTACATCGTTGACGGCCCGAAACCAGTCTTTGGGTTTTCCCAGGAAGCTTTTGCGGGTTATAAAGCCAGCCTGCAATCTTTTTACTTCAAGAACCGGAGCTTGCGAATAAATTGTATTGTGCCTTTTCTTTCTTTCTTCCGGTGTTTCTTCTTCCGGAACAAAAGCAGGAGTCCCTTCCTTGGCGGATTCAAAATCAGCTACAACAGGCAGATAACGGGGTCTCACATGTGTACCCGGCCGGCAGGCAACCAGGCCTTTGGAGTATGGGTGTTGCGGATTTCTGAAAAGTTCTTTTACATTGCCGGTTTCAACAATTTGCCCCTTACGCATGATGGCAGCATGATCGGCCACTTCGTGAATCACTCCCAGGTCATGCGAAATGAAGAGTACACTCATTTTATGCCGGATTTGCAATTCGCCGATCAGTTGCAGAATATTTTTCTGCACAGTAACATCCAGGGCGGTGGTGGGCTCATCAGCAATCAGAAGCAATGGATCGCAGGCAATGGCCATGGCAATCATGACCCTTTGTCTCTGTCCGCCAGAAAGTTCGTGTGGATATTTCCGGAAAGTTCTTTGGGGTTCGGGAAGTTTAACTTCTTCAAACAGCTGAATCACATTGTCGCGTGCATCCTTTTCTCCAGATTTCTTGTGCCAGAGAATGCTCTCCATAACCTGTTCGCCGCAACGCTTTACCGGATTAAGTGAGGTCATGGGTTCCTGGAAAATCATCCCGATATAATTCCCACGAATATGCTGCATCTGTTCTTCAGATAATTTCAGAAGATCAATTTCTCCCTTGTCAGGATGATGAAACAAAATTTCTCCGGAAGTTATTTTTGAAGTTCGTTGAGGCAGCAAACGCATTACCGACAATGCAGAAACCGACTTACCACTACCCGACTCACCCACGAGCCCCATGGTTTGTGCTTCTTCAAGTTTAAAGCTAATATTCTCAACAGCCGAAACAAAACCTTCATCGGTTTCAAAACCTATACTCAGATTGCGAATACTTAACAATGGAGATTTTGTCATTTTTCAGTAATAAATTATCGGCTAAAACAAGACCGGAAGTTTGCAGCCCAATTTTGATTGAGCAAAGCTACAAACTTCCGGCTTTTTAACAGAGAAAACTTTAACACCCCTGGGTTAACTTTATTTTATAGGCTCACCGGGCTTACGCCATCTTACATCGTAATAATCGGGGCGTTTTTCTACGGAGCGGCGCAGGAAATCTTCGGGATAGCCAATACCCTGGGGCCATGGCCTCAGAGCATCTTCAGTACGAATATAGCGATCATTGTACTTTGAAAAGATATGATACCCCAGTTCTCTCCAGCGTTGAACTGTATATTCTGCATTGTTTATACTAAAATCAGTCAGATATTCATACATCATTTCCTGGTCAGTATCATATAGTGCTTTGGCTGCCATATCAACAGCTTTGGTCATAACGTGTGAGCGGTTTTCTACTTCCTGCTGTACTTCTTTGATATCTTCAATGATATAGCTGTAAAGACCATAAGCATAGTTGGCCACAAGGTTGAAAACCCAGAATGCCGAATCCCAGTCAAAGTCTACGATATTTCCTGTGGTAAGCGAAACCGGAGCTCTCTGCATACCCACATAAAGGGGCATATAAGCATTGGAATATGTATCATCAACACCATACCAGAAGATGCCCCCTATGGGATCGGGAAGAAAATTCCTGGATTGTGATATGAATGAAAATCCGGTTTGTGGCTGTGAGATGGTGCGGGGCCATGCATACTTTTGACCATCAAGTTCAAAATAGATAGGTCTCCAGCGGTAGGGATTGTTATAGGGACCTGCACTATATCCTTCAGCAGTATAGAATGGAGAATCATGGAAATGATCACGCACAAAACCGATCATATCCTGAACGGTAACTTTGCGGTCGGGTTTTACAAAAAGCGGATAAGGTTCGGCACCTTCCACGCAACGCCAGTATTCGGCAGGGAAATCCTGCGAAGGTGCAGCTCTTCGGAAAACACTCCATACTCGGCCTTCACAAAGGAGCAATGACTCACAGGTAAGGGGAGCGTATGCTTCCACAAAGTTGAATTCTTCTTTGGGTCCGTCGAACCAGCCCATTTCGCGTGCAAAGTCAACAAGGTCGTCTGACCACATCCAGTTATCAGTATCTTCCCAGTCAATGGTTCTGACACGTGCCTGGTTAGCATGAGCAGCAATGTAACCATCGGGAACCCTTACGGCAACCCAAACGGCACCTTCGCCATGCTCACCTTTACCTATGAATTCCATGATCCATGCTTCATTCTTATCAGCAATGGAAAAAGATTCACCGGTGCTGTTATAACCATGTGCGTCAACCAGCCCGGTCATCACCTGTATAGCTTCACGGGCAGTTTTAGAACGTTGAAGAGCAATATACATCATAGCGCCATAATCGATAAAACCATTGGGTGTGTGCAGCTCAGGGCGCCCTGTGAAGGTAGTTTCACCAATGGCAACCTGGTGCTCATTCATGTTACCGATTACACGATAGGTTTGGCGCACCTGTGGAATTCTGCCAAGCAAATGGCCGTAATGCCAGCAGATAATATCAATAGAATCTCCTTCTTCATATTCACCACCGGGATAATAATAAAGGGGGTCCATAAAACCACCCGCATCAGCAAGGTAGCTGATCATAACACTTCCATCGGCGCTGGCACCGGCAGATACGAGTACATTGGTGCAGGTATTGGCTCGTGGGGTAAAGAAGCCTACAAATATTACCAGCAGAATCACTTTAAAATAATTGTTTTTTATCATTTTTAGTTTCTTAATAGAATGATTTAAATAATTGAATTTATTATTTCGAATTTCTCGATTTACTATTTGATAGGCTCACCAGGTTTACGCCATCTGACATCATAGAAATTGGGTCTTTCTTCAACCACCCTGCGCAGATACCACTCAGGATATCCGATTCCTTGCGGCCATGGCCTTAACACATCTTCATCACGAATGTACCGGTCATTGTATTTTGAAAAAATTTCTCCACTGAAATCTCTCCAGCGATTTACAACATATTCGGCATGGTTTACACTGAAATCGGTAAGATACTCGCGCATCATTTCCTTTTCGGTTTGATAAAGGTCCATAGCTGCCAAATCAACTGCTCTTGTCATTACAAAAGCGCGATTCTCCAGTTTTTTCTGTTCAGCCTGTATATCATCAATTACAATTCCGTATTGCTCATAGGCATAGTTGGCCAGGAGGTCAAATGTCCAATATGCCGATTCCCACTCAAACTTTATGGGGTCAGCAATGGTAAGGGATTTTGGTGGCTTTTTCATACCCAGATAAAGGGGCATAAACACATTGGTATGGTTGTCATCAACACTATACCAGCAAATGCCGCCAATTTCATCGGGCAGCCAATTGCGGGCCTGGGTAACGAAAGAAAAAGCTGTTTGAGATTGGGAGATAGGTCTCTCCCATGCATAATTGATAGTATCATCATCCATTTCCAGTTCAAAGAATATGGGGCGCCAACGGTATGGGTTATTATATGGCCCGGCAGCATAGCCTTCTCCCGTATAATAAGGCGTATTATGAAAATGATCGCGAATGAGACCAATCATGGATTCCACTGTAATTTTTTCATCGGGTTTGATAAACAAGGGATAAGGTTCTGCACCTTCTACGCAACGCCAGTAATCAGCTGAGAAGTTTTTGGAGGGTGCGGCACGATTGTAAACACTCCAGACCCGGCTTTCGCAAAGCAATAATGATGTGGGTGTTACGGGGTCGTATGCTTCACGAAAACTGAAATTACGGTTTCTGCCTCTGAACCATCCCATCTCTTTGGCGAAGTCAACCACATCTTCAGCCCACATCCAGTTATCGGTGTCTCTCCAGTTTACCTTCCTGATTCGCGACTGGTTGGCGTGCGCAGCAATATAACCTTCAGGTACACGGGCAGCAACCCAAACGGCTCCTTTACCATGCTTGCCTTTACCTATAAAGTCCATAATCCACACTTCGTTCTTATCTGCAATAGAAAAGGTTTCACCGGTGTCTATGTATCCGTATTTTTTTGCAAGTTCATCCATAATCAGGATGGCTTCTCTTGCCGAACCGGCCCGTTGCAGAGTGATCCAGATGAGATTTCCGTAATCCAGAACTCCCTCTCCTCCATGCAGCTCACTACGCCCGGTGAAAGTAGTTTCGGTAATGGCAACCTGCTTCTCATTCATATTACCTATTACACGATAGGTACGTGCAACCTGGCCTATTCTTCCCAGGAAATCACCATCGCGAAAGCCAAAAATATCGAGGGAGTCTCCCGCAGCATATTCTCCGCCTTCATAAAAATAGAGTGGCTGTGCAAAGCCCGCCACATCGTAGGTCCAACTGGTCATTACACTGCCATCAGCACTGGCACCTCGCGATACAAGCACATTTGTACAGGCCTGCGAACGTAAAGGTACTATGGCCAGCAGCATAAAAAACAGCAACAAAAAAGTTTGAACTTTTTTAATCTTCATGTTTTGATAATTAATTGATTGAGTGAAAATATTTGATTAATTCAATATAAATGATTTTTCCCTTTTGAAATTTTCGTAATTTTTGATTGTATTCCGTAAACTTGAAGGTACAAAAATAACAAAATGAAGAAATCAGTACATCACAAACCATCATGAGCAAACATTAATAATACAAATTCCTGACAAATAAGATAAATCATCTTTTAAATTGCTTTTTTTGTATGTGAAAATATTTTTTTGCAGGAAATTGCCTTCCCCATTTGCGAAAATTTAATTAGGTTTGTTTGAAGAAATAAATGAAATAAGAAATTGAAAGCCAAAGCCAACTTACTACCATGACTAAAAACCCCAGGCACCATAAACAAAAAAAGTTTATAAAGAAGCCCCACATACATGGCAGCAGGGAGCAACTTAAGGAGTTTCTCAAAAAAAATATGACTTACCCCAAAGAAGCTCTTGAGAAAAAAATTGAAGGTGATGTAATTGTCAAATACAAGGTTTCTGATAACGGAGAGGTATTTGATCCTGTAATTGAAAAAAGCCTGGGATTTGGATGTGATGAAGAAGCCATAAGGCTGGTAAAACTGATTCAATATGATGCTGTAAAAAATCGAGGAGTTCGTGTTACTACCCACAGCAAGATAAAAATACCTTTCAGACTTCCCAAAGAAAAACATCAGCAAAAAATAAAAATGGTTTATACCCAATCTTCAGGTAAGGAAAAAACAGGACAGAAAACATCTAACGAAGAAAAAAAACCGCCAAAAACAACGTATACCTATACCATAAAATTTTGAACTAAATTTGCAGGTTTAATTCTGTTATCAAGGATAGTTGTTTTTATCACTAACTTTATAAATAGAAAAGCCACCTTTTATATTTTAACCTGATTTATTAATGAAGCCTGCATTCATCCGAATTACCAAAGAATTTCGTTTTGAGGCCGCCCATGCTCTCTGGGGCTATGACGGAGCCTGCCGCAATATACACGGACATAGTTATCTTTTATACGTAACCTTGATTGGCAAACCCATTTCAGACCCCACACACCCCAAGTTCGGGATGGTTATGGATTTTTCTGAGTTGAAAAAAATTGTAAATGAATTAATTACCAAACCTTTCGACCATGCCCTGATGATACGTAAAGGAACTCCCCATAGCAATTTTGTAAAGGATTCAGAACTTATTGGAAAAGTTATGGAGTTGGATTACCAGCCTACCTGCGAGAATATGGTAACAGATTTTGCAGAAAGAATTTCAGCCAGATTACCTGAGAATACACACCTTCACAGTCTGCGGTTACATGAAACAGCCACATCCTATGCTGAATGGTTTGCCGATGATAATTCCTGAAACGTTTATTCCACTGTAATATTCAATTCTGCTGCTATAACAGCTTCTCTGTCGCCATAGTCAACTACCCCCAGAATTGAATAATCTCCCGGAACCAGGTTTTCGGGAAGGTTAAAATTCATTTTACGGCTATGACCTGGTAAAGTGGTAAAAGCTCTTGCCCTCTCCCGGATAGTTTCACCGGTGCGAAGATTGGTAAGTTCAATATAAGCCGCTACGTCAATGATGGCTTCTCCGGTATTTTCCAAATGCAGCATTAAGGTTCTTTTTCCCTCATCATCTTTTCCGGAGTCTTTAAATGCGAGTATGCGTGCATCTTTGAAAGTAACACTCGGGGGTGTCTGGAAAACGTGAATGACAAACTGGAAAGTATGCATAATACCAAACCCCATGTCGTCTTCTCCCAGCCCGGGAGGTTGTGTTCTTTCCCTGGCCAGCCTTATCAGTGTAGTAGCCCATACTACCTTTGCAGCCTCAGGAGAGTCGGGCAGTTGCAGGATAACTTCCACATCGCGCGATTCTCCTGCATTCAGTTCTACCAGTGATGGGGATGCGCTGAGCCATCTACTGGCAGAATGGGGACTCTCTCCTGCATCTGCCAGTTCTGTTTTGCCATCGGTACCCGGTGATGAAAAATCTGCAAAGCTTACTGTAAAAGATTGGGGTGTCTCCGAATTGTTTGTTACTGTAATTCGCCTTACCTGGGTTTGCCCGGGTTCGGCATTGAAATATAATCGTGATGGCGATACAGATGCGCTTTGCCCGTAAACCAAAGTTCCCGCAAGGGTTAAAAAAAGGATTGCAATGTTTCTTTTTAATGCATTCATGGTACACTTTTGTTTTATTGATTTTT
>SKSE01000239.1 GCA_007118135.1 Bacteroidales bacterium | reverse complement strand
TGCGGAGTTGCGCAGAGTTTATTAATTTATGATTATTGATTTAGGATTTATGATTTTTTCGTGCTTCGAACTTCGTGCTTCGAATTTTTCAATTTTCGGTCTCCCGATCTCCGGTCTTCGGACTTCGTACTCCGGTCTTCCGTCCCTTATATACCTTCCAAACCCTTATATGCCTTATATGGTTAAAAAAGGACTAAGAAACTTAAGGGATTACATCCCTCCAATCCATTCTGATATTCAATACCTGGTTATTGATAGCAGTTTTTTATCAGGAAAGCCGGTGGGGTTGTCAGGGATGTCATCCCAATATGCTTCAAATCCCGGATCGCTCACCGCTCTCGGGATCTTCGCTTCGATAACCCAATAACCCAATAACTAAATAACTAAATAAATCATCAACTCATAAGCCACTTATTTCATCCATCACTTTCACCATGTTGTCTCTCAACTGAATATTGGGTCCGGCGTAGTTGTTAACAATGAAAGTAAAGGCAATCAGACTGCCGTTGCGGCTGCGTGTATATCCGCTGTAGGCTCTTACATTACCCAGAAAACCACTTTTTGCAGCCAGTACTCCCTGTGATCTGGTGCCACGAAATAATCTGCTTAAAGAACCGGATTCTCCTGCTACCGGAAATCCTTTTATCAGAGCGGCATATAGTGATTCGTCAGAAGCCGCATAAAGCAGCATTTCGTTGAGTTGCCTTACTGAAATATTATTAAATGAAGAAAGACCGCTGCCATCATGCATCCGTAAGCCTGTAATAATAATGCCTTTTTCTTCCCAGAAGTTTTTAATCACTTCGGCACCTTCTGAAAAAGTGCCTCCGTTTCCAAAGGTTCTTCCCAGTGTTTTTATAATATTTTCAGCGTAAGTGTTCACACTTGCCATGTTGGTTCTTTCGGCAATATATAGTAGTTCAGGCGATTCCCAGCGCGATACCAGGGTTCTTGTTTCTATAGGTTGTAGTTTTTTTAAAGTCTGATGCGTATGAGTTTCACCTGTAATGGTAATTCCGTTATTACCCAGGTATTCTCTGAATGCATTTGCTAAGTAGTAACCTGGATCAGGCATGGAGCCGCGTACAGGAAAATTGTTCTGACCGAGAGGTACAGTACCGGTCAGCCAGCGGGTATTTTGTCGGGGAACACCGTAAATGTAAACCCTGTCGCCCGAACCACGCGGACCGGTTGTAACGTCATTTATAAAATCCATGTAAGGAATAACAGGTTCTGTTTTAATAACACCAGCCGGCTCTCCTTCAGCGCGACCAGGTTGAAAAAATACCGTATACATATTCTCATATACGGTTAATGCGTGGGCCCCGGCGCCATAATAATTACCTATATCTTCCCACATCCATTTGGGTGGGATCATATGATCATCAAAGAATGAGGCATCTGCAATTATATGTCCATCAACAGCAGAAATTCCTGCTGCCTTTAAATCATCCAGCCAAAAGGAAAAAGTATTTTCAATTATCAGGCTGTCATCGAGCTGGCTGGCACCCAATGAGGGATCACCTCCGCCATGGATGTAAAGATTTCCATTAATTACGCCGTTTATGATTTGCCCGTCATACTGTATTAGTGTTTCAAACCGATAGTCAGTTCCCAGCATCGCCATAGCTGTGAGCGTCGTTACCACCTTTTGTGTAGATGCCGGTATTAATGCAAGCCCCGGACTAACTGAAACCAGTTCCTTACCGGTTTTAGCATCTGCGGCTATTAAACCCCAGGATGCACTATAAAGGGCCTTGTCTTCAGAAAATGTTTCAACTGCCTTTTTGAGATTGCGTGGGACTTTTTGTTCAGGAGAGTAGGAAGTTAAAATAAAAATAAAGGCAAAAAAAGCCCAGGGAAGTAGTGTTCTGATTTTCATGAATTTTAGATTTACATTATGGGTAATATGATTATCAGAAGAAAGTTTTGTATATAACCTAAAAAGGAAGATTATCAGAATTTATCATCTTCCGCCAAAAACAGAAATATTGATATAGCTTCCGGGGTTTTTGCGGATATCTTCGAGCAGCAATTCCAATTGCCTGGAAGATGATTGCATATTATTATACAGTTCTTCATCATTTACCAGTAAGCCCAGTGAGCCTTCTCCTTTGTTAACTTTCTCAAGAATAGCGTTTAGGTTTGCCAAACTTTCTTCAGTATGAGCCAGAGTTTGCTGAATATTGGCTGCTGCAATGCTGTCAGAAATACTCGAAAAATTCTGAATTATATTGGATATCAGTTCATTATTATTTTTAAGATTGGAAGATATAGACTCAGTATTGGAAAGTATTACGGAAAGCCTTGATGACTCTTCTTCAATGGTTTTGTCAAGAGTTTCTGTGGTTTGTTCAAGATTATCAAGTGTATTTTGAATGCTTTCGAAACTGCTTACTATATTTTGTTGGGTTTGCTTATTAAATATGGCCTGAAAAATTACCAAAACCGAATCTACCTGAACAAAAAGGTCATCAGCCCTCTGTTTTATGGGGGCTACAAGTTGGCTTACTTCATCCTGGATTGATGTTTGCTGAGCAGATGCAAGTGTATCACCATTAGAGATAAGATTGGGTGAATCTCCCAGGGAAATAATGATTTCGCGGGTTCCGGTAAGACTCATTCCTGTAAGTATAGATTTTGAATTATCCGGAATTACAACATCTCTTCGTATAATATTCTCTACCAATATTCTTCCGGAACCATCGGGCATGAATCGGATACGATTTACCTGGCCGATATTTACTCCGTTAAGAGAAACCGGATTTGACTCAATTAGGCCGGATACATCGTCGTAAATGGCATAAAAAGTCATCTGCCTGGAGAAAATATCTTTTCCTTTTAGGAAATTCATTCCCCAAATAAACAAAAAAATGGCAGCAACTGCCAGGAGTCCTATTTTAAATTCTCTGGTTATTTTCAAAATTTAACTATTTCTATGGATTTTTCATACTTTGCTCCATATACCTTTCTGCTTCAGCAATGGATATACGTTCATTATCTTTAAAGGCAACAATAAACGCATCATTAAAACCCTGGTTACGTAGTTTTTGTTGAATCTGGCCGGCAGCTTCCACGGTTCTTTCGTTTCCAAGAGTATACTTGTAAAGTCCTTCGTGAAAGTAAAAACTTATGCCTTCAAGATTCCGGAATACAGGGTCGTCTATGGCGCGCTCATGAGATGTAGTTGCAAACTGCACCCTGAAACTAATTACAGGACCTTCAGGTTGACTTTCTGTAAGAATGATATTTTTGTTTTGAAGTGGACTTTCCGGTAAATGAGCCTGTGTAGCTGAGCCACCAGGTGTTATGGTTCCGTTGTTTGAAATTTGCTGGGCTACAAGGTTGTCCTGGTAGTTTTTGTAATCTCTGAAAGCCCTGAATATGGCAGAAGCAATATGAGCCTGACCAAGCTCTGACATCAGGTATTTCTCTTCCTGGGGGTTACTTAAAAAACCTGCCTCTACAAGTATTCCGGGCATTGTTATGTTGTAAAGCACCAGAAACCCCGCCTGCTTAACTCCACGATCATGACGACCTGCCCGGTCGCGAAACTGATCCTGAATTAATGAAGCCATAATAAGGCTCTGGTTAAGATATATGTTCTGATACATACTGAAGATTATATTGGCTTCAGGAGAGTTTGGGTCATACCCGCCATAAGTTTCCAGATAATCTTCCTCATAAAGAATAGCAGCATTCTCTTTTTTAGCAACTTCAAGATTTTCCTGACTTCGATGTAAACCCATTACAAACGTTTCAGAACCGTATGCTCTTCTGTTGGATGCTGAATTGCAATGAATGGATATAAAAAGATCTGCTTTGTTTTCGTTGGCTATTTGTGCTCTGCGATCAAGTCCTACAAATTCATCGGTAGTACGGGTGTAAATAACTTTCACATCATCGAAATTATTTTCGATATAACCGCCCAGTTTTAAGGCTATTGCTAAAACAATATCCTTTTCTTTAGATTGAGAACCCAGTGCACCCGGATCCCTGCCTCCATGACCAGGATCAATAACAACTTTTCGCACATATCCATGCCTGTCGGCATAAGCTTCTTGTACAAAAACAAACAGAAATGCAAGTATACCAAAAATTATAATCTGTCGTTTCACTTATAAATTGGCTGTTTTTTTATAGTTTTGCGCTGTTTTTCTTACTACAGTAATACGATCGCTCAGCTCACATATTGTGCAAAAATAATATTAAAAAAAATTGCGTACAAACTTAGTTTTTAAGTTTTTTGTCATCGTTTTCTGTTGCCTGACTGTTATTTTAAAAACACAGGTCAATGGTTTGGGGTTGTATTTTAATCAAACTACTCTTTTGGCTGATACTCTGATTAGCCCTGAATTAACTGTTGACCAGGCAATGACTAATGATACACTGCCTGTTATTACTGACTTTTCCGAAATAGATTCAGATACAATTTTTATTACTGATTTTGAACAGGAAATTAATGACACACTCCCAGAACAAGAAGTAAGACAAACCGGTACAGCCTTCATTTTAGATACACGGGTTGAATACTCAGCAAAAGACTCCATCCCATTTGATATAAAAAACCAGATAGTTTATTTATATGGTGACGCCGAAATGGAATATGGAAATATTAACCTTACTGCTGCTTACATTATGATTGATTTCCGTAAGAAAGAATTATTTGCAAGCGGTTTACCTGATTCATTGGGTATATTACAGGGGAATCCTGTTTTTGTTGAAGGTTCACAGAATTTCGAGTCAAAGGAGTTACGGTATAACTTTGAAACCCAAAGAGGGCGAACCGTTCAGGTGATAACGGAAGAAGCTGACGGTTTTATGCACGGAGAAGTGGTAAAAATGATGGAAGACAGGGTTATCCACGTTAGTTCAGGAAAATACACTACCTGCGATAATCCTGAACCCCATTTTCACATCTCATTTAACAGAGCGAAAGTAATTCCCAATGATAAAATTATTACAAGTGCACCACGTTTAACCATTGCAGGGGTGCACACCCCGCTGATTTTGCCATTTGGGTTTTTCCCCAATACCCAGGGGCAGGCTTCAGGTATATTGGTTCCTTCATATGGTGAAGCAAGTAACCGGGGGTTTTATCTTGAAAATGGGGGATTCTACTGGGGAGTTAATGACTATGTTGATTTATCCATAAGGGGAGATATTTACTCACGTGGTAGCTGGGCGGCACGATTAGGTTCAACCTATCGTAAAAGATATAAATATAACGGAAGCATAAATCTCAATTATGCCATAAATATTCTTGGGGAGAGAGACCTGCCGGGATATGAACGCAGTCGCGATTTCAGGGTGCAATGGAGCCATGGTCAGGACCCTAAAGCAAGACCCAATAGTGTATTTCGGGCTAATGTTAACGCCGGTAGCAGTTCATTTAATCGTTTTAACCCAACCACAGCATCCGACTATCTTTCTAATACTTTTTCTTCCAATATAAGTTATTCTGCCAACTGGGCCGGCAGGTACAATCTTTCAGTAAACGCAAGACACAGCCAGAATACACTAACCCAAAGGGTAGACCTTAGTTTACCCGAAATGGCCTTTAGTGTATCAAGATTTTATCCTTTCAGAAGAAGATCGCCCCAGGGCAAATTAAGATGGTACGAGGAAATAACTATGAACTACAATATGAATGCATCGAACAGAATATCAGTTCTTGAGGATGAATTGTTTACCAGCGCAGTTTTTGACAATATGAAAAGTGGTGTTCAACATGCAGTTCCTTTAAGTCATAGTTTCAGAGTGTTAAGACATTTTAACCTGAGTAATTCATTAAACTATAATGAAAGATGGTATTTTGAAAAGATTGAAAGGCGCTGGGAGTCAGATCCTAATAATGATTTCTCTGATCCTGATGGTCCTATTCCCGGCCAGGTGATAACAGATACTTTAGGAGGATTTTATGCTGTTCGCGATTTCAGCTATAGTACATCTTTAAATACGCGTGTTTATGGTCTTATGCAGTTCCAACGTGGTCCGGTCACAGCTTTGCGCCATGTAGTTTCTCCGAGTTTAAGTTTTTCATACAGACCTGATTTTGCCGATCCATTCTGGGGTTATTATGGATTTTATAATGATCCTAATCGTGAACAACCCGTAAGATATTCTCATTTTGAAGGAGGAACTTACGGAGTCCCGGGCGCAGGAAGATCAGGCTCTATCTCTCTTTCAGTTTCAAACAATCTGGAAATGAAGGTAAGAAATCGAAGAGATACAATTACAGGTGAAAGAAAAATTGCCCTGATAGATAATCTTTCCGTTTCCGGAAGTTATAATCTTGCAGCTGATTCATTAAATATGAGCGATATAAGGGTTAGTGGACGTACCAGACTATTTGGACAATTTGATATTACTTACGGCGGCACATGGTCACCTTATGCAGTAAATGAGCAGGGTACACGTATAAACAGGTTTCTTTGGGAAGATGGCCAAAAGCTTTTGCAACGCACCAACACAACGTGGAGCCTGAGTTTTAATTATAATTTAAGTTCAGGAAATAGAAGTTCAAGACAAGGCCCATCACCCACACAGCAGGATAATGCTCACAGGGGTATGGCCGGAATTATGGAGAATGGAATAAATGGTAATGGATTTGATGAAGAAGAAAGTGAAATTGATGAAACATTGCCTCCGGGAATTATTGATTACAGTATACCATGGTCGCTCAGATTTTCTTATAATTTTTCTTATAATGCTCCTGTTGACAGACGAACACTTACAACAAACCGCAGTTATCGTCAAAATCTTAACTTCTCAGGTGATTTAAGCCTGACACCCAATTGGCGAATAGGATTGAGCAGTGGATATAATTTCGATGAAAACAAATTTACATACACATCAGTTGATATCTACAGAGACCTGCATTGTTGGGAACTTTTAATTAACTGGATTCCTTTCGGATTCCGCCAAAGTTATAATCTTACATTGCGGGTAAAATCATCTGTATTGCAGGATTTAAAACTCACAAGACGTACTCACCACCTCGACAGAGCTTTCAATTAAACATTATTCCCTTCGGAAATCACATTTTTTTTGTAAATGTTTTTAAGAAATAATTAGTGGTTTTGAAAAAAAAATTGAATATTTGCACTGTGTAAAAGCAAGGGTAGCAGAAAATAGATTATTTCGGAAATAACTGCAATCAATTCACTTAATCAAATTTATAAGAATGAAGACGATTATTCAAATTGGATTAGCCATAGTAATATTGGTATTGGTTTATTTTATTTATGAAAGCATAATGGAACCTGTTCGCTTCAACCAGGAGGTAGCACGTCGTGAAGCCATGGTTGTTGATCGGTTAAAAGATATCAGGCAGGTACAAATTGCCCATCGTGCCAGATTTGGTGCTTTCAATAGTGATCTTGATTCACTGATAAGATTTGTGAAGGAAGATTCGCTTGCTGTTATTCGCGCAATTGGTAGCGTGCCCGATACATTAACTGAATCTGAAGCAGTAAGGTTGGGGATCGTTCAGCGCGATACTATTTGGGTTCATGCAAAGGACAGCCTTTTGCGAAGATCCCGCTATACTGTTGATTCCTTGCCTTATGTTCCATTTACAGGTGGAAAACGTTTTGTAATGGATGCAGGAAAAATTGAAAGAGGCTTAACAAAACTTCCTGTATTTGAAGCCAAGGCCAGTCCTACCGATTATTTAAGAGATATTGACAGGTGGAGAGTTTATTATACACGTGATATCGAGGATGGTTTAAAGGTTGGCTCTATGTTTGAAGCATCAATCGACGGAAACTGGGAGTAACCAACTAATTCATAATGCAAAATATCGTTAAGGAGCTTTACTGTATTAATGATACAGAAAATTCTGATGTAAACGATCATGGAAAAAAAATTCTATCCATCGAGCTATCGCTCGATGGATTTTCTTATTGTGTGCTTGATGCAGATAAGTTCTGTTACATAGCCCTGGAATCTTTTACATTTGATGGAATAAAGCATCTAAACGATTTGTGTTCCTTGTTAGACGAATTAGTTAGAGAAAAAATACTGCTTACAGGTTCTTATCAAAGAATTAGTTTGGCATTAAACTCTTCTGAAACTACACTAATACCCGCAGATTTATTTTCTTATGCCGAAAAACATACATATCTTAATTTTAATTCTTATCCTGATAATGAAACAGAGATAAGGGTTGATAAATTAAATAATCTCTCAGCTTTTTCTGTGTATTCTTTTCCCAGGCAATTATTACATAAAATAAATTTTCTTTTTCCTGCATGCCGTATCAGACACGTTTCTTCCTGCCTCATAGAGAATGTATTATATTTGGTAAGGTATGGAAGAGTAAGCCCCCAATTGGTACTTAATGTTCAGAAGGGTAATTTCCAGATTCTTTATTTTAAGGGTGAAAATCTCGAATTTTTTAATGCGTATCGATATCAAACCTATGATGATTTGTTTTATTACCTGTTTTTTGTAATTGAACAACTGGGATTAGAAGCTGAAAAACTTGATCTTATGTTATTTGGTGAGGTGGGCATAGAGAGTGGTTTTTATAAAAAAGTGAAGTTATACTTCAAATCTTTTAATTTCGG
>SKSE01000029.1 GCA_007118135.1 Bacteroidales bacterium | reverse complement strand
GCAATGTTTTGTTGGATTAGGTCCAGAACCATTTGGTCTGATATTTCCAGCGGATCTGATAGCTCAGAACGAACCACCAATTCAATGGCATTGAGCAGTTTGCGGGCATCACCGCCACTTACCCTCAATAATGCAGTATTTTCATTGATATGGATTTTTCGTCCGGTATCTGTTTCCAGGTAGGTTCGTGCTTTCTCCAGCAAAGTGAGCAGATCAGCCTTATCCAGATCTTTAAGTATATAAACCTGGCAACGCGACAACAGGGGAGAGATCACTTCAAATGATGGATTCTCGGTTGTAGCACCAATTAGTGTTATGATGCCTTTTTCAACGGCACCCAGCAGTGAATCCTGCTGCGATTTGCTGAAACGATGGATTTCATCAATAAACAGGATAGCGTTACCTCCTGTTTTGTCGGCCTGCTCTATTACTGCCCTTACATCTTTTACTCCGGAGTTGATTGCGCTGAGAGTAAAGAAAAGTTTATCCAGTTGCTGTGAGATAAGGAATGCAAGTGTCGTTTTACCCGTTCCTGGCGGTCCCCAAAGGATCATGGAAGGGATGTTTCCGCTTTCAATGCTTTTGCGCAATACTGCTTTCTCACCTACCAGGTGTTTTTGGCCCAGGTAGTCTTCAAGGGATTGTGGACGTAAAGTTTCTGCAAGTGGTCTGGGCATGTTTTCAAAGATAACATTATTAATGAATTCTGATTTTTTCCAGATGATCCAGCCTTTGCAGCAATGGTGGGTGTGAGTAGTTTACAAAAACATTCACCGGATGGGGTCGCAGGTTACTCAGATTGTTTACAGACAGCTTTTTCAGGGCTTCCTGCAGGGGTTCAGGTTTAAATTTTTCGGCGGCAAAGGCATCGGCCTGGTATTCATGCTTGCGCGACATATAATTGCCTGCAATGCCCAGCAGTGTGCTCACTGGCGAGTAAAGCAAACCAAACGCAATGATTCCGATATGAAAACTGGGTTGCTCAACGCCCAAAGCCAGAGACAGCTCGGGACGGTTCACAAATAATCCCAGTAAATATAACATGACCCCTGAACTGATTGCTGATACGATCATCCCTTTAACAATGTGTCTCTTTTTATAATGTCCGATTTCGTGGGCAAGCACTCCCACCAGTTCTTCAGTGGTATGTTCTTCAATCAAAGTATCAAACAGTACAATTCTTTTCTTTGAGCCTAGTCCGCTGAAGTAGGCATTGGCCTTGGAACTTCTTTTGGAACCGTCAATCACAAAAATATTATCAAGTTTGAATCCGGCTTTTTGTGCAAACTTTTCAATGGCATCGCGTAGTTCGCCATCTTCAAGCGGGGTTTGTTTGTTGAACAGAGGCACGATAAGAGTACTGTAAAACATGGCCATAAAAATGGAAAAAGCGGTAAGAAATACCCATGCATACAACCAGAACAAGCTACCTGCAAACTGGAAAAACCAGATGATAACGGCCAGCAATCCACCACCCAGTATAATGGCCAGCAACCATCCCTTAAGTTTATCGGTAATATAAGTTTTTGGAGTGGTACGGTTAAACCCGAATTTTTCCTCAATCACAAAAGTATGGTACAAGTCAAAGGGTGTGGAAAGCATATCGCTTGCCAGTCCGATGATTCCAAAGAATAAAAGGGCCATAAGTATGGGATGCTCTGTATATTGCCTAACCAGATTATCCATAAATGCAAATCCTCCCAGTAAAAGGAAAGCAAGGATCAGGACAAAGCTCAATGAGGCGGTCAGCAGCCCGAACTTCATGTTTTCTTTCTGATAGTTCTGTGACTTCCGGTATTTTTCTTCATCATAAATGCCTTTGAGTTCAGCCGGTAATTCATTGCTCCATCTTGTGGAATTCAGATAATCCAGAAGCCTGTCGAACAGGAAGTCGAGTACAAGTATGGTGAGGATGATGTAGAATAGGGTTTGGGGCATATTTGGTTGGGTTAATGGGTTATTAAGTTATTGGGTTTTGCTCCACGCTAAGATGCAAAGGATTCGCAAAGAGCGCAGAGTTTTTTTATTTATGATTTTTCCTTTTTCTTTTCGTTTTTCTATATTTGGTATTTGAATTTTAATCTTCTTTACATCCCCCCGGCCCCCTTCAAAGGGGGAGTAGGTCGGTTTTTATTTCATTCTTTAAAATTTCAAAACCATCACCCGTTACCCGTTACCAGTTACCTGTTACCAAACTGTTTCCGTTCTTCGTTCTTCGTTCTCCATTCTCCGTTTCTAGTAACTCCCCGCATACTTCCTGATAAACCATTCCACAGTTAAAAGTGCCAGCAGCAGGAAGAAAATCCAGCGCAGATTGATCAGGTCTTCAAATTCGTGTTGAGTATAAAGCACGGGCCTGATATCCTGGCGATTTCTGATTTCTTCCAGCAGCAGATCAAGCTCATCGGGGAAAAACATTTTTGCTCCTGTGTTTTGAGCCATCTGAAATAGCAGATTATGATCAGCAACCGTGTTTATACTTTCAAGGTTAAGAGGTGATACTGTAAAAACCCCTTCGGCCGTATAAGTTTCCGTGCCAAACTCAACCCTTGCCCGATAACGGTATTCTCCAACGGGAAAAACTCCTGCATTCAGTGTATAAGCATTTCCTGTGCGACCCGGAATGTAATCGAATTCTACACCATCTTCATTGGTAATGGTCAGATGGATATCGGGTTCGTTTACCAGCTCATAACTTCTGTTGTAAAGTTCCGCTTCGAATATCACGGGTTGATTTTCGTATATGAAGTTTTGAGTGTTTACCCTGAAAAAGCTTCTGTCCTCAACAACCGATAGGTACTGCACCATACGGGATATCAGATCATTAAATGCTGTATGATTCCCTTCCCTGGCAAAATTTCCCAATCGCCATCTCCAGATTCCTTCTCCGGCAATGATTCCGGTTTTTCTTTCTCCCACTTCTGAAAAAGCAATGAGCGGATACTCCGTTGAAACATTTCCAATTCGCTGATAGGCAAACACCTGTGTTGCCGGGGCAAGGTTATAACTGGCAAAAGCTGTGCTCAGTGGTGGCAAGACCGGCAGCAACTGATTGATTTTGGGACTTAGACTGAAAAGAGTAAAGTTTTCATTTATATCGGCCCTGGAATCATTGAAGCCATCGGATCGCAAATTGATCTGTATGCCGGTTTGCAGCCGGTTCAAACTTGTAATATTGCTTTGAGGCCCAAGAACAAAAAGCTGCGCCATATTTTGGCGCATGGCCTCATTCAGGAGTGAAAGATTACTTTGTTGCCTGTTGGGAATCTGATGCCATATGATAAGATTATAAGCCTCCAGGCTTCCATCAAATTTATCAAACAAGGCCACTTCAACTTCATAGTTTTCGTTATCTTCAATGGCAAATTTCAATGCACCCACATCGGGATGAGGCGAATAAGCCATGATAAGGATTTTTTGACGGCTGTCGATTACTTCAATGAAAAAATCCTGTGTATTGTTTTCAAGGGTTATTTCGCCCTCAATGCGATCAATCTCTACTCTGTATCTTTTTATACCCGTTTCGGTGGCTTCCAGTTCAGCTGTGATGGTTTCAAAATGTGCATCTGAAGTAAAACTGATCCGTTGCTCAAAAACCGATTCTTCTTCATGAATTACCCTGAGCAAACTGCTTTCTCCCATTGCCTGACGGGCTTCTACGGTAATCTCCAGTGGAAAAATATTATTAAGATAAGTTATTCGATTGTGTCGCAGCCTGTTAATGATAAGGTCTTTTCGCGGAGTGGTATCTCCCAGTGCTATGGTATATACAGGTGTAAAAGTTGAAGTGCCATGATACAGTGGGTTGCGTCCGCGGTTGTAAATACCATCACTGGCAATTACCACAGCGCCAATGTTTCTGTTGGTGTAACGTGTTTCTATCGAAGAGAAAATCTCTGAAATGTCTGTTTGCCGGTCCTGGTAATCAAACTCCCGAAGCTCACGCACATCTTCGCCAAAAGCATGAGAATGCAAAATGAAATCCCCTTCCAGCTCCGAGAAAAAACGGTTTATCTCATCGTTATAGGTTTCAGTAATGTATATTGAATCCTGTCCCACGATAATAGACTGGCTGTTATCCTGGAAAAACAGGATGATAGGGTCGAGCCTTTGGGTTACCTGCATTTTCAGTAGGGGAGAGAGCAGGAAGAAGCTAAGCAGGCTGATGACAACAAAGCGAAATGCTGCCATGAGTCTTTTTTGCAGCAAACTGAAGTCATCCGCTTTATTCCTGTAATACAAAATGGCCGAGGCACTTGCACCTGCAAGCAGACAGAGCAAAATAAACCACCAGGGATAATCGAAAATGAAATTAAGATTCAAAGCTGTAAAATAGTTAGTTCAGAATTTCCTAATGAAGAGCACAAAGATAAAGGGATTTTGAGATAAAATTTCTCCGGGGCCTTTACAGATAAATGCAACGCGTGGGATTTAACATTGTTTAAATGGATAGGATAAGCAGAAGCCCCGGTGAAATATATTTTACACCGGGGCTTCAGTTTTATGAAACTATCAGGGATTGTTATTTTTTAGTCTGATCGTTGGATTTTCCTTTTCCCTGACCTGATTGTGTTTTACCTATACTATCCCTCATGGATGTATCGGCTTTCACATTTTCTATTTTGTAATAGTCCATGATTCCTAAGTTTCCACTACGGAATGCTTCTGAAATAGCTTTTGGAATTTCCGCTTCTGCCAGAATAACTTTGGCTCGGGCTTCCTGTGCTTTGGCTCTCATTTCCTGCTCGGCAGCAACAGCCATAGCTCTTCTTTCCTCAGCTTTGGCCTGTGCAATGTTCTTATCAGCATTGGCCTGGTCTATCTGCAGCATCGCACCGATGTTCTTACCAACGTCGATATCAGCAATGTCTATAGATAAGATCTCGTAAGCAGTACCAGAGTCAAGACCTTTTGAAAGCACAACTTTGGAAATACTGTCGGGGTTTTCAAGTACCTGCTTGTGGTTGTTGGCCGAACCGATAGATGTTACGATACCTTCACCAACCCTTGCCAGGATGGTTTCTTCACCGGCACCACCCACAAGTTGCTTGATATTGGCTCTTAGGGTAACCCTTGCTTTGGCAATCAGCTGGATACCATCTTTGGCAACGGCTGCAACCGGAGGAGTATTGATAACCTTGGGTTTAACCGACATCTGCACCGCTTCAAGTACATCACGACCTGCAAGGTCGATGGCAGTAGCAGTTTTGAAATCGAGGTTGATATTGGCTTTGTCGGCACTGATAAGGGCATTTACCACTGCTTTTACCCGCCCCCCTGCAAGGAAGTGGGCTTCAAGATCGTCGCGGTTAAGCCGCAGACCTGCCTTGGTAGCCGAAATAAGGTTGTTGACAATAACAGCGGGTGGGATCTTTCTCCAGCGCATCAGCACCAGTTGCAAAAGGCTGATACGAACACCTGACACCAGGGCCGAGAACCACAATCCTACGGGTATGAAGTAAAATATGATCCATAAACCCAAAATACTCACCACCGCAATGGCAATAATAATTCCAATGTTTGCTTCCATTTTTTAATTTGATTTTGATTTGACAATAATTTTATTTCCGTCCACTTTGGTTACTACAATCTCTGTATTCTGACTAATCAGGTTATCCTTTGATGTAACCTCGTAATATTCTTCATTTATCATGGCTTTGCCCATGGGGTTAAGCCTGGTAATGGCAATGCCTTCATCGCCGGGTTTTACTTTTTCTGATTCAACAGTGTTAACCCTTCCATCAAGCTCCGAACCCAGCATAGCTCGTTTCCAGGTATTGCTTTTTAGGGCCAAAACAAGTGCTCCGATGGATAAAACCAGCGTACCACCCAGGGTGTAGGTACCGGCTACAGTACCATGGGCACTGTAGGCTGAATAAACACCAAATGCCATCATGGCTGCACCTACAATTCCTACTACAGTGGCACCAGGAACTACCAGTATTTCAAGTAACAGGAAAATCAATCCTATCACTATTAAAGTTATAATTACTAACCAGCCCATATTGCTTTTGTTTAGATTCTTTTATTGTTTTTACATTAATTGCTAAGAAACAGGATTTATTTAATACTATACTTTATTACTCTATAGTTGCTGTAATACCCCTGTTCAGAATTTCTCTGTACATAGGCTCAAGCGTATCGTAATCACCTGATTTTACTGCACATTTTCCGTTATGATGGATGATCATGGTGCATTGTTCTGCCTGTGGGGGCTCATGTTTACATACTTCAATAAGGGTTTTGATAACATAATCAAAAGTATTGAAATCATCATTGTGTACCACAAGTTCGCGCAGATCGGTTTTCAGGGATTGTGTTGATCCTGAATCCCTTGTCTTTTCTTTAGTCATAACAAAATCCTATTCGTTTTGGTCAAATGATAAGGGTTTCTTTTTACCGAATTTAAAACGTCAATTCAAAGGTAAATAAAATATATAATAACACACTGTTTTAAGATTTTTATCCATATTAAAACAGGTTAGATTAAAAAAATAAACAAGGTGGTTTGCACAAAGTTTACATAGGTGCAGCAAAAGAAATAGTAAATGGGAAAAGAATGAAAATACATCAATTACCCGGCAGTATTTTTCATTTCATCAGCCAAACCCTTTTTTCGAAAAAGAAGTTTATTTTCCTGTCCTTGTAAGAGCCGCTTTATGTTTTTGTGATGGGTAAGCGGAACAAAAATGGCTACAGCAATGGAAAACACAATTTCTGCAGTAAGATTACTTTGCATTACGAATATTACTACAATAGGGAAAGCAATGGCCGCCGAAATAGAACCCAGAGATACATATCGGGTGGGTAAAAAGGCAACAAGAAAAACAACCAGGCAAATCAATACTGCCTGTGGGAAGAGCGCGATTACAATACCTACAAGTGTTGCAATACCCTTACCTCCCCGGAAACCTGCAAACAAAGGGAAAACATGTCCCAGCAACGCCATTGAACCCAGAAAGAGCTGATATATTACCAAATTATTGGCCGTTGTAAATGATGCTTCAGGAAAAAACCTGCTCAGATATACAGCTGCAAAACCTTTAAGTGCATCCAGCACAAGGATGATTGCACCTGCGCGGTTTCCGAAAACTCTTAGTGCATTGGTGGCACCTGCGTTTCCGCTACCGTGCTCACGTAAATCAATTTTATAAAAAATCTTACCAAACCACACCGATGTGGGTATGGAACCCAACACATACGCAGCCAGCAAAGCCAGTACTTTGTATAACTCCCAGTTCATAGTTTAAGAATTTGTTTTTAATAAACGTTTAAAAATTTGAACCTACAAATTTAATCGTTTAAAAGTTTCATACTACGAACAAAGTCAAATGGTCTTCTTTCGGCAGCTAAAATATAGGTAAAAGGTCTTTCACCACGGTCAACTCTCATACGCCTTCTTCGGGGTGGAACATTCCGAATCATATCATTGTATTCTGTTTTTGATCCAATAGTTTGCATAATATTGTTGGTGTAGGTATAGAAAAACCAATCAACGCCTACACCTTCATCAGCAAGTCCTGAAGGTATAAGAACCATATTAAAAATGTCTTCTGCACGGGTTTTCCGAAGTTCAATAAATCCGTCGAGATACATGTTTATGGGAAATCTTTCCATATTTCCTATTCCAAGAGGTGCAGTTGAATAGAAAGACTGGGATCTATCGCTCCATTTCATTTTAACATCAGCAAAAAAGAAAGTATGATTCAACTCTGGTGGAAACCTTCTGAAACTACCGGATAGCCTGAACTCATCCATAAGTCTGCTGGCAGCAGGCCCGTCAAGTTTTTTGTGCAAAAAGCTGGAGTATTTGAACCGGTTCAGGTTGAGGTCTTCCGGTTCAGACATATTTCTGATTGATTCTTCGACCAATCCAAGTGCACTGTTCAGAAAAAAGAAATCAATCCCCATAACAATATCCAGTTCTGTTTCATTTTTATGAAGATCGGTAGTAATACGACCATATGTGGTTAACTCAAATTGCCCCATGTCTTCAGCAATTTTTAAATCACCATGTCCTTCCAGAATACACCTGCCGGGGTTAAAACTAATGATATTATCAGGCAATTGCGGGTTTCTTAATTTTTCTATACTGCTTACCTGGTATTCACCAAGGGAATGGTCGTAGGTTAAATGGCCTCTGGCAGTTATTATTTCCAGGTCAGAATAGTGTCTTTGCCTTGTGAAGAGCCCGGGATAAATTTGCACTGAGTCACCAGAGAGCATCAGAGAGGTAATAATTCTGCCGTTTGCGTCATTTCTAAGGTCATCAGCAAGGGGGATAAAAATGCTATCAGCCTTTAACTGGGCCGTAAATCTGATTGAATTGGGCTGGTAGCCCGGACAATCGGCAAAGATTCTTGCGGCACCTTCAAAATTAAAATATGATTTCTCGGCTCTCAATCCCATCGTACCGTTAAATCCAAACTGCGGACTAATGGTAAAGTCCATTTCCGGAGATATATCAGCATGGGCAATGGTGGTTCTTGTTTGCCTGTCAACCCTTATGTTTTCGAATAAAACAGGTTGTGTTTTACCTGTCATATCCACATAATCATACATTCCGCTTCCTGAATAGTTCCATCGGGAAATG
>SKSE01000288.1 GCA_007118135.1 Bacteroidales bacterium | reverse complement strand
TAAAATATAAACATTACAAAATTCATAAAAACTTTCAACATATGAGAAAAAATATATTAACATCGGCTTTGATTTTAGGTGGAATTACTGCCTACGCAAGTTCTTTCAATTTCACAACCCACAATGTTCCTGTTGAATTAATCAACGGTGAAACTATTGAGATAACATTAAAACAGGAACTTCCTATTGATGAATATCCGAAAAATTTCATCAATGCATCGACAGAATTGAGTCGGCAAACGCTTGATCATGAAAAAATGCTTCGGATATTAAATAAAATCCGGTTTGTAGAAGAAGAAATTAAAGAAGATTTACCTTTCTAATAAAGAGTACCTTCTAACTGATGCAAAAGCCGGGTTTTTACCGGCTTTTTTTATTAAAGGCCTATCCGGGTTTTAAAACAAAAACCGGTAATTATCGTTAAACTTTAAAATACCTACGAAACATCTGAATAAGAAACAATTACAATTTACTAATTAAAGGAGTTATGGAAGAAAGTAAAAGCACTGTCAGGCTAAATAATGCAGTAAAAACTGTTGAAAGATACATTATAAAAACCCTTATTGGTTTAATGTCTCTGCTACTGATAATAGCAACCGTTCAGCTTGGATATATGGTTTTTAAAAGCATACTGGAGTCAGATGTATTTATCCTTGACCTGGATGTTTTAATGGACCTTTTCGGTGTATTTCTTCTGGTTCTTATAGGTATTGAGCTACTTGACACCATCAAGGTTTATTTTAAGAAGCATGATATTCATGTTGAGGTAGTCATGCTGGTGGCACTCATTGCCATAGCACGGAAAATCATTTTGCTTGATTTCGACAAATACACCGGACTTGAAGTATTGGGTATTGCAAGTATAGTTATTGCTCTTGCTCTCGGTTATTACTTTATCAAAAAAGCCGGTGGATGCAGTTTCTGGCCCAGTGAAAGGGAAACCGTCAAGGATGTTGTTATAGAAGAAACGGAATTTGATGATGACGGAGAAACCAAGATTGCCGAGAGAAAAAAAACGCTAAAGGAGAAGAATATGGAGGAACAGGTGGAACCTGACTTAAAATCAAAATATACCGGCCCCAAAGATGCAATTATTGAAAGAAAAATTGAAAGTGAGCGCAACACAAAAGATAAAAAATAATTAAGCACTAATTTTTCTTCCTTTTTGCTAATCTTTTCTTACTTTCGCAAGCGGAAAAGCATTAAGCATCTTAACAGAATTCTAGTATCATGTCTAAGGTTGAATCCGCCACCAGGTATATTTTTGTAACGGGAGGTGTAACATCATCATTGGGAAAAGGAATCATTTCCGCATCACTCGCGAAATTGCTCCAGGCAAGAGGCTACACAGCCACTATTCAAAAACTCGATCCATATATTAACATCGATCCCGGCACACTTAACCCATATGAGCATGGCGAATGTTATGTTACTGAAGATGGGGCTGAAACCGATCTTGATTTGGGGCATTATGAAAGATTTCTGAATGTTACTACATCACAGGCAAACAATGTAACCACTGGAAGAATTTATCAATCCGTAATTGATAAGGAAAGAAGGGGCGATTATTTAGGAGAAACCGTTCAGGTTATACCACATATTACCGACGAAATCAAGCATTGTATCAAGCTCCTTGGAGAAGATCACAAATATGATTTTGTTATTACTGAAATTGGAGGTACTGTTGGCGATATTGAATCTTTGCCCTATATTGAAGCCATAAGGCAGTTACGTTGGGAGCTTGGTAACCGTTGTATAGTTGTTCATCTTACCCTGGTACCCTATCTGGCAGCAGCCAAAGAGTTAAAAACCAAACCCACTCAGCACTCTGTAAAAACCATGCAGGAATATGGTGTACAGCCTGATATACTGGTTTGTCGTACAGAAAAACCACTAAATGAAAACATAAAGAACAAGATTGCACTTTTCTGTAATGTAAGCCCCGCAGCAGTAATAGAATCCATTGATACTGACAGCATATACAGGGTTCCCTTGCTTATGCTCAACGAAAAACTCGATATACAGGTTCTGAAGAAAGCTCAAATGTCGCCTAATTGCACTCCCGATTTGCAATCCTGGGAAGAGTTTGTTAACCGGCTTCAAAATCCTGAAAAAACGATAAGGATAGCTTTGGTAGGCAAGTACGTGGAGTTGATGGATGCTTACAAATCCATCATCGAGTCACTTATCCATGCCGGCACTTCCAATAAGTGCAAGGTCGAAGTAAAAATGGTTCATTCCGAACAAATTGAAAATGGAAATACAGAAAATTTGCTTGCAGGTGTATCCGGCATCATAGTAGCCCCGGGATTCGGAGAGAGGGGTATTGAAGGAAAAATTTCTGCCATTACTTATGCCCGAACGAATAAAATCCCTTTCCTTGGAATTTGCCTTGGAATGCAATGCGCTACCATTGAATTTGCACGCAATGTCCTTTCCCTTAATCATGCCCATTCTACTGAGATGTTGCCTGACACACCCTACCCTGTTATTGACATTATGGAGCAACAGAAAAAAATTACATTAAAAGGCGGCACAATGAGACTAGGTGCATTTGCATGTAACATTAAGGAAGGAACAAAAGCATACAAAATATATGATAATCTGAATATTTCAGAAAGGCACAGGCATAGATATGAATTCAACAATAAATACCTTGAGCAATTCGAAAGCAACGGTATGATTGCTTCCGGAAGAAATCCGGACACCAACCTGGTTGAAATCATGGAAATTCCTGATCATCCCTGGTTTTTAGGTGTGCAATTCCATCCTGAATACAAAAGTACAGTGGCCAAACCGCATCCCCTTTTTGTAAACTTTGTTAAGGCCGCAAATGATTTTGAAACAGGCAAAACTAATTAATGAACATTTTGTACTTTTGCAGAATTATTTTCCGGCAATACTGCGCCGGTATTACATCATGTATCATTATTAATTAAAAATTTTAATAATCACCCACCATAATGAACAGAGATAATATTATTGGTCTTATTCTGATCTTTGTTATTTTAATAGGATTCAGTATTCTTAATGCTCCCAGTGAAGAAGAAAAACTTGAAGCACAAAGACAAAGAGACAGCATTGCAGCATTAAGGGCTGAAGAACAACATGCAAGAGATGCAGCAGCTGCCATGGCAGAAGAAACCATTGCTACAGAGAAAGAAGAAATTGCCGGTATTGAAAACGATTCTATCAGAGAAGCAGCTCTGAGAGACCGCATGGGTCACTTTGCCGGTGCAGCAACCGGAGAACAGGATTTTTATACTGTAGAAAATGATTTGATTCGTCTGACATTTTCAAATAAAGGGGGCTTCCTTGAAACTGTTGAACTTAAGGAATTTAAAACCTGGGATCAGCGACCATTGAAACTGCTTTACGGCGATAACAACATCTTTAATTTACAGTTTTATTCGGCCAACAGGCTCATATCTACCCGCGAACTTTACTTTGAACCTCAGGCAAGCGGTTTTGACCTTACTGATGTAAAATCACTTACCGTAAACCCCGGAAGTGAGCTTACATTTTCACTAAGATTATATCCGGATAATCATACTCCTGAAAATCCCAAATACATCGAATTCGCCTACACTTTGAGAGGCAATGATTATATGATTGATTTCAACATCAACACGGTAGGAATGTATGATGTAATTGCCGCTAACTCCAGTTTTCTGAATCTTGATTGGCAAATGGACCTCCACCAACTGGAAAAAAGCCGTAAAAATGAAATGAATGGTACAACCATTCATTACAAATTTTTCAATGATGATGTTGAAAAACTTCGCGAAACCCGCGATGCAACAGAAAACCTGCGAACAAGCGTAAGATGGATTTCTTTTAAGCAGCAATTCTTCTCCAGCGTTCTTATTGCCGGAAATAACTTCAGCAGTGCAGTAGTTTCAACCCAGTCTTACGAAGAGGCCCAGGATGAGTTACTGAGAAGAATGACGGCTGCTATAGATATACCCTATAACCCTAGGGAAAATAATTTTATTCCCATGCATTTCTATTTCGGCCCTAACCACTTTAATACGCTTAAAGCATACGACCTGAAGCTGGAGGAACAAATTCCACTGGGATGGGCTCTTTTTGGGTGGATTAACAGATTCATTGTAATTCCGGTTTTTAATTACCTCGACAGTTTTAATCTGAATTATGGTATTATCATTCTCATCCTTACGTTATTGCTGAAACTTGTGCTCTTCCCTATTGCATTCAAAACCTATGTCTCACAAGCAAGAATGCGCGTATTGAAACCCGACATTGAAGAGCTTAGTCAGAAGTTTCCCAAAAAGGAAGATGCCATGAAAAAGCAACAGGCTCAAATGGCTTTATATAAAAAGGCCGGTGTAAACCCAATGGCAGGATGTGTACCCATGCTCCTTCAATTTCCTTTTCTAATTGCCATGTTCAGATTTTTCCCTTCTTCTTTTGAATTAAGGCAAGAAGGGTTTTTATGGGCCGACGACCTATCAACCTACGATTCCATCATTGATTTACCTTTCGAAATTCCATGGTATGGTGAGCATGTTAGTTTATTTACGCTGCTTATGGCTGTTTCAACCGTTATATATACTCATATGAACAGCCAGATGATGAGCACAGGCACCCAGATGCCCGGTATGAAAACTATGATGTACTTTATGCCGGTTATGCTGTTATTTATATTTAACGACTTTGCTTCGGGTTTGAGCTATTATTATTTTTTAGCCAATGTAATTACTTTTGGTCAGATGTTCGCTTTCCGTTATATGATTGATGAAGATAAGATCAGAAGAAGAATTGAAGAGAACAAGAAAAAACCGGTGAAAAAATCCAGCTGGCAAAAAAGGCTGGAGGAGATGTCTAAAAAGCAGCAGCAAATGCAACAGCAGCAACAAAAACGAAAAAAAAGATAATAAACTGATTTTTCTCTTTTCGTCTTTATGTCGTGTAAAACGTTAAAGGAATTTTAAAATTATCCCGCTTTAGTCTCTGTAACTTTTGTCAAATAATAATGAAAAATGGAAAATGCAGCCCTGAATAATATATCACCCATTGACGGAAGATACCAGAAAACAACCCATGCATTACAAAAGTATTTCAGCGAAGCAGCCCTAATAAAATACAGGGTTTTTATAGAAACGGAGTACTTCATTGCACTTTGCCGGCAGGGCCTGCCCGAACTTTCCGGTATTTCTGAAGAAGATCTTAAAGGTCAAAAAAGCATCTACATTAATTTTTCGGAAAAAGATGCCATCCGTGTAAAAGAAATTGAGAGTGTTACCAACCATGATATTAAAGCGGTGGAATATTTTATTAAGGAAAAATTCGATATTCTGGGACTGGGAAAGTATAAGGAATTTGTGCATTTCGGGCTTACATCACAGGATGTGAACAATACAGCCATTCCGCTTTCACTCAAGGAAGGAATCATGGAGGTAATTATTCCTGAACTTGACAAACTTCTGCATAAGCTAAAGGAGATGTCAAAACTTTGGCTTGAAAAGCCCATGCTGGCCCATACCCACGGACAACCTGCATCGCCAACTACTGTAGGAAAAGAGATTTACGTATTCCATTACCGCCTTGAAAGGCAAATCAATCAATTACTGGCATTGCCTTTCCCTGCAAAATTTGGCGGCGCAACCGGAAATTTCAACGCCCATAAAGCTGCATATCCGGATATTGACTGGAACGCTTTTGCCGATACTTTCGTAAATAAAACACTAAAGCTTCAGCGCTCGGAGGTCACTACCCAGATAGAACATTACGACTTTCTTGCTTCCATTTTTGACGGACTAAAAAGAATATGTACCATCATTATCGACCTGAACCGCGATGCATGGTCGTACATTTCCATGAACTATTTTAAACAGAAAATAAAAGAAGGAGAAGTAGGGTCATCAGCCATGCCCCATAAAGTCAATCCCATAGATTTTGAAAACTCTGAAGGTAATGCAGGCATTGCCGTAGCCCTTTTTGAGCATCTGGCAGCAAAGTTACCCGTGTCGCGATTGCAACGCGATCTTACCGATTCTACGGTGCTTCGAAATATCGGTGTTCCTCTTGCCCATATGCTTATTACGATTAAATCAACTTTTCGGGGATTGGATAAACTTATTATCAATGAAGAAGCCATTAACAGGGACCTTGAAGAAAACTGGATGGTTTTAGCTGAAGCGATACAAACAGTGCTTAGGAGAATCAGTTACCCCGAGCCTTATGAAAAATTAAAAGAGCTTACCCGTACCCATAAAACCGTAAACAAAGAAATCATTCACAATTTTATTGATTCTCTTGATGTAAATCAGGATATTAAAAATCAATTACTCGAAATTTCACCATTCAATTACACGGGGATATTACCAAAGATTGATTAGTCAGGTAAAAAAACCTGTTAACCCCGCAAATTATAACTCCTTAGATGAATGGATAAATACAGAAAAATTCTCAACTACATAATTCCTTACAAGTCAAGGGTTGGATTGAATGTATTTTTCAATTTCCTGAGCGTAGTTTTTAATGTGTTTTCTGTAACTATGATTATTCCCGTTTTGGGAATATTATTCGAAACACAACCCATCGTAACCGAACGGATACCTTTCGAATTTACAACCGAGGCCATTCAGAACAATTTCTATTTTGTTATAAGTTCACTGATGATTCGTTTCGGAAACGTTCAGGCACTCATATTCCTGGGTTTATTTGCTATAACCACAAGTTTTTTTAAAAACGGATTCAAATATCTGGCCATGTATCATCTGGCATGGTTGAGAAATATTGTTGTAAAAGATATACGTAACGACCTTTATCAAAAATCCCTTAAGCTTCCCCTCTCCTATCATTCAAATGAAAAGAAAGGAGATCTGATTAGCCGTATGACAAGTGATGTGCAGCAAATTGAACACAGTATTATCAGTTCATTGGAAATGATTTTCCGCGAGCCCATTACCATATTGGTTTACCTGGTAACACTACTTTTAATCAGCCCTCAGCTTACTTTGGTTGTTTTTATCTTGTTGCCGGTGAGTGGATTTATAATTGGAAGAATTGGAAAAACATTGCGAGCTACCGCCCTTAAGGGACAAAACAAACTTGGGGTAATTCTTTCGGTACTGGAAGAAACCCTGTCGGGTATGCGTGTAATAAAAGCCTTTAATGCCGAAACTAAAATGACGGAGCGCTTTTTCAGCTTGAATAGTTTCTACACACGCATCATGACAAAAATGTTTCGCAAACAATATTTGGCTTCGCCCGTAAGCGAATTTCTGGGTACTGCTGTGGTGGTTATAATTATCTGGTACGGAGGCTCATTGGTTTTAAGTGCAGAGAGTAGTTTATCACCCCAGGGATTTATTGCTTATTTGCTCATCTTTGCCCAGATTATTAATCCGGCAAAATCCTTTTCCACAGCCTATTACAACGTACTCAAGGGCATGGCTTCTGCCGATAGGATTGATGATGTTATGAAAGCACAGATTACCATTGATGATAAATCTGATGCCAGGAGTATCAAAGAATTTACAAACTCCATTGAGTTCAGGAATGTAAGTTTCAGTTATGACACAGAAATTGTACTAAACGATATTAATCTTACAATTCCAAAAGGAAAAACCATAGCACTTGTAGGACAATCGGGTGCAGGAAAATCAACGTTGGTTGATCTTATTCCACGGTTCTGGGATGTTACTTCAGGCGGTATCCAGATTGATGGTTTTAATATTAAAGATGTAAAAATTAAGGATCTCAGGGCACTAATGGGAAATGTTAGTCAGGAAGCTATTCTGTTTAATGATAATTTTTTCAATAATATTGCATTTGGTGAATATAACATTCCCGAAGAAGATGTTATACGTGCAGCAAAAATTGCCAATGCACATGAGTATATTGAAAAAACACCGCTGGGTTATTATACCAATATAGGCGACAGAGGTAATAAGTTATCGGGCGGGCAGCGCCAGCGACTCAGCATAGCAAGGGCGGTACTGAAAAATCCACCGATCCTCATCCTGGACGAGGCAACTTCAGCACTGGATACCGAATCAGAAAAGCTTGTACAGGAAGCTCTTACCAATGTAATGAAAAACCGAACAGCTATTGTTATCGCGCATCGGCTGTCAACTGTGGTAAATGCCGACCTCCTGTGTGTATTGCACGAAGGTAAAATAGTTGAAAAAGGCACCCATACAGAGCTTCTTAATAAGGATGGATATTACAGAAAACTTCATAACCTGCAAATGTTTGCTGAATAAATTTGTTTAATTTTGCATTGCCAAAATAATAAGCATTAACCTATAAAAAATTAAATTATTTGCGATGGATTTAAGTAAGATAATGGCTATTTCAGGGAAAAGTGGTCTGTTTAAGATCATTTCTCAGGCACGTGGTGGATTGATTGTTGAATCATTGACCGATGGAAAGAAAATGCCTGTTTTTGCTTCACACCGATCTTCGGTATTGGAAGATATAAGCATGTTTACTTACACTGAGGATATTCCCTTGAAAAAAGTTTTATGGAGTATCTACCAGAAAGAAGATGGTAAAGAAGTTTCCATTGATTTGAAAGTTGATGGAAGTGTACTTTATGATTATTTCGAATCAGTATTGCTCGACTTTGTTAAATGTCGCTGCGGCTGTAGGCGTT
>SKSE01000122.1 GCA_007118135.1 Bacteroidales bacterium | reverse complement strand
TTTGCCACAGTAAGTATAATTATTACCCTGGGATTGATGTGGATATTCAGAAAAAAGGGTAACGGAACTGAGCCGGACTCACAACCTTTGTTATAATCAGAAATCCTTAACCAGCTTATTATCAGGCGAATCGGAAATGGCATGACCGAATGATCGCAGGGTTTGCTTAAACTTATCCAGTTCTTCAGTTTCCTTTATTATTAAAGATCCGGTACCCTGGTTTTCCAGTTTGTCAACAATGGTTTTCACGGTAACCTTGTAAATATCACTTGCCGGCTGATAGGCATTCTCTTTGTGATGAAGCGACCTGGTTTCGGCAAGCAGCCCCAGTTCTGCCAGGTCATCCAGCACCTCTCTTACCAGCACAATGGGCATTTCAAGCTTAAGGGCAAGTTGCGGGGGTGTAAGGGGAGTTTCTCCGCTGGCAAACCTCTTGGCTATGAGATTGTAAATATAAAGGGCCAGTATTTTTTTATTGAAATGGCTGATATTTTTTGCCTCATGCTCAAATTCGTAGTATTCTACATTTTGATTGGCGAAAGAGATTTCTGCTCCGAATAAAACGATGAGCCAGCTTATCCGTATCCAGAACAGCAGCAACGGCAAGGCAGCAAAACTACCATAAATGGCATTATATCGCGACACCCCTACCTGGAAATAGATATATAGCCATTGTGTGAAAATAAACAGCGTTCCCGCAATAATAGCAGCTATGAGAGCCGATGAAAATTTTACATTGGTATTGGGCATTACCATGTATATGAGCAGAAATACAATCCAAATCAACACATAAGGTATAAGATTTACCAGGAACATGAGTGCAGGACTCAAAAATGTGAGGAACTGCAGATTGTCAGAGATTTCAGCCACCTGTGTTGTAAGAAAAACTGTAGCAGCACTGGATAAAATGACAAAAAGCGGAGCTACGAACATCATGGCAAAGTAATCACTTACCCTGCGTGAGAAGGGTCTCGATTTTTTAATTTGCCAAATACCGTTGAAGGTTTCTTCCACATAAATAAGAACAATTACAATGGTATAAAGCAGCACCACCAGACCCACACCGGCAATCAATCCGCCCTGGGCTGTTTCAAGCATAGAGTAGGCAAACTCCATGATCCAGTTAAAGACTTCCTCGCGACCCGCAAACACTTCGCGTAACTGTACTTCTACAAATGCCTCCAGACCAAACCCCTTGGCAATGCCAAAAGCCATGGCCACAACCGGCACAGTTGCCAGCAAGGTATAATAGGTAAGTGATGAAGCCCTGATATGAAGTTCATCTTCCCTGAATCCACGAAGGGCAAGTATAAAAATTCGCAGTTGCTTGATAAGAAAGGATTTCCGCGGGGGAAGTTCTTTCAACGGGATTTGCCATACATCCCTTTGCAGAAAATGAATCCATCTCTTTACCCTTTCAATAAAACTGTCTTTTTTAGTCATGATATCATGCTGGGTTTCTCAATAAAATTGGGGACATTGGGGTCTTTGAGAATATTATACGTAAAGTATCTCTTAAGGTTAGAGGATTTTTCTGATTTTTAAGGATAATTAAAATTAAGAAATTAGGAAAATGAGAAAAAAAGAAAATAAGGATTGAGAGCTAAACTCTGCGAACTTTGCACCTTTGTGGCTTCGAGGTAATGAATCCTAATGTACAGACATTTCTCCTCTAAGCGAAGTTTGCAGGTACTTTTTTATTCGCTGAACTGAATAATTATTGCCCAGCAGGTACATGAGCTTGGTAATGGCCGATTCAAGGGTAATGTCGTAACCACTCACCACTCCTATCTTCTGCAGTTTAACACTGGTTTCGTATTTTCCCATGTTAACGGCACCTCCACGGCACTGGGTAACATTGTAAATGATCAGTCCGCGTTCTATTGCCTTTTCCAGTTCTTCGATAAACCAATCGTGTGTAGGTGCATTGCCCGAACCAAAGGTTTGCATGATTACAGCCTTAATGCCTTCGATATTCAGCACAGCTTCCACAGCTTCCAGGGTAATTCCCGGGAACAAGGTAAGAACAGCAACTCCCGGGTCCATGCTGGTAAAAATGCGAAATTCCTGACCTATGGGCTTATGGATAAACTCTTGATTGTATTTGATTTCAACACCTGCCTGGGCGAGCACCGGATAATTCACCGATCGGAAAGCCTCAAAATGCTCAGCATTAAATTTGTGGGTTCGGTTACCACGATAAAGCTGATATTCAAAATAAATACACACTTCGGGCACCAAAGCCTCACCCTCCTTTTTGGCTGCTGCAATTTCAAGGGAAGTGATAAAGTTTTCTTTGCCATCGGTCCTGATCATACCAATGGGAAGTTGTGACCCTGTGAGAATAACCGGTTTGGAAAGATTTTCGAGCATAAAACTCAGCGCCGATGCTGTATATGCCATGGTATCAGAACCATGTAATATTACAAACCCGTCATATTTCTCGTAGTTTTCCTCGATGATCTTTGCCAGGCGCACCCAAACAGCAGGCTGCATGTTGGACGAATCTATGATAGGATCAAAGGAAATGCTGTCGATATGAAAACCAAATTTTTTGATTTCAGGAATCTGTGCGGTAAGATGTTTAAAATCGAAAGCTTTCAGGGTACCGGTCTCCGAATCCTGAACCATACCAATGGTTCCGCCGGTATAAATAACGAGTATCTGGGCTTTTTCGCTCATATCGTAAATCTCAGCTTAATTGAAACAATTTTTTTGCATTTTCAGTGGTGATGTGTGCAATATTCTCAATATCCATAGATTTGAGTTCAGCAACTTTTTGTGCAATGTTGGGGATAAATGATGATTCATTTCTTTTCCCCCTGTGCGGCACCGGTGGCAGATAGGGAGCATCTGTTTCCAGAATAAGAAACTCTGCGCCTATTTCTTCTACTACCCTAGCCATCATACTTTTTTTATAGGTAACCACACCACCTATTCCCAACACAAATCCAAAGTCAGTAAACCATTTCGCCTGCTCAACATTGCCGGGGAAGCAATGCATAACACCTTTTAGTCCTGTACCACGATACGATTCCAGTACCTGCATGATTTCCTCCACCGAATTGCGTGAGTGAATTACCACAGGCAAATCATATTCCAGGGCACATTCAATCTGTGTTTTAAAGGCCTGAACCTGTTGCTTAAAGAAAGTTTTATCCCAGTACAGATCGATGCCCGTTTCGCCCACAGCATACATTTTCTCTTTTTCAAACCATGGCTTCATACGGGCAAGTACTTCTTGAAAATCTGCTTTTACCGAAGTAGGATGCAGCGCCATCATAGGTTTGCAGTTATGCGGAAAGGCATAGCACAGATCCATCATGGGCTGAATGGTTTCTTCATCCACATTGGGAAGCAGCATGTACTCCACACCGGCCTGTATTGCTTTTTTAACAACACTATCCTGGTCCTTTTCAAATTGTTCAAGGTAAAGGTGGGTATGGGTATCTATGAATCTGTGCATATTTTTAACTAAACTTCTTACCCACTTCCTGAAGCATAACTTCGGCCATTCTCTTTAAATCATACGTGTTGGTTAAACCCCAGTCTTTCTGAGCCACGGAATCATCAATACTTTGAGGCCATGATTCTGCAATTGTTTGCCTGAAGTCCGGATTGTAGGTGATTTTAAAATCAGGGATATGCTTTTTTATTTCCGATGCAATATCTTTGGGGCTGAAACTGATTCCGGCAACATTATAACTTGATCTTACATCTATTTTTTCAGCGGGAGCTTCCATCAGATTTATAGTAGCTTTAATGGCGTCATCCATAAACTGCATGGGAAGGTAAGTACTTTCTGCAAGGAAGCATTCGTATTGTTTCTGTCGTATAGCTTCGTAGAAAATCTCAACAGCATAATCAGTGGTGCCACCACCAGCTTCAGTTTTGTAGCTAATCAATCCCGGGTAACGGATACTGCGGCCGTCGACACCATATTTTTTGAAATAATACTCAAGCCACCGCTCCCCGGCAAGCTTGCTGATGCCATACACTGTGTTAGGTTCCATAACCGTAAACTGGGGAGTATTCTGGCGGGGTGTGGTTGGGCCAAAAACAGCTATGGAGCTGGGCCAGAAAATTTTTTTAAGACTGAGCTCCCGCGACAATTCAAGCACATTGAGCAAACTTTCCATATTGATATGCCAGCTGGCGATGGGCTTTTTTTCGGCATTGCCCGAAAGAATAGCCGCCAGATGATAAATCTGCGTGATCTTGTTGCGGCTCACGGTGCCAAACAAGCGGTGAGTGTCGAGCACATCGAGGATTTCAAAGGGTCCGCCTTCAGTTATCTCTTTGTCGGCAGGTTTGATATCTGTAGCCACAACGTTTGAATCGCCGTAAATTTTTCTCAGTTCCAGAGTAAGCTCCGAACCAATCTGACCGGCACAGCCAATAACAAGTACTTTTTCCATTTTGTCTTTTTTTTTATTTTAAGGGTGTGGCAAAGTTAGAAAAGTTTTTTCACCCTCAAAAGAGCTCTCTTATTCACATTTTTTATTTTTATCCTTAGCCAAAAAGGCATACTTTTGCTTTGGGGAATGTTTTTCTCACATTAAAAAGATAATCAGAAGATTACCACATGGAGAATTTTATTGTTTCAGCACGAAAATACCGTCCGGCAACATTTGACATGGTTGTGGGTCAGGCTTCCATCACCAATACCCTAAAAAATGCCATCAAGAATAACCATCTTGCCCAGGCTTTTTTATTCTGCGGACCCAGAGGCGTAGGAAAAACCACCTGTGCAAGAATTATGGCAAAAACTATCAACTGCGAAAATCCCACAGAAAATGTAGAAGCCTGCAATGAATGTAAATCCTGTGTTTCCTTCAACGAGTCCAACTCTTTTAATGTACATGAACTGGATGCCGCATCCAATAACTCTGTCGACGATATCCGCAGCCTGGTTGAGCAGGTTCGGATACCTCCCCATATCGGGAGATATAAGGTTTATGTAATTGATGAGGTGCACATGTTGTCGCAGGCCGCTTTCAATGCATTCCTGAAAACGCTTGAGGAACCGCCGGCCTATGCCAAATTTATTCTGGCTACTACAGAAAAACATAAGATCATACCCACCATCCTGTCGCGCTGTCAGATATTTGACTTCAACAGAATTACCATCGAAGACATTGCAAAACAACTTCAGTATGTTGCAGATAATGAAGATATTAAAACTGAATACGACGCCCTGCAAGTCATTGCACGCAAGGCTGACGGTGCCATGCGCGATGCTCTTTCCATTTTCGACCAGATCGTAAGTTTTGCCGGAAATAAAGTAACCTATAAAGCTGTTGCTGAAAATCTGAATGTTCTTGACTATGACTATTTTTTCTCCATGACAGACCATATACTTAATGGAGATACTACTGAAATCCTGCTGCTTTTCAATGAAATTATTGAAAAAGGTTTTGACGGAGCGCACTTTCTCATGGGCTATGCTGAGCATTTAAGAAATCTGTTGGTATGCAGAGACCCAAGGACTGTAAATCTTATGGAAGTTGGAGATAGTATTAAAGAAAAATACACACAGCAATCGCAAAAAAGTCATCCTGACTTTCTTTTGAAAGCACTGGATATTATCAACCGATGCGATTTAAGCTACAGAACCAGCAATAACAAAAGGTTACATATTGAGCTTGCATTATTACAAACAGTAGCCTTGCTGCAACAAAACCAGCAACCTGAAGTTAAAGCTGCTCCCGTTGCCCCCCCTAAAGCACCAACAGTTACGCCCGCTAAAGAAGTAGCTTCACCTGCTGCAACACAACCTGCTTCAGCGAATATAGTTTCCGGTGAAAAACCCACAGAAACAACTGACAAACCAGCACCATCTGCTCCACCCAGACCGGGAAAACCTGCAAGTATAAAAATTAATAAACCCCAGGTGGAGGACGACGAAAAAAAAAAACATGAACTATCAGAAACGCTGATCTCTGAAGATCGGCCGGAAGAAAGTTTCACCGACGAGTCACTCCTGAATATATGGGATAAACTAAAAAACCGCTACAAAGAATCAAGCGTAACCCTTTTTACCGCTTTGAATACCCATAAGCCCCAAACCGGTGGAAATAATATTATCGAAATCACTGTTGATAACGTTATTCAAAAGGAAAGCATCTTTGAACAAAAACCTGAGATTCTTAGTTTCCTAAGGAAAAATCTGAATAACTATGCCATCAACCTTGAAGTAAAAATCACGGATAATCCAAAAATTCATAAAGCCTATTTACCTGCGGAGAAATTTCAGAAAATGGTTGAAAAAAACCCTGATGTGGAGCGCTTAAAAAACGACCTGGACCTTGATTTGATTTATTAAAAGATTTTTATAGATGATAATGTAATTTTCATTTGAAAAAACTGTCTAATTCAGTCTGAAAAATACTATACCCAAATTATTTCTTTAAATAAAGTTCAAATTATAAATTCTAAAATCACTGATATGAAATTGAAGTTTAATTTAATTTTCACACTGTTTTTCCTGCTGATTAGCAATACCGGCTTCAGCAGCACTCCTAAAATTGAGTTTACGGAGTATACCCTGGATAACGGACTGCACGTTATCCTTCACCATGATAATACCACTCCCAATATAGTGGTAAATATCATGTACCATGTGGGCTCTAAAAATGAACACCCGGAACGTACCGGATTTGCCCATTTTTTTGAGCATCTGATGTTTGAAGGATCAGAGCATATTGACCGCCATGAGTTTTCCGAACTGGTAGAAAAAGCCGGCGGCACCCTGAATGCATTTACCAGTTATGATGTTACCAATTATTTTTTGCTTTTACCGTCCAACCAACTTGAGCTGGGTCTGTGGATGGAGGCTGAGCGAATGTTGCATCCTGTAATCGACTCCATAGGTATTGCTACCCAAAAGGATGTTGTTACAGAAGAGATGAAACAAACCCGCGACAACCGCCCTTACGGCAGATTAATTACCGAAACCATGGCCAGGGCCTTTACCACCCATGCTTACAAAACCGACGTACTGGGTGCCGACCCACATATCCGTAATGCTACCGATGAAGATATCCAGGCATTTCACGATATGTTCTATGTTCCTGATAATGCAGTTCTTGTGGTAACAGGAGACATCGACAAGGATCAAACCAAAAAATGGATTGAAAAATATTTCGGCGACATCCCCAGGGGAACCGGAGAATTCCGCAGACCGGCAAAAGATGCCGAACCCCCAAGAACCGTTGAACTTCGCGATACAGTTTTTGACAACGTACAGATACCCGCAATCATTCAGGCTTATATGATCCCTGCACAGGGAACTCCCGATTTTTATGCTGTTGAGATGCTGGGTTCATTGCTTTCACAGGGTCAAAGCAGCCGCTTGTACCGCAGACTGGTTGACGATGAGCAAAAAGCCCTGCAGGTGGCTTCATTTCCCTTTGGGCTGGAACATCCAGGTGTTAACCTTACATTTGCCCTGGCCAATGTGGGAGTTGACCTTGCTGATATTGAAGCCGTTATCAATGAAGAAATGCATAGAGTAAGAACTGAACTGATTTCGGAAGAAGAACTGCAGAAGTTGAAAAATCAGCGGGAAAGTCAGTTTGTAAACAGCAATACAACCATTGCCACTCGTGCCAGAAACCTTGCCTCCTATCACCTTTTGTATGGTGATGCAAACCTTATCAATACTGAACTGGAAAGATATATGCAGGTTACCCGGGAAGATATATTAAGGGTAGCAAACGAATACTTCAGGGCAGATAACAGGGTGGTAATATTCTGGTTACCCAAACATGAAAGCTAATCCAATTCAATAAATTCAAATAAGTAAAAAAATATGCCCCTTTCCCAAAAAAACCGGGGTAAAAAAGCATACGATATGAAAAAGACCATTTTTTATTTTTTATTCAGCATTTTTCTTATATCTACCCTTCATGCGCAAGTAGACAGAAGCCAGAGACCTCAACCCGGCCCGGCTCCCGTTGTGCAGTTAGGAGGTTTTGAAAGCTTTACCACTGATAATGGTATCAGGGTTATCGTAGTTGAAAATCGCAGAATACCTGTTATTTCCTTTCAGCTTACACTTGATATTGATCCCTTTTTAGAAGGAGATGCAAAAGGTTATGTTGACTTTGCCGGTTCACTGATGCGTGAGGGTACTACCAATCGTACAAAGCAGGAAATTGATGAAGCCATTGATTTTATAGGTGCAAATTTGTCAACCTTCTCTACCGGTATGTTTGCATCGTCGCTTACACGCCACAAACACTCCTTGCTTGAGCTCATGGCGGACATTCTGATGAATCCCACCTTCCCGGAAGAAGAGTTGCAACGCAGGATTACCCAATCTCGTTCGGCCCTGAGAATTGTACCTACTGATGGAAGTGCAATTTTAAGAAATGTCTCGTTAACCCAGGTTTTTGGACAAGACCATCCTTATGGTGAAATTGTTACCGAAGAAACCCTGGATAACATCACCGTAGATCTTTTAAGAGATTATTACAATACTTATTTCAAACCCAATAATGCCTATATGGTAATCGTAGGTGATATTGATGTTGCCGAAGCAAAAACAGTAATGGACAGGTATTTTTCAGACTGGGAAAAAGGTGATGTTCCCAGCCATACTTATCCAACACCTGTACCTCCTCCCGGTCGCAGAGTTGCCTTTGCCGAGAGAATGG
>SKSE01000034.1 GCA_007118135.1 Bacteroidales bacterium | reverse complement strand
GATTTTTACAAGCCTCTATCTTAATTGGTAGGGGCTTTTTTTTATGTTTGAGTGTTAAGCCTGCCAGCGCAGATGATACTTTACCGGAGTGATATCCGGGCTCGGTCGCCAGATTTTACAGAAGCCTCTATCTTAATTGGTAGGGGCTTTTTTTTATGAGGAGTAGAACTCTTTAATTGCCTGGAAATGCTCTCTGATTTTAGCAAAATTCTTTCTTACCCTGATTCCTGAAATGTAATTGCGCCAGATTCTTTCCCATTTTAATTTAAACCAGAAGCTAAAAGGTAAACTAAGGAGGTAAACAAGCCCCCACTGCCAGGAACTAATAATGATGGATAGTATTAAGGCCTGAATAAGATGAATGAAAGGGAAAATTAAAATACTTCCAACAAAAAAAACTGAACTTTTAAATTGAGGGTCTTTTATTAAGCGGGTGATCCTGTTAATTAAATAGACAGGAATTATATTGTTTATGATGGAATAAATATATAGAGGCAAAGTAACTAACAAAAAAGCAGACTGCAGGAAAATCCTGATAGCTTTGTTTTTTACAAAAAGAATTTGCAGATGCTCAGGATTGATTTTGTGATGTTGCAGCTTTTTATTTAAACTATCTGAATGATGGCTTAATCTTTTAAATTCCTCAGGATTTTTATCAAATTCTGTTTCCAGTTCAAAGATGATATCTTTTTGTTTCTGCAGAATTTCCAGTGAATTTACTTTTTGAACCTTTACCTGCACCCCATAAAGTTTTGTAACAAGATCTGCAACCGGGTATACTTCTTCGTTTTCTATATGAAGTGAATTATGCTTAAGGCTGTTTCTCAGATCCTGAAGAAACAGATTTGTGGCTTTGGCCGGGTTTTCAGTATATTCTTTGTCGTAATCTGAAATCATAATAGGCTCGCCAAACTGAATATACAGATAACTTCCGGGCTCATGATAGCTGTCATAATTCAATCCAACAGGTATGATCTTTAGGTCGTTCCTTTCAGAAGTCTCATGCCTGTAGCTGAATGCAATCCTTGCCAATCCTTTTTTAAGACTTCTGACATTTTTAATGCCCACATGATTTCCTTCAGGAAACATGGCTATGGGAGTTCCATTTTTGAGAACCGTGAAAGTCTGATCAAAAACCTGCTGGTTATTCGCCAGTTGATCGTAACCGTCGCGAATTCGATATACGGGTAGTATTTTCAGGAATTGTAAGATCCTGGCTACGGTTTTATTCCTGAATATATCAGCCCTTGCAAGGAATACCGGCTGCCAGGTAAAAGAAGTAAGAATCGCAAGTGCATCCATCAATGCATTCTGATGATTACAGGCAAAAATACTGCCTTCCCGGGTGTTGACTTTTTCCTTGTTGATATATCTGACTTTGTAGAAAAGCCTGAAACAAAAGTCAACATACTTTTTTAGCAGGTAATATTTTAAGGAGTTTCGTTCAATGTTTTGTTTGCTTTTCATCCTTTTGATTTTACTTCTACCGTTTCCAGTTCTTCTCTGGGCAGGGGTTTCTTTGACCAGAAATAAGCCATTATCAATCCGGATATGATATGCCAGATGCCCCACCATGCAGCAATAAAAGCCATTCCTCCCAAACCATCAAATAATCGTGGATTAAATATAAGAACCAGACCGAGACCTGAATTCTGGATGCCGGTTTCTATGGTAAGACTGCGCCTGTCAGCACGGGATACTTTGCCGAGTGAACCTATTGAAAAACCTGTAAGTAAGGCAAGACCATTGTGAGCTAAAACAATAAAAATGATCAGATGAATATAAGATTTAAAAAACTCCCAGTTTCCCATCAGTGCCATAAATACAAAAATGAGAAAAATTACCATAGATATTTTCTTCACAGGTTCTATAATTCTGGCGGTAACCTTAGGGAATTTTTTCGAAAAGCCGATACCAAGAACAACCGGCAGACCAAGTAATAGCATTACAGTGCGAAGAATTTCAAAGAAATCGATGCGAATGGGGATTACCATATTGGATGTTTCAGAATATAATTTCCCCCAGAATGCAAAGTTTACGGGAGTCATAAAAACAGCAACAATGGTAGCAAAAGCTGTCAGACTTATGGATAATGCCATATTCCCTTTGGCTACCGACGACATGAAGTTCGAAATGTTTCCTCCCGGGCAGGCAGCAACGAGTATCATTCCCAATGCTACACTGGGAGTGGGTTGAATAAAATATATCAATACAAAGGTCAAAGCCGGCAGAGCCAGAAATTGACTAAATATTCCTAATATGAGCGATTTAGGTTCTTTGATAACCCATTTGAAGCTTTCCGGCTTTATTCCCAATGCCACGCCGAACATAATGAAAGCAATGGTAATATTCATGATGAGCAAAGCTCCGGGGCTGAAATTTAATTTTACCCAGTCGAGCCGGGCCAGCCCTGTTTCTTTTCGTTGAAAAGTACCCGAAACTATATTATTTTCAGTTTCAATAATATACCGGCCTCTTTCGTAAACATAATCTTCACCAGATACAATTTTGTCAGGTTCTCCAGCGATGGTTTGAATATCTTGCCTGTTATTGCCAATTCTTAAATAACGTAATTTGTTTTCCGATCCGGATATATCATTCTGGCCTCGTGGCAAAGGACTGTTATCGGAGAATCTCCCTTCGATTCTGATATCATGTATCTTCTGATCTATAACGATTATCCTTCCGAATTCCGGAAAAATATACCGCTCAACCTTTTCAATCTTTATCGGATCTCCCAGTAATTCAGTAACTTCTTGAGTTAACATGCCATTTTTAATCTGTGCAAATGCATCGGAATGTTTTTTGGCATACCCTGATCCGGCGAAAATACCTATTATAACTAACAGGATTACGAACCTCAGTGACAGAAAAAAAGGCAAACGGTTTACAGATAGCTTTTCCATGACCATAGACTTAATTAAACACGGCACTAATTTACGAAAGAAATTCTAACAGAAACCTTTTATTAAACAATTGTATTTCTGCAACCTGATAAAATGCAAAAATCGGGAACTGAAGGTGATTCCCGATTTTTGATTACTCAGAAAATATTTCTCTGTTATTGCCTTTAAATCAATACACTACAATTTTTTGGCTAAAATTTTCTGCACCACTTATGGTTACAATATATACTCCTTTGTGATAGCCTTGCATGTTGTGTCTGACTTCTGTTGATCCGTTTACAGGTTGCCTTGAAAGTACGCGGCCGGTAATGTCATTGATGGTTACCAGGAAAGATTCATTGGAAAACTTCTGTGAGAAATTGATAATGAGCTCTTCTAAGATATTATTGTAATATATCCTGGTAATATCTTTTTCAAATTCTTCAACTGCTGTTTCCGGAGTTACCAATATCTGCATACTGTAAATATCGCTCTCGACAAAACCGTTATGAACAGAAACCGGAAGCATAAGAGTACCATAAAAATCAGATGAAGGTTGAATGATGTTATCTAATGCTATGGTATAATCATCACCTTCGAACAGGGTAATATCAAATTCATCCGGATAATTGAAAAACAAATCTTCGACATACAGGTACTCAGGATGAAAATCGAATGATGACCCCTGAGAAATGGTTATATCTTCCTGTCCTGTAATAACGGGAGCCGGCACAGGTTCTGTTATAAAAGTAATTGTTTCTGTTAACTCGATATTAGACTCGGTAATGGTAAATATGATGCTTTCTTCACCTGTCCATAACTTATCATTATTCTCAATTCTAATGATTGTAGATTCCAATAACTCGATCATCAGTTTATCATTCCCATTCCAGATGATATTGAAATTCTCATGTTCAGGCTCCCAATTTATATATTCTGAGAGGTCAATCTCAAGTTTTTGATGCTGATAAAAGCTCATGGTTTCGGGTGGCAGGAAGAAAAATCCGGGAGAATAGTTTAGAGCAGTAATTTTAAAATCATCAAAAAAGAAACCTTCCATATTAATCGAACTATCGCTAATGAGCCTGAATCTGAACCATATTTCATCCTGTCCGACTAGATGTGATAAGTCAATAAATTCCTGAACCCAGCTGTTTTGCACACCATGATAAAGGGGTTTTCCTGTATCCTGGTTCGAGCCTCCGGTTTGGGTATAATTACCTTCGAGCGGAATCCAGGTTTGTTGGCCATCAATAGAATACATAAACTGAACATAATCCCAGTTAAGCTCGATGTTATAACGGGTTTGAAATTCAACCCAAGCTATGGTTACTTCAGAAAAATCATAAGATTGAGATAACGTAATATGTGTATTGGCATTGTTTTGATAATTACTTCCCGGGCTATCAGCAATAGAACCGGGAGGTGAATAATAAACCGTGCTGCTTATGCCCCACGAGTTTGTTGTCCAGTTGCTGAGATTATCGCAAGGATCAAAAATTATTACTTCGGGTTGTCCATAAAATTTGGTAATGGTATCATTCCATGCAAAATCGCCATTGTCAACCGAGACAACAAATTTTATTTCTGTACCTGAGTTTAATTCGGGATTAAGCTCCAGTGAGATGGAAGCAGTTTCAGATTGCAAAACATCCATATTTTGGAAATACACAGGATCACCTACACCTGTTATACTATAATTCAACGGAATAACTGAAACCGTAAAACTGGCAGGAGAAGATTGCCCGTAATTTGTAATCCGGAATTCAATTTCAGTAGAACTCTTAGAGATAAAAACATCGGTAAGATCTTCCACCTCAGCATAGGCTAATGCAAGTCTTGCCAGAGAGAGATTCATGTGTGTATGCCCTGCACAGATTTCTTCGATACGGTTCATGGCAGGCCAGAAACCGTCGCTGGGTTTTCCTGCTTCAGGTGTAAATGCAAATACTTTGTTTTTGGTAACCTGTTCACCATAAAACCAGTCATCAGAAACACCATTGGCAAAATAGTTCAATGTTTCATAGCAGGTTCCGTAAACGTAATTATTTTCCCGGGTCATTATTTCAGCATACTCGATGAAAATATCACCATCGGGTGTAAGGTTGCTGCTATAGCCCCATGGGTATATGAGGAGATCACTGTATGTGTGGTTGTTGAGAGCAAGCGAGAAATTAAAAGTTTCGGCAAATTGTTTTTGCAGTTGTGTTTCGGGTTCAGAAAAAGGGCCTGTTCCCCGGTAGGTTTGTGATGAGGGATTGGGAGATGAACCGGAGTTGTCATGCCCCCATTGATAGCCGAAATTACGGTTCAGGTCAACGCCAATACTGTTGTCTGAATTAATGCGTTTATTTTTCCTGTGCATCGACCCTCCGTTGGGATGTGTGGTTTCGCAGAAAATATATCCATCGGGGTTTACACAGGGCACAAAATACATCTCAACATGATCAATGAGATATTTAATCTCCGGGTCAAAGTCATAGTTTTCCAGCAGATACCACATTTGGAAAAGCATCTGCTGCATAGATGCCGGTTCGCGTGCATGTGTTAATGCTGTGTAAAGAACTTTGGGCTTATCCTGTGTTTCTTCGGGATTATTGGAAATACGCACCCAATAAACCGGTCTTCCTTCAATGGTAAGTGTTTCGCCAATGGGTTGCCTGGGGGATATTAAATCAGGAAACAGAGTATGCATGGCATCAAGGTCATCGAGCAATTCACCATAAGTATGAAAACCACCCATAGAGCCCAGCATAAAGTTTTCGGGAGTTTGATACTGACCCAATGATTTTCCTGATCTCATCTGCATGTTGAGTTCATCTCTATCAAGGTTTTCATTTCGGCTAAGATAATAGGATGTAATATCCTGTATTATAGATTCATATGAAAATCCCGCTTCTGATAATAAGTCAAGTTCTCTTTCAGAATATTCAGCAATAAAGAAGACTCCGGGTTTGAAGCTTCCTGATTCTAATGGAATTCCCAATTGTGCAATTTCTTTGATTTCCCGTCCATCAAGAAAGACTTTTACTCTATGATATTTTTCAGGGAATGCTGTAAGTGTGATAAATAATGAAATTAAAAAAAGTAAGATTTTTCTGGTATACGAATGTTTCATATTATCCTTTATCAATAAAAAAAATCAGAATCAGATATTTAAAGTTATGATTTTTAAACTACCTGCAATGTATTAATAATTTTGGATAGTTAAATCAAAAACATATATTTTTACTAGCTCAGGAATCCTTATCTTTGCAAATTATTTCAGAAAATCAATCAACTTAACTTTTAGATACCCAGGTGATAGCTACTTTGGGTTTAGGTTAAATAAATAAAAATTGTTTTAATCAGATATGGCTTTAAAATTAAGCGAACAGGAACGTTTCAGGCGTGAAGCACTTAAAGAGTTGCTGGATTTGGGTATTGATCCTTATCCGGCTGAGAAATTTAATGTTAATATAACAGCAAAGGAAATATTGAATCGTTTTCCTGATGATAATTCATTGTTTCAGGAGGTAAGTATTGCAGGCAGAATCATGGGGCGCAGGATTATGGGCAGTGCATCTTTTGCTGAACTTCAGGATTCAACTGAGCGGATACAATTATATTTTAACAGGGATGAAATATGCCCCGGTGAAGACAAAACTTTTTACAATACAGTATTCAAAAGACTACTTGATATAGGTGATATTATTGGTGTGAGAGGTAATGTATTCATTACCAAAATGGGCGAAATAACCATTCACGTAAAAGAATACAAGATCCTTTGCAAGTCATTACGTCCATTGCCCGTTGTAAAGGAAAAGGATGGTCAGGTATATGATGCATTTAAAGATCCGGAGCAACGATATCGCCAGCGTTATCTCGATCTGATTGTAAATCCTGAAATCCGCGATACTTTCAGGCAACGTGCACGTATGATTCAATCCATGCGCGATTTTTTACTTGGCAAGGGTTACCTTGAAGTTGAAACTCCTGTGCTGCAACCCATTTATGGCGGTGCCGCTGCCCGGCCTTTCAAAACCTATCATAACACGCTTGATACCACTTTATATCTTCGTATTGCCAATGAGTTATATTTAAAAAGACTCATTGTAGGTGGGTATGATGGCGTTTTTGAATTTGCCAAGGATTTTCGTAATGAGGGAATGAGTCGTTTTCATAATCCCGAATTTACTCAAATGGAGCTTTATGTTGCCTATAAAGATTATGAATGGATGATGGAACTGGTGGAAGAAATGGTTGAGAAAATTACCATTGACCTTCACGGCACCACTGAAGTACAAGTAGGCGAAAATGTTATCAACTTTAAACGTCCCTGGAAAAGATATACCATGTATGAAGCTATTCAGCATTTTACAGGTGTTGACATTTCAGAAATGGATGAAGAACAGATGCGAGAAACAGCCAAAGAAATGGGAGTTGAAACTGACGAAACCATGGGCAGGGGCAAGATTATTGATGAAATTTTTGGGGAGAAATGTGAGGCACAACTTATTCAACCCACATTTATTACAGATTATCCTATAGAAATGTCTCCACTTGCCAAAAAACACCGCAGTGTACCGGGATTAGTTGAGCGATTTGAGGCTATTTGCAATGGCAAAGAAATATGCAATTCATTCAGTGAGCTGAATGATCCTGTTGATCAGCGGGTCCGATTCGAAGAGCAGCTTGAACTTGGTCGCCGCGGAGACCCTGAAGCTATGATCCTCGATGAAGATTTTTTACGTTCCATTGAGTACGGAATGCCTCCTACGGCAGGTTTGGGAATTGGTATTGACCGGCTTGCTATGATAATGACCAACAGTAATTCGATACAGGATGTGTTGTTTTTTCCGCAAATGCGCCCGGAAAAGACAACTTCTGTTGAAGGAGAAAATGTTAAAGAGTTTACAGATGCAGGTATTCCCGAAGAGTGGATAGCAATACTTCAACAATCAGGTTATACATCTGCAGCGTTGCTAAAAGATGCAAACCCCAATAAAGTTTTTAATCAACTTTGTGGCTTAAGGAAAAAACAAAAGCTTGATATTCCTGCACCCAGACCAGATGAAGTAAAAGCCTGGATAGAAAATATATAACTATTTGTAAGTTATTTAATACGCTGTCTTATAAGCTTTGATTTTGATTTACACTGAGCCCTTTACAAATGCATAAAGCTTCATAAAAGAATACGTTTCGAAAGGCTCAACAACTTTAATCGAGTTTTATAAAACTTCTTTGGAGTCTAACAATTTCTGATTAAAGCAGATATCTTTCCAAATCAATGATTATTTTTGTTTTGAAAATAAAGCGAACTTTCATAGTTCCTTTTTATCAGTAATCATTGTAAAACATATCATTATGCCGTTTTTAGGTTCTGTAGTCAAAAATGCCATTTCGCTCAGAAGTCGCTTGCCCTCTTTTTTCAGAGTTAAGGAACCCGGTATTGTGCAGGAACGGGAACTTAGAAGGCTTCTGCGAAAAGCTTCCCGTACATCTTTCGGAGAACATTATAATTTTGATAAAATACTTAAAAACAGAAAAGGTTTTATTCAGGAATATCAGAAAACTATTCCTGCCGTTGATTACAATATGATATTCAAGGACTGGTGGTATCGTTCCTTGCAGGGCGAAGCATATGTTGCATGGCCCGGTAAGGTTAAATATTTTGCACTTAGTTCTGGTACATCTGAAGCTTCCAGCAAATATATTCCGGTAACCAATGATATGCTAAGAGCTATAAAAAAGACAAGTATTAAGCAAATCTTTTCTCTGGCAAGGTATGATTTTCCAAAGGAGTTTTTTGAGAAAGGAATATTGATGCTTGGTGGTAGCACGCATTTGCACTATAACGGCACCTATTATGAGGGTGATTTATCTGGCATAACTGCTAAGAATATCCCTTTTTGGTTTCAGCATTTTTATAAACCAGGTAAAAGGATTTCAAAGGAAAGGGATTGGCCCACAAAACTGAATGAAATCGTAAAGAAAGCCAGAAGCTGGGATATTGGAGTAATTGTTGGTGTACCTGCATGGTGGCAGATTCTGATAGAAAAAATCATTGATCACTATAAGGTGAAAGATATCCATGAGATTTGGCCTAACCTTTCCATATTTGTACATGGTGGAGTTTCCTTTACACCTTACATGAAAGGGTTCGAAAAACTATTAGGCAAGCCACTTACTTATATTGAAACCTACCTGGCTTCAGAAGGATTTATTGCCTTTCAGAGCAGGCCTGATACAAAAAGTATGCAGCTGGTTCTTGATAACGGATTATTCTTTGAGTTTGTGCCTTTTAATTCAAAAAACTTTGATGAAGAAGGAAATCTTAAACCAGATATTGAAACACTTACCATTTCACAGGTTAAGGAGAGTGAAGAATATGCTCTTCTTTTAAGCTCTTGTGCAGGTGCATGGAGATATCTGATAGGCGATGTTATAAAATTTACGTCAAAAGAACTCAATGAAATAGTAATAACAGGTCGTACAAAACATTTTCTTAATCTTTGCGGTGAGCACATGTCGCAGGAAAATATGAACATGGCTGTTAAAATGGCTGAAGACCAGCTTAATATAGAAGTTCGTGAGTTTACAGTTACGGGAATTAAACATGATACCATGTTTGCTCACAAATGGTATATTGGTACAGATAGCAGTGTTGACCCGCTAAATCTGGCAAATGCCATAGATGAAAACCTTAAAGTACTTAACGATGATTACAGGGTGGAAAGAATCGCTGCAATAAAAGATATTATTGTTGAAGTACTTCCTTCTGATGTCTTTTATAGTTGGATGAGAATGAAAGGCAAAGAAGGTGCCCAGAATAAATTTCCCAGGGTATTGAAAAGTAAACAGCTTCAGGAGTGGGATGATTATATTGAAAATTACCGAAAGAAATAAACAAAATATTTCTGTTTTATGACACCGGCCGTTTTGGAAGGAGCAATTCTCGGTTTTACTCTTGCCTTTCTCATAGGACCGGCATTTATTGCACTTGTGCAAACCAGTATTCACCAAGGGGTGAAATCAGGATTGCTTTTTGCTGCAGGCATTTCCATAAGTGATATTACACTTATCTTTTTGAGCTATCTTGGTGCTATACAAATCCTAACTGATGAAAGCAATCAAATTATTGTTGGGATAAGCGGGGGTATAATACTGGTTATATTCGGATTGATGACATTTTTCAAGAAATATAAAGTTAGCACACAACGAGGGATAGAAGTAAAACTGACCATAACCGGTGGAGGCCGTATCCGGTATTTGCTTAAAGGGTTTTTCATGAATATCCTGAATCCTTTTTTGTTAATTTTCTGGCTTGGGGTTATGAGCTTTGTCAGCGCCCGTTTTGGTGTTGGAACCAGAGATGTTGTTGCTTTTTTTACAGCAGCAATAACAACAGTTTTTGTAACAGATACTGTAAAATGCCTTATCGCCAGCCATATTGGCCGATATCTGAATATCTCAGTTCTAATATGGGTTAACAGGATAGTTGGGCTTTCGCTTATGGCCTTTGGAATAATTATGTTTATCCGTGTTTTCCTTTATTTTGTTTAAATCTGCCAATACATAGACTTATTCATACTTTTCTGAATAATAATTCCCGGAAAATATAAATAATAGAGATTCCATTGTCTTAGAAATTCAGATATCACCAAGATGGAGGAACTGATATTCGATTCTCTTTAAACCTGACTAATGCTTTAGAGAGTATTAAAAACTTGATTTGTAGTTTTTTATTTGAATATAATTTATGTAATTTTGCAGTCCCATTTTTTGGGCCTTAATTCATCTATTGTTTAACCCGGTAACTTATGTTACCACAGTATTTTAATTATTAACTTAAATGTCAGAAGAAAACAAAAATTTAGCAGCAGACAACGAAGATGCTGTTGAAAACACCAACGAAGAAAAAACAGAAACTACGAAATCTAAAGTTGAGGAAACTCCTGTTGAAGAGACTCCTGCTAAGGAAACTCCTGTTGCAGAGAAACCTGCAGAAGAACCACAATCTGAAGATGCTCCCGTTGAAGAATCAAATGATGCTGCTGCACAAGTAGTAGATGAGAAAGTTCAGGAAGCAGTTGATGACAATGAACTTCCCGAACCTGGCGATTTTGACTGGGATTCTGTTGGTAAAAAACAAGATACTTATTCAAAGTCAGAAAGAGAACGTCTTGAAAGTATATATGATGAAACACTTAAGTCCATTGGCGAAGGTGAAGTAATTGATGGTACAGTTGTTTCTATGAACAACCGTGAGGTTGTTGTAAACATTGGCTTTAAATCCGATGGTGTAATTCCGGCTGCTGAAGTTCGTTACAATCCTGAATTGAAATCGGGTGATAAAATTGAAGTTTATGTAGAAAGCCAGGAAGACACTAGTGGTCAGCTTGTGCTTTCGCACAAAAAGGCTCGTACACTTCGCTCATGGGAAAGAATTAATAATGCAATGGAGCAGGATGAAATTATTAATGGTTACGTGAAATGCCGTACCAAAGGTGGTTTGATAGTTGATGTATTTGGTATCGAAGCCTTCCTGCCCGGTTCGCAAATCGATGTTAAACCCATCCGAGATTATGATATTTATGTAGGTAAAACCATGGAGTTCAAGGTTGTTAAAATCAACCATGAATATAAAAACGTGGTAGTATCTCACAAGGCTCTAATCGAAGCCGAGCTTGAAATCCAGAAAGCTGAAATTATTTCTAAACTTGAAAAAGGCCAGATTCTTGAAGGTACTGTTAAGAACATCACTTCTTACGGTGTATTTGTTGACCTTGGAGGTGTTGACGGTTTGGTGCATATTACTGACCTTTCATGGGGCCGTATCAACCATCCTGAAGAAATTGTTGAGCTTGATCAGAAAATCAACGTGGTTATCCTTGACTTTGATGACAATAAGAAACGTATTGCTCTCGGTCTCAAGCAACTTACTCCCCACCCATGGGATTCGCTTGATCCTGAACTGAAAATCGGTGATAAAGTAAAAGGAAAAGTTGTTGTAATTGCCGATTATGGTGCATTCATTGAGATTGCTCCCGGAGTTGAGGGTCTTATTCACGTTTCTGAAATGTCATGGTCGCAGCATTTACGCACTGCACAGGACTTCCTTAAAGTGGGTGATGAAGTAGAAGCTGTAATCCTTACCCTCGATCGCGAAGAGAGAAAAATGTCGCTTGGTATCAAGCAACTTATTCCTGATCCATGGGAAAATATTCACGAAAAATATCCCAACAACAGCAAGCACACAGCTACCGTTAGAAACTTTACCAACTTCGGTATTTTTGTTGAGCTTGAAGAAGGTGTTGACGGACTCATTCACATCAGCGACCTTTCATGGAGTAAAAAGATCAAGCATCCTGCTGAGTTTACCAAAATTGGAGAGAGTATTGAAGTTGTAGTTCTTGATGTGGATAAGGAAAACCGTCGTTTAAGTCTTGGACATAAACAACTGGAAGAGAATCCATGGGATGTTTTTGAATCAGTATTTACAATGGACTCTGTTCATCAGGGCACTATTGTAGGATCCTCTGATAAAGGTGTTATTGTTGCCCTTCCTTATGGTGTTGAAGGATTCGCTCCCACACGCCATATTGTGAAAGAAGACGGTACTGCTGCAAAAATGGATGAAACTCTTGACTTCAAAGTGATTGAGTTCAATAAAGAAAGTAAGAAGATTGTTGTTTCTCACTCCAAAGTTTATCAGGACGCTCAGAACCAGGAGAAAGCATCAGCTGTAGCTGAAAAACGTGCTCAGGAAAAAACAACCAAAAAGACGGTTAAAAAGATCAAGGATACAATGGAGAAAACCACTCTAGGCGACCTTGGTGTACTGGCCAGTCTGAGAAGCGATTTAGCAAAATCTGAGAAATCTCCCCAGAAAACTGCTCCTAAAGCTGAAGTAAAGCAGGAAGATGCTTCTAAAGCTGAGAAAGCAGAGGAGACAAAAGCTGAACCTAAAGCTGAGCCTAAAGCTGAGCCCAAAGCTGAGCCCAAAGCTGAAAAAGCAGAGGAAAAGAAGAGTGAGCCTAAAACAGAAAATGCAGAAGAAACAAAGGCTGATTCTAAAGCAGAAAAAGCAGAAGCAAAGAAAGAAGAGCCCAAGACTGAGGAAACTCCCAAAGTAGAAAAGGTTGAGAAGAAAGAAGCTCCTGCTAAGAAGGAAACTGCTAAGGCAAAGAAAGATGATGCTGATGCTCCGGCTCCAAAGACTAAAGCTAAGAAAAAATCTGCTGATGATGCCTCCGATGAGAAATCTGACGATGCTGAAACTAAAGATAAGAAAGAATAATAATCCTTTCAAATCTTGTATAAATAATAAAAGGGATGAATTCAGTTTCATCCCTTTTTTATTTATCTATCGTATATTTTGATTAAATTACCCTGATGCTTTCTTTAATTCAATCACCATAATGAAAGTTAAGGACAAAAAACTTTAATTTTTTCTTTAGCTTCCTGATGACCAAGTTCTGCAGCTTTTCTAAGATCATCACAAGCGCTGCTTTTATTATCATTAGCAGCATGAACGGCAGCTCTGTTGAAAAAATTAATGCTACATGGATTAAGACTTATTGCTTTGTTAAAATCATCAAGAGCTTCAAGTATTTTACCTTGCTGCAAAAGCATTTCACCTCTTCTTTCAAAGATAACAGGGTTATCAGGATTGATATTGATGGCTAAACGGTAATCACTCATAGCCTGTGATTCTCGTCCCAATTTGTAATAAGAATCAGCACGATAAACATATGCTTCTTCATGATTCCGGTTTTGACCAATTACTCTTGTAAAGTCGCGGATAGCAGCATCAAATTCTTCTGCATAATAATAGGATAGAGCTCTTCGAAACTGAGTTTCTTCATTTCTTTGTCTGAATGTATTAATCAAAGTTGTGTAATCTTCTATTGCCCTGTCAAAATCTCCGGATTTAAAGAAAGCATCGGCCCGTAGCTGATAAATATGTTGTGAGTTAATTCCCTGATCAATGGCAAGAGACAGATCATTGGCAGCCTCCTCAAAAAGCTCTTTTTTAATTAAAACTATTCCTCTTTCATATCTGACTTCAGCATGCAAAGAATCCATCTCAAGGGCTTTGCTGAAATCATTAAACGCTGACTCCAAATCTCCTTTTTGTTCAAATAATTTACCCCTGTTCAGGTAAACATTAGGGTTTTTATGTTCCAGCTCAATTACTTTAGTTATATCGTCTATAGCCGGTTTGATATTACTGTTCCTGATATGGATTTCTGAACGCTTCAGAAAGGCTTGTATGTTTTTAGGATCAAGACTTATGGCCTGCGAATAATCATCAAAAGCATTCATATGATTTCCGGTAGCAGACCATGAGTGTGCTCTGTAAAGAAAGGCATCTGCAAAATCGGATTTATATTCAAGCGTATTTGAAAAATCATTAATGGCATTTTCAAAAAAATTAAGCTTTAGGTAAGACCGACCTCTTTCAAAATATGCTTCGTAAAAATGAGGAATTCTTTCAATCGCTTCATTGAAATATAATATGGCATCTTCATAGTTTTTTACGGCCATAGAGTTAATTCCCCTGTTATAAAATTCATTTGCAGTTTGACCTTTAGTCAAAACCGGGGTAAATAACAACAGAAGAAACAGCTTTAAAATATGTTGTTTCCAAAGATAACTCATGGAAAAAGTGGCTTGTCAGAATTGAAAATTGAAGAATCTCTAAATATATTACAAAAGTAGCCAGAATTCTTTGAATACAGGCTTTTAAAAATCTAAATTCTTTTATATTTAATAAAGTTTAGTAATTTTTTTTTTTATTACTCATACTGTATTAATGGTATTGTATTTGAATGAGTTGTGAATTAGTCGTTGTTGGAGTATGGAATCGGATGATGAATATGCCAGGATGTAAATGAGAAATATTAACAGTACCGGAATTAAGGTTATTCTGCTTACGCAGAATTGCTTTCCCATCTATGGAAAAAATCTCCAATTGTAAAATAATTTCATCCGATGAATAATGAAAATAATCTTTGACAGGATTGGGATAAATACTGATTGCACTCATTTTATTAACACTATTTGTTTGCAGTGTTGTATCTCCCCATATCATTTCAACAAACTCGGGTCTATCGACAAAAGGGTTGCGGTTTCCCTGGATTTGGTAAACCACATCATTACGTATCCTTTCTCTTTGACTTACAGGATCGTTATTATGCCACTCAAGTAACATGTCTATTACCCATGGCTGATAACCGGGATAGGTATTGTGGTCGAACATATTATTACCCTCTTCGCTGAAGGTCCAATTCTCAATCTGGTCTTCATATCTTGTAATCATATAAAAAAATGCACGGGCAAGGTCTCCCTTATAAGCATCAATAGGCTCATAAGCAGTTCCAGAGTATGTATTTCCGGCAGCATTACTACCCAGTTTACCTCCATTCATTGAAGTCCAGTAAGGGTTTTCCACCATTCCGAATGGGAAATTATCCCGTTGTGCATTTACGTGTTTATCTACGGGATAAATATGGTATAGATCTGTATTCATAGGATTAACAGCACCCCCAAACCATGAGCGTGGCATGGAGTGCTCGCGATTATAAACTTCGCCCTCTGAGCCTCCACCGGTGCCTGTATCCTGGTCATCAGAAAAAGTATAAAGGTAAGGTGGTTCTTCGCATGGAATATCGGAATAGATATCCCATACTTTCCCCGAAAATGTAGCATCAGTAAGTGTAAAATGGTTCCACAGACTGGAATAGGTTTGTACAGTATGATCTTTAATGATATGATGCAACTGCGTTTTTAGCCGACTGCCTGATGCAGTTGCTGTAATGTAATAGCCCTCAGGTACCTGGCTTTCAGTTGCCACTATCCAGGTGGGAAGTTCCGTGATATTACCCGCGAATGAATGGGAAATTACCGGATCAAAACTGCCTGTGCTTTCAGGGAATGCCCTTACGTATATTCTTTCATTCAGTTGCCCGTTAATATTCAGTGCAAGATGGGTATCAAAATCTTTATAACAATGCAATGAAACTTTAAGAGGGTATTCAGCTTCAATAATTACATCTCCTGTAATATTATCGCCTGTTATGTAATAAAACTGAACGTCAGAAACTGTATGAATATATACTTGTCTGAAACCCGGCAAAGAATCATGCGAAAGCGTAATTTGCGATTGCGGAATTACTGCATTAAGCTTTGATTGATGTGTAAGGATTAACAGTAAAGTAAATAAAATCAGGATATTTCTTAAATAATTCATGGGGAATTTTTTATTTGACTATATGCCAATAATAAACTTTTTCATCATATAGTGATTTTGGTTTTTATTTCAAGTTTGATTAAGGTTGTGCAGGGTAAAAACAATAGTGTTTTATTTTACCCCACGGCGTAATATATATCAAATGTAATTCTTAGTTTTTACACTACCGTAAACAGAAAGTTAAATATTTTATTCAGATTTTGCTTCTGCTTCTTGGGTGAAAAGAGATAAGATTTTCTCTGAGATATTCACGGTCGAGGTGGGTATAAATCTCGGTGGTAGTAATAGATTCGTGCCCCAACATATCCTGTACAGCGCGTAAATCAGCACCACCTTCCACAAGATGTGTGGCAAAGCTGTGCCGCAGGGTGTGTGGGCTTATGGTTTTTCGTATTCCTGCTTTTTCGGCTAGTTGCCTAATCACCAGAAATATCATTACCCTGCTGAGTTTGCTCCCCCTGTTATTAATAAAAACATGATCTTCAAAACCCTTTTTTATGGCAACATGCCTGCGGTCGGTCTCAATGTATAATTTAAGCTGCCTTGCTGCTACGCCACCTAAAGGTATTATTCTTTGCTTGTTTCCTTTACCCGTTACTTTAAGAAACTCTTCCCTGAAGAAAATATCTGAGATTTTCAGTTCTACACATTCTGAAACCCTCAAACCGCTTCCATAAAGAGTTTCAATAATAGCCCTGTTTCTTTGTCCTTGTGACTGGCTTAGATCAATAGCTGAAATAATCTTTTCTATTTCTTCCACACTAAGCACATCAGGAAGTTTTCGACCCAGTTTGGGAGAGCTTATCAAAGATGCCGGATTCTTTTCAATGATGTCTTCAAGGAGTAAAAACCTGAAAAAAGCTTTTAAGCCGGAAATCATTCTTGCCTGGGACCGTGCTGAAAGTCCTAGATTGGCTGACCAATGGACAAACTCGGTTAGGGTTTCACGATTTATTTGTTCAGCACTCATTGAATTTCCGGTAATTTCCAGAAACTGACAAAGATGCTTAATATCATTTATATAGGCTTGAATACTGTTTTGAGAGAGAGATCTCTCCAGGCGGAGATGTATTTCAAAGTTTTTTATATGCCGTTCCCAGTTCATATTACCTTTTATAAGGTTAAAGATAATATGATTTGGTAAGTATTCTTTTATCTGAAAGATGATATTCGAATATCTCCTGTTTAGCAACATCAAAATATTAATTTTTACTGTCGCTTATTAAATGTAATTTTGCGCCTGTTAAGGAACTAATAAATTTATTCCGGTGAATTTTGCTGAACTCATCCAGATCATCAAAGGTCTTTTTACTGCATCAGGAAAAACATGGACATTTATAGCCGAAAGAAATTATCCATGGCGTGATGTGCTCATTTATTTTACGATTCCCTTATTTTTTTTAAGTTCCTATGCTGGGATATTTAATGTTAGTCCTGAACTGGAACATTTTAACCTGCCACCCAACTGGATGTTTATGGTCATTTTTTCAGGAACAGTTCTCGCAATTTTTATGAGCTCCTGGATGATTGCTGCAATGACACCCCGCTTCAACGGAGAAAAATCGTTCGATAAGACTTTTTCATTGATTTCATTTTCCTATGCGCCGGTGCTTTTTGCTTCTTTAATTTCATCCATTCACAGCGCTTTACAATTTATAAATTTTGTGGGTCTGGTTTATATGATATTTCTTTTTTGGAGAGGTACAGGTTTGGTTTTGAAAGTCCCTGCTCACAAACAAACGGGCTTTTCTTTGATTTCATTACTTATACTGTTTGCCACAAGGGTTGTGATTTCTGCATTTCTGGCTTCTATAGCATTGGTTTTGACAGGAAATGCTGAAGATATTTTAGGTCAGTATTGATTGTTATATTTAAGTATAACATTGTTTTTATCTTAATGAATATTTATTAGATTTGCCTTGATTTAATATTTATCCCTGATTTTTCTGCTAAATTGTACCTATTATGTCGTTTAAGTCATTATTCTCTAAATATCTTCCCGTTTTATTTATACTATTTGCAGTTATTCTTATAGTTTCATTTTTTGCTGTCAAGTCTACTGATAATCAGGCTGAAATAGATTCCGAAACACTGGAGGAAATTATTCCTGAAATTTTGTATGATGAGTATGGAATTGAAAAGGATAATTATTTGGTAGAAGCTTCTGTGGTCCGCAACAGGCAGACCCTTGGTCATATTCTGGGGCAATTGGATTTCAGTCCCAGGTTTATTGATCGTATTGTAAGGGAAATGTCAGAACATTTTGATCCCCGAAGGGTAAGAGCGGGTAATTCTTATCATGTATACAGAACCAATGATACTTTGCAGGACTTACAATATTTTATTTACGATATCTCGGCGCTGGATTTTCTGAAAATTGACCTAACCGACTCAATTGAAATAAGCAGGGGAGAGAAAGAAGTAACTGCAATGGCAAAAACAGCTTCCGGGGTTATCAATTCTTCACTTTGGGTTACCCTTACTCAGAATAATTTGAATCCTGAACTTGCCATAAAACTATCGGAAATACTTGCATGGGAAGTTGATTTTTATCGTATTCAAAGGGGTGATAGGTTCAAGGTGGTGTATGAAGAAGAGTATGTAGGAGATGTATCCGTTGGAATCGGACGGGTTGATGCACTATATTTTATGCACCATGGAAGGGAAATTTACGGGTTTAAGTTTGAAAAGGATACTGTTTCAGGCTATTTTGCACCAGACGGAGAGAACCTTCGTAAAGTATTTCTGGCTGCACCCATTAAATTTGGTCGTATTACCAGTGGTTATTCAGCCAGCCGCCTTCATCCCGTTTTAGGAGTGCGTCGTCCGCACTATGGAACTGATTATGCTGCACCCACCGGAACCCCTATCTATGCAGTTGGTGATGGAGTGGTTACAGAAGCCCGGTTTACATCGGGCAATGGTAACTATGTAAGGATCAGGCATAACTCAGTTTATGATACACAATATCTACACATGTCGCGCTTTGCCACTGGTATCAGACCTGGTAAGCGTGTCCAGCAGGGCGATGTGATAGGTTATGTAGGAATGACCGGGTTAGCTACCGGTCCACACGTTTGTTTCAGATTCTGGAAAAATGGCCAGCAGGTTGATCATCGCCGCGAAGAGTTTCCCAGCGCCGATCCGCTCCACGAAGATTTCCATGAAGAGTTTTTTGTTATCCGCGACCATTGGATAGAAGTCCTTGAAGGCATTGCGTTTGCAGAAGAACAAATGCCGGTTTAAAACCACTGTTAAATCACACCGAAATATCTATTTCTTTTGCTCTGATTATTGTTATAAGTTGATTTACAATTGCTCAATCATTGGAAACCAATTGATGAAATCAATATTGAGAAAAGCAGGGATACATTATTTCTACTCGAAATGTACAGCGAGCCATATACAGTAAGGTTCTGTACTTGTATAGTTTACACGGTGCTTTTGCCCGGCAGGGATGAGTAAATGATCACCTTTTGTCAAATGAACCACTTTACCACCTTCCAGTTCAAGACTTGCTTTGCCTTGTAATAAAACCACCCATTCATACTTGTCGGGATTGTACCATTTATCAGGTGGTGTGGCTTGGCCTTTACTTATGATTCTTTCAATATGTACATTCTTAGCCTTACACAGAGATTCAAAAATCTCTTCATTGCCTGTGGGAAGGTTTATTTCTTTGAATAGATTTCGGATTACCATAGCTGTTAAGAATTAAAAAATGTCAAGTTCACCTTTTCCTTGTCTTAATATTTCAATAGTATCTCCGGTACAGTCCACAACGGTAGATGCCACATTATCTCCGAATCCACCGTTAATAACAATATCCACAAGGTTATTGTACTTTTCGTGAATGAGCTCAGGATCGGTAGTATATTCCAATATCTCATCCTCATCATAAACAGATGTGGAGATAAGCGGGTTTCCATATTCTCCAACCAATTGCCTGGCTATGATATTATCAGGCACCCTTATACCAATAGTTTTTTTACGATTCTGAAAGATCTTTGGAACCCTGCTACTGGCATTCAATATGTATGTAAAAGGGCCGGGCAGAGTCTTTTTCATGAGTTTATAAATCTCGGTATTGAAAGGTTTTGTATATTCTGCAATATGACTTAGATCGTTGAAAATGATTGAAAAATTTGCTTTGTCGGCTTTAACACCTTTAATTGCTGCTACTCTTTCAACGGATTTGATTTGAAGCATATCGCAACCAATGCTATAAACTGTATCGGTAGGGTAAATGATAACACCACCATCTCGTAAACATTCCATAACAATTTGGATTTTTCGGGGGTCAGGGTTTTCATTAAAGATTTTCAGTATCATAAATTGATTTCTTTTTTTGTGGTTTTGATGATTTTAAAAAAAACGTATCAGGCTTATTTCTTAAAGAATTTTGTCAGAAATTCAATTTCTTTAAATTTTCCGTCTTCAGCAGTTTTTTTGTAGGCATACATAAGGTTATGCAACATACGCAAAACGATATCTTTGTTATTACAGGGTTTAAAATATGAAGGTTTAGGATCCAGTTTCAATTGTTTTAAAAATACTTCAATGTCTTTTACTGCGAAAACATTGCCCCGACTGAAGGCATTGATATAGAAAAGGATATTGCTTTCAGAGAATTCAAGTGTTTCAGGATTAATTGTAGTTCCGGTATATGCAAGAACAAAATGCTCTGGCAAATTAATACCATGAACAGGCAGGTCAAGACTCTGGGCCAGTAACATATAAACAATGCCCAGGGAAAGTGGATTACCTGTTCGCGTTTCAATAACTTTATTGATAAATGAGTTTTCAGGATTATGGTAGTCAGTTATGTTCCCATAAAAACCATGTATCTCATAAAAAACATAGTTAAACACTTTAATTTGCTCAAGGGCAGTAAGGTTTTCATTCAATTCAATCCATATATCTTTTCTTAATTTTGCCAACTCGTACTCAATTTCATCTTCCTTTAAATCAGGATAACCATACCGGGCAACAATAATGATACCTTCGAGCAGGTTGCGGGCCCCTTCATCCAGCCATGACTTTAAATCGGTACTAAGTTGATCAAATTGAATTTGATGAATTATAGACTCAATACGCTTCTGAATTTCAGGTAAATGCTGATTCTCCCATGCATGCTCAAGGAAGGGAATGATTTCTAAACCATGGTTGTGAATATCCAGCGAAATATCTCGGAAAATATCCGGGTCAGGCTCATCAATGAGGCTAACCAGTGCTTCCATTTTGCGTATTTTATCTTCGCTGGTCATAGAAAACAGTTTTGTCAGGATGTAATTTTTTCCAGAACAAACTCAATAAGCTCTTCTACCGATTTTTTGTAGTCTTTACTGTAGGTACGGTTTACTCTGTTGGCAATAATATCACAAACTGTAAGGGTATTATGTCCCAGGGTTTTTCCCAGGGCATAAAGCGCTGAAGTTTCCATTTCAAAATTTGTGATGACTCTACCGTGGTGTTCAAATTTTTCAATTTTCTGATTAAGCTCAGGATAGGCAAGAGGTATCCTTAGTTCTCTTCCTTGTGGACCAAAGAAGCCTGATGCAGTTGCAGTAATGCCTTGCCGAAGATCACCGGCAATCTTATTTAGAAGTTTGTCGGATGCCTTTACAATGTATGGATGTGGTAACTTATTACTCCAGCCGGTTTGTTGCATAAATGCTTCCATCAGTTCTTTTTCCAGTATTTTTTCATCGTGTTCGTAAAAATACAACAGGCCATCAAGACCCAATCCGAAAGCTGATGCTACAAAAGTATCAACTTCGATATCTGGTTGAAGTGCTCCGGAAGTTCCAAGGCGAATAATATCAAGCGATGTATGTTTTTCTTTTGCAACCCTTTTTTCCAGGTCAATATTTACAGCGGCATCAAGTTCATTCATCACAATATCAATATTATCAGTGCCAATGCCTGTTGAAAGAACTGTTATGGGTGTGTCTTTGTAAGTCCCGGTGTGAGTTGCAAATTCTCTGCTTTGAATTTTAAATTCAACCTTCTTAAAATGTCTTGAGATGGTTTCAACCCTGTTTTGATCGCCTACAACAATAACAGTGGGTGCAATATGCTCCGGCTTTAGTTTAATGTGATAGACACTACCGTCCGGATTGATAATAAGCTCCGACTCTTTAAAATATTTCTCCATGCCAATGATTATTTTTTATAAAGTGGTACCTGCAATTCACTGTTTATTTGAGTTCGATATATTATTAACAAAATTATCAATTAATTGGTAATATACCTATTCACAAAAAAACAGAAAAACCTTATTTTCATTTACTCAGGCTTGTTACCTTTGACATTCTTTTCAAAATAAAATATATGACTTCAGAAATTATTACAATTGGCGATGAGCTGCTAATTGGGCAGGTAATAAATACCAATGCCAGCTGGATGGCAAAAGCTCTTAATGAAAGTGGAGTTGATGTGCGGCAGATTACAAGTGTATCTGATACCGGCGACGAAATAACCCGTGCTCTGAGAGAAGCAGAAGAGCGGGCAGATCTCATTTTAATTACCGGCGGTTTAGGACCTACCAATGATGACATTACCAAAGACGTTTTATGTAAATATTTTCATACTGAACTGGTTAATGATAACAAAGTACTTAATAATATTCAAGGATTTTTTCAACGCAAAGGGTTGGCTTTAACCGAGCTCAACCGTAAGCAAGCTTTAGTACCTAAAGGGTCAACAGTTATTGATAATCCTTTGGGAACTGCACCTGGCCTGGCATTTCATAAAAACGGAAAGTTGTTTGTTGCCATGCCGGGTGTACCGTATGAGATGAAACATATCATGCAGAGCTTTGTACTTCCCTGGTTGCAAAATAATTATCCCGGAAGTATAATCATTCATAAAACAATTATGACCCAGGGGATTGGTGAATCATTTCTTGCAGCCAAAATTGCACCCTGGGTTGATGGGCTTCCCAGGGAAATAAAACTGGCCTATTTGCCATCACCCGGTATTGTAAGATTAAGATTGAGCATAAAAGGGAAGGACCGTGATATTATGAAAAGACTTCTTGACAGGGAAGTTGAAAAGCTCATGAAGTATATTCCTGAGTATTTCTGGGGTTTTGATGATGAAAAACTGGAAGCCGTTTTAGGTAAAATGTTTAAAAAAACAGGGAAAAGTATTTGTACTGCCGAGAGTTGCACAGGTGGATATGTTGCACACCGTATTACAGGAGTGCCCGGAAGTTCATCATATTTTAAAGGTTCGGTGATTGCTTATGATAACCATGTGAAAGAAAACCTGCTTAAAGTGCCCCCTGATTTGATTGAAAAATATGGTGCTGTAAGCCGCGAAGTTGTTGAAAAAATGGCTGAAGAGGCTTGTAAGCTATTAGATTCAGACTATGCAATAAGTATTAGTGGAATTGCCGGACCCGATGGTGGCTCAGCGGAGAAACCTGTTGGAACCGTATGGATTGCCATTGCCGGACCTGATGTTCTTGAAAGTAAAAAGTTTCTTTTTGGTGATGAAAGAGACAGAAATATTGTAAGGGCCGGAAATGCGGCTCTGGGTTTTCTGAGATCGGTTTTAATACAAAAAGAAGGGGCCGGCTAAAATGCCGGCCCCGGTAGCAGAGATTAAAAAAATACTACTAACTCACTCACTGCCACATTTATTTAGCTACGTTGAATTTTCTTGTTATTACATCTTCTGATGTTCTAATGTTCACGATATAAGTACCCTGGGGTAAAAAGGAAACATTTATGGATTCCGTTACCACATCACTGCGGTTACCCAAATCATTGGTATAAACTCTTGAACCCAGAATGTTGAAGATTTCAACTGTTACATTATCTGAACGGTTCATATTTAAGGAAATATTCAGATTGTCTCTTACAGGGTTGGGATAAACGTTAAAGTTACCAAATATCGGATCAACGAAATCTATATTAGTGACTACAGGTAGAGCAATTAATTCGCCACCATCTGCAGTAGCAACATATAATCCAAATTCAGGACCATCACTGTTATTTGCAGGATTAAGGAATCCACTGGCAACAACAGTTATTGCAGCTCCCTCAAGGTTAAGTGATTGCAAAGGAGCACTGTATGCAGCAACTGTACTTTCGCCATCTTCGGTACGAACTTCAAGAACATAATCCAGTGTACCCAGGCTAAGGTAACCAGCATACTCACCATAACCAAACGTGAACAATTCACCTGCGCCAACTCCGGTTTCCCAAACACTTACAACGGGAGCATCTGTAGCACCATGGAATACAAGCACATCAGTTTCATTTGCATTTTCTGCCATTTCACGCGCACCTGCAAATGGATATACTGAGAAAGGCTCTGCAGGATCATAACCTGAAGCACTTACAATACCATTGGCAATAATGATGTAAGTTTCATCAGCTTCAAATTCAACAGTGATATCGAATACAGAACTTTCAATACCTGCGCCTGCGGGCACGATGTCTATTGTAATATCAACACCTGCAGGAACATCTACAAAAGGAGTAGCATTTCTGAAAGCAAAGTTACTTTCAAAAATTTCTCCGTTAACATATAGGTCAACATTGGAGGCAGCCAAATCGGCAGCATTATGGATGATTTGTATACGTGCAAATTCAGGTTCTTCAGAAGGTACTAAAACAGCATCAATAACATGTACTACACCATTATCAGCTTCAAGGTCAGCCACAATTACCTGTGCGTCATTAATGAATACACCATCAACAGAAATTGTTACAATTATATCTTGACCCAATACTGTGGTAATCTCCTGACCATCTTCCAAATCAGTTGAGAAAACTTTACCTCCTGCAACATGATACAGTAGGATTCTTGTAAGTTCACCAGCGGGGTCTGCAAGCAAATCATCAAGCAAACCGTCAGGAAGTGCAGCAAATGCATCGTCGGTGGGTGCAAATACGGTAAAGGGACCATCTCCCTGGAGTGTTTCAACCAAATCGGCAGCAGTAACAGCGGCAGCCAAAGTAGTATGAACATCACTTCCAACAATAATATCAACTACAGTTTCAGGACCAGGAACAATAACAGCATCAATAACATGTACTACTCCATTATCAGCTTCAAGGTCAGCAAGAATTACCT
>SKSE01000024.1 GCA_007118135.1 Bacteroidales bacterium | reverse complement strand
TTCGTTTTATTATGGAATTCGGGATTTATAGGAGCTAAGTACGGACTTGATTACGCCGGACCATTCACTTTGCTCTTTTGGCGATACCTGACACTAAGCCTGGTTATGGTTTTATACCTGGTGGCAAGAAACCGTTTACGATGGGTTGGCTTAAAAGTGGCAGCACCCAACATGCTCATAGGTGTTTTGGCTCACGGCGTGTGGCTTAGTTGCGCATTACTTGCATTGGATTACCAGGTTCCGGCGGGAATTGTAGCATTGGTGGTAGCATTGCAACCCTTGGCCACAGCGGCATTTTCGGGTTTGGTCGCCGGTGAAAAAACAAATTTCTACCAATGGCTGGGCGTGATAATTGGTTTCCTGGGTGTTGTTCTCACCGTAAGCTTTCGCATGGATTTCCAGAGCTATACTTCAGTCTTTGGATACCTGATTCCCTTGGGATCTGTTATAGCCATTACTGCAGCAAGTCTGATACAGCGACGAATGGAAATAAAAAAGGGAATTCATAAATTACCCGTTGACCAGGCCCTGTTTTATCAAAGCCTTGCAACAACAATTGCTTTGGCTTTACCCGCTGTTTTCATTGAAAACCTATCAACCCAATGGGAGCCGGAATTTATCTATACCATGGTTTGGCTGATTCTTGCTGTTTCGCTGGGCGCATATGCTCTGATGTGGCTGTTGATTGAGCGCATCGACGCTACCCGTGTAGCCAGTTTGTTTTTCCTGGGTCCCCCGGTAACCATGTTCATGGCGTGGATTGCCTTCGGAGATAATGTCAAGGCTATGGATATTATGGGTTTGATTATCGTATTTGCGGGTGTATTATTATCACAGTTCAGTAAAAAAAATGTACCATCAGATAAACGTTTTTTGTCCTAATCTGACTGTACCATCTATTCTGTTCGGTGGGGCTAAGCTTTAATCGCCCTGTCAGCTGCAATTTTGCCCGTAAGTATTGACATGGGCACACCTGCCGGGCTGTATGACCACTGCCCTGCCTGGTAAATGGAAGGAAAGGGAGTAAAAACTGCCTTATCTGCAATCTGGATTTTATTGATAACAGGCATATCCTTTTGAAATTGCCAACCCACAATTGCACCTTCGGAACTGGCAATTCTGTTCTCGATGCTCAAGGGAGAGAATGAGAAACGGATTTTTGGTTTAACTATAAGAGTGTACCAACCCATTTTACTTCCAAATGTAATCAGTATAATTCAGTGGGTTATTATGTTAAATCCTTTATTCTATTATTTTCACGTCCCATGAATTCCGGTGGTAAGCACCGGGTATTGCATGGTCACCTTCTTCAAACCCGAACGATACATGATTTATTCCTATTAATTCAGTAAAGGAATAGGTTGTTGAAACCATAAAACTTTCTGCACCAGCTGATCCCATTCGCTGCGTTAGCACTTCACTTTCCGGTATAGAAATAAATGCTGTATCATTTGATGTTCCTATAAATTTAATCTGCACTCCAGGCCAGTTTTTATTTATAATGTTCTCAAGTTTTTCTCCTGTAAGGGTTTGTTTGTCAACCGGTCTTAACTTCGTTACTTCAAATTCTTCGGTCTGCTGGTTAAAACCATATTTCCAAATTGCATCTGAAGATTCATAAACAACTGAACTTTCTTTATCGATCTCACTTTTGTCTGTGATATCCTCTGATACCCTGTCATCCCGTTGTGCCAGATTACAGCTACTTATAAGAATAATCAATCCAATCAAAATTAATCTGTTTTTCATAAGATGTTAATATCAAGAGTTTTTTATGGATGCCAAAGTCAGTTTGTCTCAATCCCCCACTAAACTTTCAATTTCTTACCAAATATAGACTTAAAAAAATAAATATTTATCGATTTGAGAGTAAAACGCATATTGGCAGGTTTCTTGAAAATCTGACTTTTTCAATGGAAAACAACATTACTGTCCACTTAGATTAAGCTGAGGGACAGTAATGGATTTATCATGAAAATTAAAAAAAAATTAACATTTATCAGTTAAAAGAAATTGATTAAGATTTATTTGGCACACACTTCTTCGCAGGTATCTCTTAAAAATCCAATACAACACACATCATCCTGAAATGCAAAAGATCTGATAATCTTATCAAAAAAAATACAACTGAAAGATTCCCGGTTATCACTCGGTGCTTAGAAAGGGATTTTCATCGGTATCAATCAGCTCAGCACTCTCTTTGGGTCTGATGCCATGTCCGAATTTTAGGGCCCATTGCCGTGTGAATTCAGCACCAAACAAAAGGATCATGGCCACATAGGATATCCACACCAGAAGCAAAATCACCGAACCCGCAGCTCCGTAAACCGAACCAGGATCGGAATAGCTGAAATACAAACTCAGGCCAAACTGTCCGAGACCAAACAACAACGCAGTAATAAATGCACCTACCCAAACCGACTTCCAGCGAATGATAGCATCAGGCAGTATTTTAAACATAAGCGCAAACATTACAGTGATAATAACAACGGAAATGATGTAATTGGAGAATTGCATGATTGATGAAATAACATCAGGCCATTGGGTTTTGAGCCAATCGCCCAGCAAAGACAGCAATGAGTTCACCACCAGCGACATAAGCATAAGAAATCCTATGGCAAGTATAAGTCCGAATGAAAAGAGACGGTCTTTCAGATATTTAAGGAAGGCTTGTTTGGGTTTGGGTACCACACCCCAAATCCTGTTCAGCGAAAGCTGTAACTGGTAAAAAACAGTTGTAGCGCCAAAAATCAGGAATCCAATACCTGCAATGAATGCTATGCGCGACGAGCCGGGATCGGCAGCATTGGCCACCATGGTTTCCACCGCTTTGGCAGCATCTTTACCTACAAGATCTTCAATCTGCTCCGACAACTGATTGGATACAGCAGCTTCACCATAAAAAAACCCGGTCATCACGATAATGATAAGCAGCAGAGCAGGCAACGAAAAAATGGAATAATAGGCTATGATGGCACTTTGCCGCCAGGGGTTGGCCTCATCCCAGCGTATTACGGTGTTTTTAATCACCTCCCACAGATCCAAAAGAATGGTTTTTGCTTTTTTCGGCATAGTAGCTTTGTTTAATTTCTGTTTTATTATCCTGTGCTTTTCAATCCACCCGATAAAGCAGTGGTTATCATCAAAAGTTTATTTAGTATGGCTTCCGATTTTGTCCGATCACATTGATCCACAGCTCTCCATTCCCTTATTCTGTCAATATGCATGCGATGAAGTTTCTGGAGGGTTTTCCTCCTTCTGTCAATATTGTCAAGCAGGCTGTGACGGCGATTCTCTGATTCATCCCCCAGTAATTCAATGATCTGTCTGATGCCTTCGGAGTGCTCAGGCATGAGCATTTCCATAAATTCGTCTTTTACTTCCTTATTCTCAACCAAAGATGCATAAACGGCCATAAAATCAGGATCGGCATTAAGCAGATTGGTTTCTATATGAATCAGTGTATACCTCAGGAATGGCCAGCGGTGGGCATAACTTTTAAGCTGGTCAAATAGTTCCGGATTTTCTTCCTTCAGGGTTCTGATGGCATATCCCACCCCAAACCATGCTGTAAGATTAAACCGGGCCTGGTTCCAACTGAACACCCAGGGTATGGCACGCAGGTCATCAAGAGTTCGCTGACCGGTACGACGGGCAGGACGCGAACCGATGCGGCTGTGTTCCAGAACGTCAATGGGAGTGGCCTGTCCATAAAATTCAATAAAACGTGGATGCCTGATAAGTTTCTGGTACCTTTCAAGCGACAGTTCATTAAGCCTGTCGAAAGCCTCATAGGGAAATCCTTCCGATTCTTCGTCGGACTTGTTCCATGCGGTTTGCAAAGCAACCCCTGACACCAGCATTTCAAGGTTATAGGCGGCGTTGCACATATTGGCAAACTGCTGAGCGATGGTTTCTCCCTGCACCGTAAGTTTTATCTGCCCGCTCACACTTCCCCTGGGCATACTGTCCATAAACCGGTGGTATTTTCCTCCACCCCGACTGATGGTTCCTCCGATACCGTGAAAAAAACGCAAACCAACACCGTGCTTCTCTCCCACCCCGGTAAGGCGCTGTTCTACCCTGTATATATTCCACCGGCTGGCAATGATTCCACCATCTTTGTTGCTGTCGCTGTAACCCAGCATTACTTCCTGCATGGCAGGCATATTTGCGGCACGTTCCTTTGTCATGGCATGAGAAAGAAATGCATCCAGAATTTTATCAGACTGTTTCAGGTCTTCGATAGTTTCAAAAAGCGGTACCACCTGCAGCGGAACACCCAGCATACCCACTTCGCGCAGAAACAGGTAAACCACCAGCAAGTCGCTCAGACCACGGGTCATGCTTACAATCAGTGAGCCGATACCCTCATGCCCGTAAAGGTCTGTATGTTCTTTCAAAACTTTATAATATGCAATAACCTGGTCGGCTTCGGGCCCGGCTTGGGTATCGGCAACCAGGAATGGTCGTCTGCTCTTTAATTCTTCCGTTAAAAAATCCACTCTTTTCTGCTCATCCCAGGTGCTGAACTGCCAATCGTTAAATGAAGCTACCTGAAGCATTTGCTCCACTGCCTTTTCGTGGAAAGAGCTGTTCTGGCGCACATCCAACCGGGCCAGATGGAATCCGAAACATTGCACTTGTCTTTCTATGGGAAACAAAACTTCGTCAACAATTCGTCCCGCACCTATCTCAAACAAACTTTCGCGGAACAGCTTCAGATCTTTATCCAGCTCAGCAGCATTCGTATACCAGGTTCCCGGACCTTTATGATTTTCTGCTAAAGTATTTTCAAGCTTCACAAGCATTAAATTGACATACTGGCGCCAGGGCTCACGTGGATTACGGGCAACTGCAGCTTCGCCGGCTTCATCCAGCACACTGCGCATCTGACCAATGGCATTATGAAAAAATGAAGGAACCGGGTTCTGCCCATCGGAAAAACTGATACGTGCAGCCAGTTCCTGCAACCCTGAACTGATTATTTTCAATGCTGCCTGCCGGTGAAGCTGTAAAGTAGTTCGGGTTACTTCGGCTGAAACAAAGGGATGTCCGTCGCGGTCACCGCCTACCCAGCTGCCGAATTCCATTACAGGAAACTGTTTGGGTTCGCTGAGCAACCCGGCATCAAACCCTGCAGAAATCCATGAGTATTTCAGCTTTTTATCGCTGGTTTTCAGTGCCTCGGGAAATACTTTGGTGAAATAGTGCATTACATTATTGCGCTCCGATTCCAGATCCGGTTTCTGAAGATGGATCTCGCGGGTACGCCACCAACGTTCAAGTCGGGCCTTAATGTCATCATCAATGGCTATTCGCTCCGAATCCGACCACATGGAGTTCTCCTTTTTTAAAAGCAAAAGGTAAATATCGCGATGAAGCTCCAATACCGATACTCTTTTGGCCTCGGTGGGATGCGCTGTTAATACCGGCATCACCTTTACCTTCGATAAAACTCCGGCAATCTCCTCCTGGCTAAACCCCCTTTCTTTAAGCTTTTTAAAGGTTTCGCTCCACGAGCCCCTGATGGCATGCATTCCCTGGTTATTTTCCAGTTTACGCCGGAACTGCACTGTGGCATTTTCCTCCACAAGGTTCATAAGCTGAAAGGAAATACTCAATGCCTGAATAAGTTTCTCTTCCTGAGCAGCTGTGATACCTTTCCAATCCTCTGTATCAGAACCCGAAGGTATTAGGGCGGCAACAGCCTTTTCATCCAGATTTATCAATACATCCCTAAAGGAATAAAGGGCCGATTGTAGATCATTATGAATCTTCTGAAGACCTTCCTTCTCAATCTGCAGCTGTTTTTCTTTTGTGGAATCTTTACCAGACGTTTCTTTAACCATAGGTGAATATTTTTTTACATTCATCAAAACAGAATATTTACTTTCAAATTTACAAAAAGGAAAATTAAACGGCTACAATTCTAAAACAATAACAAAAAGGCTGGAATTAAAATAATCGATTGATCTCATCTTAATTTCCTATTTTTACCCTGCCAAATCCCAACAAATGAAGAAACTACTAACACCGGGCATGTTACTTTTTTTCATGCTCCCAATCATACAACTAATGAGTCAGCAACCGCAAACGGATGTTTTTACCGTAATACATGAGAGAAAAAGTGTAAGGCAGTACACCGATCAGTCTGTGCCGGCAGAAAAGGTTGAAACCATGCTGCGTGCCGCCATGGCAGCACCCACAGCCCGAAACCTTCAGCCCTGGCAGTTTTTTGTAATCACCAACCGTCAGGTACTCGACCAACTGGCCGGAGAACTTCCCTATGCCAAAATGCTCAGCCAGGCCCCCATGGCCATAGTGGTGGCCGGCGACACCCAAAAGGGCAACCCCAATGACGAACAGGTTCTTAACTGGGCGCTGGATTGTTCCGCCGCCACACAAAATCTGCTGCTGGCAGCCGAAGCCCTGGGACTGGGCGCCGTATGGACCGGAGTTTACCCCTACAAAGCCCGGGTGGCCGCCGTAAGCAATGCGCTTAAGCTGCCACCGCATATCATACCGCTCAATGTAATCCCCATCGGCTACCCGCTCATGGACGACCAGCCCAAAGACAAATGGGATGCCGAAAAGGTGAAGTGGGTGGAGTAGGTTGAAGAGGGTGGAGAAAGTTTAGATAGTTGAGAAAGTTTAGATAGTTGAGAGAGTTTAGATGGTTGAGAAAGTTTAGATGGTTGAGAAAGTTTAGAAGCTTAGCTTTTCCCAAAGCTGCAGAGCAGCGGGAATATAAATTCAAAAGGAACTGCAAAAAGAATACATAAATCATATTCAATTAAAAACAATCTTATTATGGCGAATGCATACACACAAATTTATATTCACATTGTGTTTTAACCCAAAACCGGGAATTCCTATTCGACAACTTTTTTAAGGAGCACTCACCTTTGTTGCACAACTATTACGAAACCGGTGAGCTAAGCTATCAATAACCACTGGTGCAGTACAAAGTTCTGAAAAAGTTGCCCACTCTGGTTGCCATTAATGATGGTGCACAATTGCTTACAAAGCTTTTCCTAAAAATAAAAGAATTGAAAATTGATGGGCAGGAGAAAAAAATAAACCAAATCTCATTTCCAGAACAACAAGGATTAAAAATATTGCTTTTTGAGTGGTTTGACTTTTACAGAAAATAAAATAATAAAAAGGCAGGCACCTCCTATGCACCTGCCTTTATATTTAAAAATTGTTTTACTGGTATTACCTCACCCAAACCTTTACCCTTTGCGGTTCGTTTTCAGTTATAACTTCAAGGATGTAGATTCCGGTCTGTAATGCGGAAACATTCAGACTGGTTTCTGTAGTATTAATTTTTGCCTGCTGAACTACACGGCCTGAAAGATCACTTAAGATTAATTTTTGGATGTTGGTATCATGTATGATACTGATTTGACTGGTTGCCGGGTTGGGAAATACTCTTAGATTACCAGGGTTTTTGGCATCAGCCAAAGAGGTGGTTCCATCTTCTGCAAACACGGCTATCAGCTGGGCATTATAATCAAGGACAAACGATATGGGGTCATCCGTAATGTTTTCTCCGTCGAGCAGCCAGTGGTCGAAGCGGTAGCCCGCATCAGGAATGGCATTTAGTGTAACGGTTTCACCAGCAGCAATCAGGTGATCTCCCTGTCCGGGATCAGTAGAGCCTCCTCCTTCAATTTCAATGCTGAGCCGGTAATCGCCCAGGTATTGAACTTCGCCGCTCCACATGGCAATTGCGAATGAATTCATTTCTCCGGCATGAGTAAAAAATCCTCCAGCCCAAAGCCTTCCTTCATCATCAATCAAAAGGTTGTATATTCTTCCGGCGCTTGTAACAGGTTCGTAAAATGGTAACCATTCTTCACCGTTCCATACACTTAGCCGGATAAATTCTTCTTCCGAATCATGCCGGTAACGTCCTGCAGCGTAAATCTCACCTTTATGACCTGTGGCAAGGGCATAAACGTTACCCGTGGTTATTCCCTCGCCCAGGGCTTCCCACTGCCCATTGCGAAAAACCGCCACCCTGTGGTCACTGCCATCTTCGGTTTTTATATTAAAGTCGCCGGCTACAACCGGTTCTCCCAAAACTGTGAAGGTAATGTCATATACACGCCCTGTACCCTGTATTCCGCTTGCCAGTGAATGAAATTCTTCTCCATCCCAAAGAGCAATTTTTCTCAGGTTCTGATCACCGTTGATATCAGTGAAAACTCCGCCAAGCATAATATTTCCGTCGGGAGTAAGGGTAAGTACTTCTACAGTGCCTGAAGTCATGGATGAATAAAGCGGTTCCCATTCCTCACCTGTCCAACGGTGAAAATGAATATTACCTCCCCCACCTCCAGCATATACAGTGCCATCAGGCGCAACGATCATACTATTTACATTGCCATTAAGTCCTTCACCCATTGCTTTCCATTGCTCACCATCAAAATATGCTATCCTGCTGCCGGAATTTTCTCCGAAAATATCGAAAAAATTACCACCGGCATAAATAATCCCATCATCATCTTCAGTTATTGTAAAAACATCTCCCACAAGACCACCACCCAATGGTCTCCAGTTTTCCTGGTTATGATCCCACGCAGCAACATTTCGCGTTATTTTACCGCCTATGGAAAAAGCAGATGAAGCTGCTACCAGAATTTCACCTGTTTGAGACTGGAACATAGATCGAACTGCCGAACCGGGATAATCAAAAAGATAACTCCCCCCCAGACCATTGCCCAGGGCATGCCACTCCTCCCCATCCCACCGGGCAACGCGGTATACAATTTTATCACCTGCTCCAATGT
>SKSE01000119.1 GCA_007118135.1 Bacteroidales bacterium | reverse complement strand
TCTTTTGAAAGAAAACCGCACAGATTTTGAACGTTTCACACAATTACTGGCTTGTATCAGGTACCGGAATGGAATTATTGACGGCTACCCGTCCCGATTGCACTATTTTACCGAATGGCTTCAGAATAATGCTGAAAAAGGAATACTTGAAATTGTAAGCAATTCATTGAGCGATATACCTTATCAAACAGAGGTATCATTTATGTCGTCCAATCCCGGGTTATACCGGCAATTGGAAAATCCGGATTATGTTTCCCGAATTAAAGAAACTGAAACAGTTATATCGGAATTTGAAATGAATTATATTCCTAAAGACCGAATTGTGGAATATGAAAACCAGATAAAAGAAGGGGATATCATAGCCTTTACCACCAATATCGCCGGACTGGATGTTTCCCATACCGGATTTGCTGTTCACCGAAACGGCCGGTTGCATTTGCTGCATGCTTCCACCCGCACCAACCAGATTGAGATATCGCCTGTCCCTTTGAGTGAATATCTCGCTCCCATGAGTCGGGTAACAGGAATTATTGTGGGAAGATTAACAATGCCCGGGTAATCTGCCGGGTTATTAACTGATAACTTATGTTTGAAAAGCTCCATAAACTTGCCGGCCAATTTGTCCATTTCACTTCCAAAGAAAAACTAATCTTTGAGAATGCATTCACATTCAAGCAAATCCCCAAAAACTATACGCTGGTTAGGGAAGGTGAAATTGCCGATGAAATTTATTTCATAAACAAAGGTTTGCTAAGACTTTACTACAATAAGGAGGGAGATTACATTACGGGTTACATATTTCGAGAACATCTTTTTGCATCGAGTTATGACAGTTTCCTGCAAAGAGCCCCCAGCATCCAGTATCTTGAAAGCCTTGAAGAATGTGATTTGCTGGCCATAACCTACGACAAAATGGAAGAGCTTTATAAGGAGCTTCCCAAAATGAACATCCTGGTGCGCAAAATTGCCGAACAACGTTTTATCAATGCACAGCAGATTTTATCTTCTTTCCTGATTGACAGTCCTGAAGTACGTTACAGAAAATTTGCGGAGAAAAACGGGGATCTTTTCCTGAGAATTCCCCATCATATTATCGCATCATACCTTGGGATTACGCCTGTTTCATTAAGCAGGATAAGAAAACGGGTAATTAATAAACCCTGAATTGATTTCTTTACAATTGTTAATGGATTCCGGCCTTATGCTGTTTTAACTTTGAATCATAATTTTAAATCTCAGAAAAATGAAAAATCAAATTAAAACAGAAATCGTAATCAACGCTTCTAAAGAAAAAGTTTTTTCCATACTTACCAATCTTCAGGATTATGAAAAATGGAACCCATTTATCATTAAAAGTCAGGGAGAACCCTTTGAAGGGTCAAGAATTATAAACACCATGATGAATGGAGAAAAAACCGTCACCTTCAAACCCAGACTCGTAAAAGTCAAGAAAAACAAAACCTTTGAATGGTTAGGACATTTGGGTTTTAAAGGACTTTTTGACGGACACCATTACTTTCATATTAAGGAAGTTTCGGAAAATCAAATTAACCTGATTCATGGTGAGAACTTTTCAGGCATATTATCATCTTTTGTTCTTAAAAAAATCGGTGAGCAAACCAGAAAGAATTTCGTTGCCATGAACGAAGCACTGAAATTGCAGGCTGAAAAGAAAAATGATAACTGAGCCTGGGAAATCCAAACCAACAAACGAAGCATATTAGGTTTTAAAATCTAAATACCTGATAATGTCAGGATTATTAACCGAAAAATTGGTTTTCAAAAAATGATTGTTTAACTTTAAGTCGGGTTAATTCGAAAGAATCAGCCCGATTTAAAGATTTATTAACCAAAAGCTATGATTATGGACTTATTTTACAAGGTTGCGGGAAGGTATGTATTTGCCATTCCTTTTTTAATTTTTGGAGTTTTCCATTTCATGAATGCCAGTAACATGGCAGGCATGATCCCCGGTTGGCTGCCCGGAGGTGTCTTTTGGGTTTATCTTACAGGTCTTGCATTGATTGCGGCATCTGTAAGCATGATGATTAAAGTCATGGACCAACTGGCATCTTTTCTACTGGGAGTAATGCTAATCATTTTTGTACTGTTACTGCATTTACCCGGAGCACTTGAAGGTGATCAGATGGCAACAACAAGTGCACTAAAAGACCTGGCAATGGCTGGTGGAGCATGGCTGTATGCAGGCTATGTGGCTAAACCTTCTGCTTAAATTAGCCGGAAAAACACAAAAAGATTAGTAAGAATTAAGGTCTCATTGAAATGAGGCCTTTTTTTTTGCTGAAATGAAACAGGAGGATACAAAAACCAATTAAAAGTTATATGTGGACAGCGGACATTAAAATGACCGAAAATGAACATTTTCATATGCAATCAAACTGGGAAAGAATTGGGCAATGATAGATTTCAACCTGTATCAGGTATTACAAATTATTGACATACTGCATCTTAAAAAATATTCTGCAATAATTTTTCTTCCTAAATCGATTTAATTGTACTGTGGCACGCAAGTTGATAAATACTTAACAACCGACCGATTAAACTTACAAACAAATTTTCCTAGTGCTATCAATTAGCATGTAATGAATCCGCTTGCCCTCTAACCCAATTATACCAGAAAGAAAGGGAAGCAACAAGTAAAATAAATTATAACCACTTAATGAATAAAAAAATGAGAACAGGAAAAAAAATGTTTGTAAAGGGATTTTTAAAATCTGCAATTTTAAGTTTAACCCTTCTGGGCATCCAGGTCCAGGCAAAAGCACAAAGTCTTGAAATGAATGTATCACCACTCCGTTTTGCCGGCGTTCATGCGTTGGGAAGCCAGGAGGGCGAAAGTGATGCTTACCTTGTACTGCATACCGCACCTGGCGGTGGCTGGAATTTCAGCCTGGTGAATAATCAGCTGAAAGAAATGAAAACCGGAACCATTGATGCACCCCGGCATTCTTTCTTCAACTCCCTTACCTCCAATGGAGAATACACTTTGCTTAACTTTCCGGTTAATGCTTTCAGTCAGTCAATTACCTACGTTGTATTGGATAATAAGGGTAATGAAACAGCACGCATAACACGCACCGAAACACCCATGCTCCGCAGGGGTGAACAATTCTTTCCCAATGTTTACAACCACCCGGTAGAAGGATTTATCATTACCCAGACATTCAGCAATGGCAACCGTGCCGGTTATACCGTTGAACATGTGGATAACCAGTTGCAAACCGTATGGACTGCTTATTTTCAGCACGACAGGGGCCATGCACATGTATATGACGTAAAATCAATGAACGGCAGAGTTTTCGTTCTTGAAGCCAATGAGCGCAGGGGCAACACCCAGAATGCCCGCCTGCACAGCATTGATGCCGAAACCGGCCGTCAAATTTACACCATGGAACTTACCGATGACAACTACACTTACTTCCCCACAGCATTGCGCCCTATGGAAGATGGAAGTCTTGCTGTTAGTGGAACTTACTTTAACGGAAGCCGCATCAGCACAAAGAATACCAGGGGTATTTTTTTCCTGGGAATTTCTCCCGATGGAGATACCAAAGGCATGAATGTTTTTGCCTGGAGAGAACTCAGGCCTTTACTCAGAACATCAGTTCCAGATTGGTTCTTCAAAGTAATGCCCGATGTGTGGATACATGCTCTTGAGCCCGAAGCCGATGGTTCTTTTACTGCTGTTGCTGAACTTTATCGTTACTCCGGCGAGGTGAGAAGAGAAGAAAAAGGCGAACTTAAGGAAAAATACCATCGCATCAGACTGCTCGACTTTATACTCTTTGGATTTGGACCCGACGGACAAATGCTTTACGCTGAACGCATTGAAAGACCACACATGGTCATTAAGCTCGACTCTGAGTTCTCCGGCGGATCAGGTTCACTGGCCAACGAAGCAGGTTCAGGTGCATTAAGACGTGCCCGGGCTATGAAAAATTCAGGCGCATTTACCTATCGTTTCCACCAGAAACAGGATGATAAATTCAACCTGGCCTTTACCAGCTACGAAGCCAAAAAACACCATGCATATTTCATGGATCTCAACAGCAGCTTCAATTCGCTGAAACTTGATCTCACGCATGCCAAACCACAATTCATCAGCTATTTACAGATCGTTGATCTGTGCGCTAACCAGTCAGGATTCGGATTTATTCTCAGCGAACTCAACACCCGCAGCTTCGACGATTCTGAAGCTTACTGGAGAGGTGTATTACCAGCCGGTGCCAATTCTATGCTAACCTATGAATTCATGCCTCTTACCGGTAAATTGAAGCTTAACCTGGCCAATCTTTCAGACGGAATTTCCAAATAACAACCACATATAAATAACCACCCAAAAGGTCTCAGAAATCTGAGACCTTTTTTATTGGGTTGTTCGTTCTTCGGACTGCTTTAAGTATCTGGATCCCAGCAATGACAAATCATAGTGTTAATGTTATACCGGTTGTGTTCATTATCCCTGCAATTAATTTGATTACAATTACCTTTGCAGTGCTGGTGCTAAAAAATATTATCCGGAATTAAACCCTTGGCGATAAAGAATGTCAAACACCCAAAGCACTTCAAAAAAGAATATGAATATGCGGGGATTGATACTATTGATTATTTTTTCCACAGTAAATATAGTTTCAACAGCACAACCCGGTCACAGGCACAGCCTGGGACTTGGTGCGGGAGCCGTTTACCTTTCTGACGATAAAATCTTTTCACCCGGGCTGCAACTCGAATACGCCTACCATTTCATATGGGGTACCACTCCCCTGCATGCATCAGCGTGCACAGAACTGATATTTGGTGAAGAAAGACATATTGGACTGGCACTTGGCTTGGGCTTTTCTCCTATTGGTAACCTGGATTTAGGAATAGGACCAGGTGTAATGTTTGAGGGAGAAAAGCATTTTTTCTGCCTGCACTTATCTGCATCATGGGGATTTGATCTCAGGGGTTTTTCCATGGGTCCAATTATGGAGCTTGCGCATACCGGAAGACACTTTCACATGCTTGCAGGCCTGATCTTTGAGATTGACTTCTGAACAGGCAATAATTTTCAATTATTCCTTATAACCTGCAACCTGCAGGCCTTTGATGAAAAAGGTCAAAAAAGCACACCCGAATATAGACATAGTTTTTATCAGAATTCATAAAACAGCAGTATATTTGCACCTTGTTTTGAATACTGATTTTCCACATTATGAATATTCTGATAGCCGGCGACGGCGAAATTATCACACACCTGGCCCGTTTGTTATATGATGAAAATCATGACATTACACTGTTCTGTCCAGTTGAACTGGCAGGTTCAATCAGCCAGAGTCTGGATGTGTTAATCTATACTGGTGATCCCACTTCCATAAATGACTTGAAAAATGCCAGCATAAAAAAAACCGATCTTTTTATCACTACTTATATTGATGGACGTACAAATCTGTTGGCAGGTATCCTGGGAAAAAATCTGGGTGCAAAAAAATGTATCGCCAAGGTAAATGAAACAGAATACTCCATAGGCGAAAGCCGCGAAATGTATAAAAACCTGGGTGTTGACTTTGTGGTTTGTCCCGAAAAGATTGCCGCAAAAGAAATCACTAACCTTATTACCAATACCGCAGCCACTGAGATCTTTGATTTTACCGATAAGCACCTTTCACTCATGCTCATACGACTGGGAGAAGAAGCCCAGGTGATCGGAAAAAGCCTGAACCAGATCGCTGAAGAAAACAAAGACCTTGACTTCCGCGCCGTAGCATTGCACCGCAGATCTAAAACCCTTATCCCAAGAGGCGATGATATCTTCAATAAAAACGACCTGGCCTATGTTGTAACAAAGCCCAACGGTATTGAGCACCTTCTGCGGCTTGGAGGTAAAAAGAACTTCACCATCAATAATATTATGATTGTGGGAGGTGGAACTGTTGGAACCCTTACTGCTAAAAATCTTGAGAAAAATTACAAGGTAAAACTATTTGAACTTAACAGCGAAACATCTACAAAGCTGGCCGATGAACTGCGTAATACCATGATTATTAATGGAGATGCACATGATGTTGCACTCCTTGAAAGGGAAAACATCCATGCTATGGATGCGGTGATTGCCGTAACCAATAACTCCGAAACAAATATCCTTACATGTCTGCTTGCCAAGAAATACGGTGTACCCAAGACCATTGCGCTGGTTGAAAACATCAACTTTATTGAGATCTCACAGAATATAGGAATCGATACCATCATCAATAAAAAACTTGCAACAGCCAGTTATATCATACGATTCACAATGAAGGCCGAAGTTTTGTCAACCAAGTGTTTAAACGGAATTGATGCAGAAATTTTCGAGTTTCTGGCCAAAGCCGATTCTCCCATTACACGTAAACCTATCAATAAACTGAAATTTCCGCAGGCTGCAATTATTGGTGGCGTTATCAGGGGGAATGAGGGTATTATTGCCACCGGGGATCTGCAGGTTCAGGCAGGAGATCATGTGGTGGTGTTTACCCTGCCTGAGGCATTTGACAAAGTTGACAGGATGTTCAGAAGCTAATACAAATAAGTATTTGGAATGGCACCTCGTCCCGATATCAATTTTAAACTCATCATCAAATTCATCGGCATACTGTTGATGTTGCTTTCAGGTTTTATGGCCATCAGTTCCATATGGGACATTATTTATGATGAAAATACAACAAAGGCTATCCTTATAAGTGCAGTTATTACTTTCGGTGCAGGACTATCTTTTCATCAGCTTACCCGCAACCATGATCATAAAAACATTGGAAAGAAAGAAGGGTATATCATTGTTACTTTTACATGGATAACCATAACCTTCTTTGGGACATTACCCTTTTATATCAGCGGACATATTCCAAATTATTCGGATGCATTTTTTGAGACCATGTCGGGTTTTACAACCACCGGGGCAACAATATTGCAGGATATAGAAGCCATGCCCAAGTCATTGCTTTTCTGGCGCAGCACAACGCACTGGCTGGGCGGTATGGGAATTATTGTGCTTACCCTTGCTATTTTACCTGTATTGGGTGTGGGTGGCATGCAGCTTTTTGTAGCAGAAGCCCCCGGCACAACTCCCAGCAGGCTCCACCCCAGGATCACTGAAACTGCCAAGAGACTTTGGTACATATACCTACTGCTGACTGCTGTTTTAATATTTTTGCTAATGCTTGGAAACATGAATTTTTTCGAAGCCATAAACCATGCCTTCAGCACAATGGCTACCGGAGGTTTCTCACCCAAAAATGATAGCATAACATCTTATTCTCCATACATTCAATATGTAATAATCCTGTTTATGATTATTGCAGGAGCAAATTTTACACTGCACTATTTTGCGTTGAAGGGCAACTTCACAAAAATCAGAGATAATGAGGAATTCAGGTTTTATTTGCTTGTAATTGGGATATTTACAGTTATTTTCACCGTTAGCATCTATATATTTCATGCAGCAAATGTGGAGGATGCATTTCGTCAAAGCCTTTTCCAAATCGTTTCAATCCTTACAACCACCGGATTTGTAACTACCGATTATACCCAATGGAATGAGTTTCTCTGGTTTATGTTATTCCTGCTGATGTTTACAGGTGGTTGCATTGGTTCAACAGCCGGAGGTATTAAAATGGTAAGACATTTACTTCTCATTAAGAATACATCACAGGAGTTTAAAAGACTGATTCATCCATCGGCAGTTTTGCCAACCCGGCTTGATGGAAAAACCATACCGCCGGAAATCATCTATAACTTTCTGGCATTCTTTCTATTGTATGTATCCATATTTATGATTGGCGCCACCATAATGTCATCTTTAGGATTGAGTTTCAAGCTCTCTCTTGCATCGGTAGCTGCAACCATAGGTAATGTGGGGCCCAGCCTGGGTACTTTAGGACCAATGGACAATTACGGCATAATTCCTACTCCGGGTAAATGGCTTTTGTCGTTTTTTATGTTGCTGGGTCGTCTGGAGTTGTTTACTGTACTCATTCTGCTTACACCTTCTTTCTGGAAAAAATAGTTATGTTTGCAAACTATTAACTCTCTGGCTGTCCATGTTAAGCATCTGCATTCCCGTTTATAATTTTGATGTCAGGAAACTGGTTCATGATCTGCACCTGCAGGCTGGCAAAAACCTGCCCGGGTTTGAGATTTTACTGGTTGATGATCACTCCGGTGAAACATTCCGTAAGATAAACTTCGAGTTGCAGGAGCTAAAGAATGTAAGCTATACAGAACTGGAAGAAAACATCGGACGCAGCAAAATCAGGAATTTACTTGCCCAAAAGGCAAAATTTGAAAATATCCTTTTCCTGGACTGTGATGTAGAAATCATCGGGGATGATTTTATTAAAACCTATTACCAGCAAATACAGCAGGGTGAAAAAGTGGTTTGCGGCGGACATTTGTACCAGGAAAATCCGCCTGAACCCCAAAACTACCTGCACTGGTTTTATGGTATAAAGCGTGAAGTTAAAACCGCAGCAGAACGGCAAAAAACCCCCAATGATTCCTTTATGACCGCCAATTTTCTCATCTCAAAAGATGTTTTTGAGAAGATCCGTTTCGATGAGCGCATTTCAGGGTACGGGCATGAAGACACCCTGCTGGGTTGCGAACTGGATAAACTTGGGATAAGTGCTAAACATATTGAAAATCCTGTATTGCACGCCGGACTTGATTCCGGGGTGCAGTTTCTGGAGAAAACGAGAGAATCCCTGCGCAATCTTTTGCGATTGTATCAAAATTCGGATTTTGACAAGAGTATCTGTAACAGGATAAAAGCTTTAAAAGCCTATCATACAACCGGCAAACTGGCCATGCATGGAATCATTGCAAC
>SKSE01000151.1 GCA_007118135.1 Bacteroidales bacterium | reverse complement strand
TCGCATAAAGCCCGAAGAAGATTTTATCATCCTGGTTCAGGATATGGAAAAGTTAAACCAGACACCGCTTTCTGAGCAGGAACAGGAGTACGTTCGTGAAAATTATGTTGAAGGTAAACGTGAAACGTTCTTTTTTAATCGCCTGTCACAGCTTGTGTTTGTGCATTTCTGTAAGCCGGAAGCCGATGCTGTCGCATTGGAAAAACTGCGCAACAAAGGGGATGAATTGGTTGCATCTCTTACGAAGGAGAAAAAATCGCAGGCAGTAATTTTCGGTGCTGGTGTGGATACTCCATCTGTTTTGGCTCTTGCCGAAGGTATGGCCCTGGGCGCCTATCGGTTTGTGAAACACAAAAAGTCCGATGACAAACATACCTTGTTCACAAACCTGAAAGTTGCAGCGGGAAGTATTGAAGAACAAGATATTGCTGAATTACAGAATCTGGTTACAGCGTGTTACGAAACGCGCAACCTGGTTAACGAGCCGGGCAATGTGATAGATGCTGTTGCTTTTGCTCAACAAATGCGCAGCCTGACCGAAAAATCAGGGGTCAAAGTGGAGGTTTATGATAAGAAAAAAATCGGTGAACTGGGTATGGAAGCCTTGCTAACCGTGAACAAGGGAAGCAAGACCGAACCCAGTTTTACGGTGATGGAGTGGAAGCCCGAAAATGCTTTAAACAAAAAGCCCGTGGTGCTGGTAGGCAAAGGTCTGGTATTCGACACCGGCGGTATTAATATCAAACCCACGACCGGTTTGGAAGCCATGAAGGCTGACATGGCCGGTGGGGCTGCCGTTTTTGGCGCTGTTTATGCAGCGGCTATGAATAAATTACCTGTGCATATTGTGGTACTGGTGCCCGCGACCGATAACCGTCCGGGTGAGCACGCCATGCTACCGAGTGATATTATCCGTCTGAGCAACGGAAAAACCGTTGAAATCATTAACACCGATGCCGAAGGAAGACTTATCCTGGCCGATGCACTGCTGTACGCACAGAAATACAATCCCGAACTGGTAATTGATCTTGCAACACTAACAGGTTCGGCGCAAATGGCTATCGGGAAATACGGAATGGCCGGCATGCACCAGGGTGCTCCCGATGCTATGGAGAAACTGAAACAAAGCGGCTGGAATGTTTACGAACGTATTGCCGAGCTGCCCTTCTGGGAAGAATACGGCGAAGAAGTGGAATCTGACATCGCCGACCTGCGCAATCTGGGCAAAGGTGGTGGGGGAGGTGCCATCACTGCCGGAAAATTTCTGGCCCACTTTATCTCTTATCCCTGGATTCATTTGGATATTGCCGGTGTGGCCTTCATGGACAGCCGCGAATCGTACCGCGGAAAAGGCGCCACCGGAGTAGGAGTGAGATTGTTGTATGATTTTTTGAAGGCAATGGCGAAGGATTTATGATTTTTGATTGATGATTTTATGAACATCGAGGAATTTCGTGATTTCTGCCTGGCTTTCCAAGGCGTAACTGAGGAGTTTCCCTTTGATGAGGAAACCCTTGTTTTCAAAGTTATGGGAAAGATCTTTGCTCTGGCCGATGTAGACAACTTCGAAAGCGTTAACCTGAAATGCGACCCCGAACTGGCGCTGGACCTCCGCGGAAAATATCCCGGCGTTAAACCCGGCTATCATATGAATAAAAAACACTGGAATACCGTAATGGTAAATGCCGGAATATCAGACCAGCTTATCAGAGACTGGACAAGACATTCTTACGAACTTGTTGTTAAAGGGCTGCCGTTAAAGATCAGGAAAGAACTGGAGGTATAGGGAGACCGGAGACCGGAGACCGGAGACCGGGAACCGCTGAGTCGCTGAGCACACAGAGTTCGCGAATAGATTTTAATTTCTCAGCGCTCTCAGTACCTTGGCATCTCTCCGGTTCCATTTGACATTAAAAGAGCACATACCCCATCACCGCCCCACCTGCCACAATCCAAAGTGAGTTGATTTTCCATGGTCCCCAAACTGCAGCCATGGCAAGTGCCAGAATTAAGCCCGGTTTCCATCCGGTAACCACATCGATGCTGAATACGATGAAAACGGCCACCATGATTCCTACAGCAGCAACATTTACAGAGTCGAGAAATGCCGATGTATAGGGCGATTTGCGCAGCTTGTGAATAAATGGGTAGAGAATCATAATAAATATAAAGGAGGGCAGAAATATTCCCAGTGTGGCCACTATGGCTCCTTTGTAACCATCAAGAATAAATCCTATAAACGTTGCTGATGTAAGCAAAGGTCCTGGAGTAAATTGCCCGATGGCAATAGCATCCAGCAACTGATCCGGGGTGAGCCAGCCCAGATTCTCAACCAGTTCGGCATTTACATAAGCTATCAAAACGTAGCCTGTTCCAAAAAGCAAAGAACCGATCTTTACAAACACCCAGAATAATTTTAGGGTAGAGTAAGGTACTGCACCCGCTGCCAAAGTATTGACAGCCATAAAAGGTATCAGACTTTTGATATTACCGGAACCCTCTTTTTTTCTTTTGCCCAAAGTAAATACCAGCATTCCTGCCACACCGGCGCCCAGTATGGCTGTTATTTCATTTACGCCCAGAAAACTCAAAGCGACAACCAGCAGGCCCAGTATGGCAAGTTGGTAATTTTTTACAGCCTTTTTTCCCAGTTTTACAACGGCTCCAAGAATGATGGCCAGAATGGCGGGTTTGATCCCCAGCAATATACTGTCAAGCTCAGGTAATCCCTGATATCTGGTGTAGAATATGGCAAGTAAGGTAGTTATTACCGCAGCAGGGATAATAAAACCCATCCCGCTCATGATCATTCCCCAGAAACCCCTGAGTTGATAGCCCACAAGCATGGTCATCTGCGTGGAATTAGGCCCGGGGATCAGGTTGACACCGCCCATATAATCAAGAAACTGCTGATGTGTAAGCCACTTTTTTCGGCTTACCAGTTCTTTTTCCATCAGGGCAACATGGGCCGCCGGCCCGCCAAAGGCGATTAATCCCAAGCGGAAAAATTCGAGGAATATTTTGGAGAGGGAGATCATAAGAACGGTTTGGGGTTTGGGGTATGGGGTATGGGGTTCTATATTTCTATCTAAAATTAGGAAAAACCAAATTACTGGCGACGGGCTTTTATCAGATTTGTGAGCATTCCACTGATTTCATTTAACTTCTCTTCAAGTTTTGTATATTCCTGATTGTCAATGTAACCAATTTCATGGGCTATGATAAGATGAGTTAATAATTCGGCTGCTGAACCTCTTGAAATATAGAAATGCCTGACAGCTTGCAGGTTACTTTGTAATTGATCGCCTTCTGCAATATTTGCAGCTATGCTGACAGATGACCTCCTGATTTGGTCACGTAAACCAAAATCATTTGCCAATTTTCCTGAATTACTTAATTTATAAATGTATACAGCAAGATCTTTGGCTTTCTGCCAAACATTAAGCTTCATAAAATTGCCCATAGTCTTAAGTTTTTTGGTTTACATAAAAATAACAAAAATATCACTTACCACATACCCCACACCCCACACCCTAAACATCATACCCCAAACCAAAAAAGGAGACCACCTCCCGGCAATCTCCTTCTCTTTTTATTTATTTGCCGGTAGCCCGGCTGAATTTTTAGTTCATATGCTGCTGCACCACTTCAATCACTTCAGGCAGGTCCATGCCCAGGTCTTTGAGGTGTTCGATGGTGGGTATACCATCTTTGGTCCAGCCGCGACGTTGATAAACGGCGTCGAGCAATTGTTCGTAGCGGTTTTCACGATAGTCGCGCAGGGCAGCCATCTTTTCTTCGGTGGTTTTTCCGGTGGGGTCAAAACCAACGTCTTCTTTCAGTTGCTTGTCGTAACGCTCCTGGCGTGATTCGTATTCTTCCACGGTAACAGGTCCGCAGGCACGGTAGGGCTGGGCATCGTGGATGCGCTTGCCATAGCCGCGGCGCAGGTTAAATACACGCTGGAAGTTATACACGCGCTCACTCTGGCGTATCATCTCCTCCTTGCTGAAAGGTTGGCCGGTAACAGCTTCGAAGATGGCCACGTAGTTGTCAACATGTTCGGGAATTTTATGGGGCTCGTCGGTAAGCTCGTTGCCTTTGGGCACCACATCGTTCCAGCAAAGCTTGCAAAGACCTACCAGTCCGAACCATGTACGGAACATGGGGAAATAGTGCAATGCTTCGGCTTTGTCTTCGAAAGATGGAAGCTGGTTGTTTACCATATCCATAAAGATCAGCCACGCTTCATCGTGCTGCGGCCCTTTATTGGTCATGGCGTAACCGCCCTGCTGAGCAAGTGATTCTTTGGAAACATACTGTGAATATTCCAGTCCTTTGTTCACCATTCCGATATCATTGAGGAATCTGGGATCGGCATTGTATTTCTCAACGAACAACTCTTTCATTTTCTTCACACCCATACCTGCCACAAGACCGAAACCTTCACCGCGGGCCAGCTGGTGCATAAGTTCGAGAGCTGCTTCGGAGTTGCCAAAGTTCAGTTCCAATCCGCCGGTTCTTTCCTTGTTCAGGATACCTGCTTCGTAGCATTCCATGATAAAGGCTACAATGGTACCCCAGGTGATGGTGCAGATACCGTAAGTATCGCAGTAGAAGTTCTGTTCGATGATGGCTTCGGGGTCGAAGATTCCCAGGTTGGAACCCAGTCCGGCAGCAGTTTCGTATTCGGGACCGTCAACAATAACGGCTTCTCCTTTGTAGGGGCCGGTTTTGAGTATGAAATCATCCACACCTTTGGCGCACGACATGGCACAGCCGATCCAGCAACCGTCGGGTACGTTCTGGGTGAAGTACTTGTCGCGGAAAACATTACTGTGGATCTTCAGCCCGTCTTCATGGCTTCCGAATTTGAAGTTATGTGTGGGAAGCAGATCGTAGTCGTTCATAACGTTTACGATGTTGGCAGTTCCTTTTTTACGCATCTGGCACTGGAAATCGTCCAGTTCGCGCATTTCCTGCTGGTACTTGCGTCCTCTTTCCTTGATGGTATCGAGGTCGGCCACATTATTAAGGTTGCCGGTAACGCCTTCAATCCTTGCAACGATGGCTTTGATACGCTTATCGCGCATAACGGTACCTATACCTCCACGACCTGCCTGCTTCAGGCGGATCTTCTTACGCTTCATATCGTAAAAGGTGAAGTTCACCATACCGATGAGCGAATTTTCGGCGGCAGCGCCGGTAGAAACGATTCCGATATTTCTGGCATCTTTCTCATCTTTGGCAAAAAGTTCGGTGAGCTCCTCTGCAAGCACGTGGGTGTCTTTGGAGAAACCCGGATCTTCGATGATCTCGATCTTATGGTTTTCACCATCAATAAAAATGATCACATCCTTTTCTGCTTTGCCCTGCAGTTCCAGTGCATCATAGCCTGAGAACTTCAGGAAAGGGCCAAAGAAACCACCAACGTTGGAGTCCATTACAGAATCCGTTTGTGGCGAGATGGTTACTAACAAAGATTTTCCTGCTCCGGAATACTGGGTAATACCACCCACAGGACCGGATGAGATGATGATCTCATTCTCAGGATCATCCCAGCGGGTATCGGGTTTGGTGGCATCCCACAACAGCTTGAGACCGTAGCCCCTGCCTCCGATGAATTTCTCCTTCATCATGGGTGGAACTTCCTTTTCTTTGATCTCGTTGGTCCCTACGTTAATGTAGAGAATCTTATCAGTATAACCCCTGTTCAATGGTTTCCACTGATAATCAAGCTCTTTAAGCTTTTTGTAATTTTGTTTTAAATGGGTGATGTTCATACAGTTAATCTCCTTTATAAAGTGTTGATTTTTATCTGGTGGCAAAACTACGAAATTTAAAATTCTGGGTTAACTTTTTGATTTTTTTTTGAATGAAAACCAGTATTTTAGAATCGGTCTAAAGTAGGAATAACGGGCAAAAAATAATATTGCTACCATATACTTTTGTTTTTGTATCGACGTTTTTCTGGAAATAGGATAGGTTTCATGTTTATTGCTCTAATATTTAATGTTAATAAGTGTTTGACGTATTTTTTCTGCCAATGATTTCATTAGTTTTGTAAACAATTTCAGATATTTAAATATTTAACCCGGTTGCCATGTTAAAAAAGGTTTTGCTAGTATTATTTGTCCCTTTTTCCTTTGCAGGGATTATGAATCTGTTATCATTTTCAAAAGTTGCAGATATTCCTGATTCAGATTATGCAGAAATAATAGGCGAAACCTATGGTGTTTTTGCATTGCCCATTCCGGAGGAGCTTAACTTCGCAGGTGAACCGGTTCCTGTTGACAATTTTGAAGTTTTGGAACGTTTTGACCGCGAACTTCTGGTGAACACCTACTGGCAATCGCAAACCTTATTGTTTTTTAAGCGCGCCAACCGTTGGTTCCCGGTCATAGAGCCTATACTTGCAGAACAGGGAGTGCCAGATGATTTCAAATACCTTGCCCTGATTGAGAGTGGGCTTATGAACGTAATTTCTCCCGCCAATGCAGCGGGTTACTGGCAAATATTGCCATCTACCGGTCGTGAATTGGGGCTGGAAGTAAATACTGAAATCGATGAACGTTATCATGTTGAAAAATCAACGGTTGCGGCATGCAAATTTCTGAAGGATGCTTATAGCCGATACAACAGCTGGACATTGGCTGCTGCAGCTTACAATATGGGTCGTGCAGGACTTAATCGTCAGCTAACTAATCAGAAAATGACAAGTTATTATGACCTTTGGCTGAACGATGAAACCTCGCGATATGTCTTCCGCATACTTGCCATCAAAACCATTTTTGAAAATCCGCAGGGGCATGGCTTCCATTTTCGGGAGCAGGATCTGTACCCTCCGCTTGAGTATTACACCGTAACTGTAAATTCAACAATCAACGATTTGGTTGAGTTCGCCCATTCTCATCAGATAACCTACAAAGAACTTCGTACACTAAATCCCTGGTTGCGTCGCACATCTCTGCCCAACCGTACCGGTAAGGAATACGAAATTAAAATCACCAAGGAAAGTCTTTTTGGAAGGCATGTAATCCCCGATATGGATCTGGACGAAGATACCGATATCCCGGCATCCCCGGCAAGGGAAACGGACTTGTAGGGGGTATTGCGATACCCCACGGTTGTAAGGACCCATCCCCGTCCCTTCCCTACTTACAAGGAAGGGAGTTACGGGCTGCATAATTTTATCCTTTTTGATTTGAATTGTCGGTTATGAATGAGTGGAGAAGCCACTCAAATAGCCCCGCAACAAACAGATAATTTCGCTGCGATACGGCTTGATTGTGGTTGTGGTGTGCATTTTACCTGCCATATTTTTACTGCGATGCGGCTGGTCTCGGGAATTGCAATCAATCTTTTTTACCGTATCTTCCTTCAAGAATCCCGGTGACCGATAAATCTTCATCAAGGTCGGGCCAGTGCAAACCTGTTCCATCACAAATTAATTCTATTTTGCTTAGTTGCCCGGGAGTCGCATCGCGTAATTTTTTATTTACATCAACAGGAAAAATTACCTCTTTTCTGTCAGAAAGAATCATATGAATATGACCATCTTTATACCAGGCCTTAACCGCTTTAAACATTAACTCAGCTACCATGTACTTCATACCATCTGTCTTTGATTAATTGTTGATGTTCAATAATTAAATCCTCAGCAATTTTTATGTCCTGAACCTTTAATCCTTGAGAAAAGTCCAGCTCAATAGGTTCCATCCAGAATTTTGCAAATCCACCGGCTTTTCTTACATGCACGTGCATAGGTTCCTGACCTTCATTAGAATAAAAGAAAAACACAAAACCAAACTTACGAAAGATTTCGGGCATAAATTATTTTTAATTCCGTTAGACTTAATCTCCCATATTATTAACGATCAGTAATTGCTTTTCAATACAATTCATTAAAAACAATGGAGTGGAAATTTTCGTAAAAATAATGAATTTCCTGAAACTAATATCAGCCAATATTAGCAATTGAGCAAGAGCCGGTATCACTTAAAGTGTCCCCGTCACTAAAATCCGAAATATAAACTCGACACATCTTATTATGTTCTCTTCATTTCCCTGTTTCTCCGGTAAAATGATTATCACATTTTTTATCAAACCCACCCATTAAATTCCGGTCATAAATCTGTACCTTTGCAGGTTCGTTTTAACAGATTATTTATGCAGCAGATATCTGCCGTTCAGTACAGCGAATGGCTTGAAATATACGGTGCCAGGGAGCACAATCTCAAAAATGTCGACATCCGGATTCCTCGCGATACACTTACCGTTATTACGGGTTTAAGTGGCAGTGGAAAATCTTCTCTTGCTTTTGATACGGTGTATGCCGAAGGACAACGCCGGTACATTGAAACCTTTGCGGCTTACGCCCGTCAATTTCTGGGTACACTTGAACGACCCGATGTGGATAAAATCAGTGGCCTGAGTCCGGTGATCAGCATTGAGCAAAAAACCACAGGAAAAAATCCCCGCTCAACCGTGGGCACGGTAACAGAAATATACGATTTTCTCCGATTGCTTTACGCAAGGGCAGGGGATGCCTATTCCTATGTAACCGGTGAGAAGATGGTGCGTTATAGCGAAGGCCAGATTCTGGACCTGGTTCTGGAGCGTTTCGGCGGCAAACGCATGACCATGCTTGCCCCTCTGGTGAAAGGACGAAAGGGGCACTACCGCGAGCTGTTTGAGCATGTGGCCAAACAGGGGTTTCTGCGCGTAAGGGTTGACGGTCAGGTTCGTGAGATTACACCTAACATGCGGGTAGATCGATATAAGATTCATGATATTGAAGTTGTTATCGATAAGCTGCTCATTGATAAAGAGCATGGGAAAAGGATTTCCGAATCTATGAAAGTGGCCATGAAACATGGCAAGGGAATGATAATGATGCTGGATGAGCAAACCGATGAGGTGTTTCATTTCAGCCGTAACCTTATGTGTCCGGTGTCAGGAATAGCTTACAAAGATCCGGAACCCAATACATTTTCCTTTAACTCGCCCTATGGCGCCTGTCCATCATGCAACGGCCTGGGAACCATTAGCGAAATGGATATGGCAAAAGTGGTGCCCGACGATAAATTGTCGATCCGTAAAGGCGGACTGGCACCCCTTGCTGATACGAAAAATCCATGGATTACACGCCAGCTTGAAGCCATTGGTATGAAGCATGGTTTTACTCTGGATACCCCCATAAAAGATATATCAGACGAAGGTTTCAAAACCATTATGTATGGATCGGATGAGATGTTTCGGGTAAAAAATGAAAATTTGGGTATTACACATACTTACAACCTGAATTTCGAAGGTATCATCAATTTTATAAGTTCGCAATATGATGAAAGTACATCGCGCTCAGTTCGTAAGTGGGCTTCAGAGTTTATGCAGCAAAAATCTTGTCCTGAGTGTGATGGGCAACGCCTGAAAAAGGAATCTCTCCACTACAGAATTATGAATTTTAATATTGCTCAGCTTGCGCAGATGGATTTGGTCTCCCTGAAAGAGCTTATTTCAAGAATGAGCAGGGAACTTGACAAGCGCAAACTGCAGATTGCACACGAAATTCTCCGCGAGATCAGTAATCGTTTGGGTTTTATGCTGGATGTAGGGTTGGAATACCTCTCGCTCGACCGTCCTGCCCGAAGTCTTTCGGGGGGTGAAAGTCAGCGCATACGGCTTGCCACACAAATTGGTTCTCAATTAACCGGGGTTCTGTATATACTTGATGAACCCAGTATTGGGTTACATCAACGTGATAATCACAGGCTTATCGATTCGTTGAAAAACCTGCGCAATATTGGCAATTCAGTAATCGTAGTTGAGCACGACCGTGATATGATTATGGCTGCCGACCATGTTGTAGATATTGGTCCGGGAGCAGGATTAAATGGCGGACAAATCGTTGCCGAAGGCACCCCCATGGAGATTATGCAGAAAAATACTATCACTGCCCGGTACCTCAGGCAGGAAGTGAATGTTCCGGTTCCTGAAAAACTAAGGAATGGTAATGGTGAGAAGATATCGCTGAAGGGTGCATCGGGGCACAATCTGAAAGATGTGAATGTTGAATTCCCGCTGGGTAAGCTCATTTGTGTTACCGGAGTTTCAGGAAGTGGTAAGTCGAGTTTGATCAATGAAACGCTATACCCCATTCTGAGTGGACATTTTTACCGCTCTCAGAAAAAGCCCTTACCCTATAAAAAGATTGAGGGGATAGAAAAAATTGATAAGGTTATTGAGATTGACCAGTCGCCCATTGGCCGTACACCGCGATCCAATCCTGCCACTTATACTAAGGTGTTTGATGAAATCAGAAAGTTGTTTTCATCCTTACCTGAAGCACAAATACGTGGTTATAAACCCGGCCGGTTTTCTTTCAACGTAAAAGGTGGGCGTTGCGAAACCTGCCAGGGGGCAGGGGTAAAGGTTATTGAAATGAATTTTCTTCCCGATGTACATGTGGAGTGCGAAACCTGCCAGGGCAAACGATATAACCGCGAAACGCTTGAGGTGCGGTATAAGAGTAAATCCATCAATGATGTCCTTAATCTGAATATCGATCAGGCGCTGGAGTTTTTTGAAAATATCCCTGCCATTGTACAAAAAATCAGAACCCTGCACGATGTAGGTTTGGGCTACATTACGTTAGGGCAAAGCAGTACTACACTCTCGGGAGGTGAAGCCCAGCGGGTAAAGCTGGCAGCTGAACTTTCGCGTCGCGATACCGGAAAAACCTTCTATATTCTCGATGAGCCTACCACCGGACTGCACTTTGAAGATGTAAGGGTACTTATGGATGTGCTTAACCGGCTTACGGATCGTGGTAACACAGTTGCTATAATCGAACATAATATGGATGTGATAAAAGTAGCCGATCATATTATCGATCTGGGTCCCGAAGGTGGTCACCGCGGTGGTGAGATAATCTGCACAGGTTCACCTCGCGATATTGTAAAAAACAATTGCGGGCATACTGCCGGGTTTTTAAAGGAAGCTCTGGCGAAGGAAGGTTAAGGTTGAGAGTTTTTAACCGCCGAGACGCGAAGGCGCGAAGACCGCAAAGAAATAAATAACTCAATGCGAACTTTGCGAACTCTGCGACTCTGCGGTTCCCGGTCTCCGTTTTCCCTTTTACCGGTAAAGCGTTACATCCCCTGCCATAATAATACTCTTGCCATTGGTGCATCGGCCGGTAACTTTCCAAACATATACATCCATTTTAGAAAGTTTACCCTGCACATAACCGTCCCATCCCACATTAATATCATCGGAGCGGTAAATAAGCTCTCCCCAACGGTTATAAATTTCAAGGGCATATAAATCTATACCTTCATGAACCGGGTGAAAGATTTGTGTTGATGGATTTCCCAGGTCATATTCACCACCAATGGGTCCTGAGATGTTAGGCATAAAAGCATTAGGGAATACTATTTTGCAGTTTTCATCAACCCTAAGTGCATTATTGAGTGTGAGGGTATCATAGCACTGAGGTTGAGTGTTGCGGGTAACGGCCAAAGTAATGTCATACATGCCTGCTTCATTATAATAATGTACCGGTTCAAAAGCGTTACTTGTATGACCATCGCCAAAATGCCACATGTAAAAATCGGCCAGCTCTGATGTATTAATTACCTCAAGAGGTTCTTCGGGAATGTGAATATGCGTTGATACAAGGTCAAAGTAAGCCACCGGGTTTTGGATTACCTCTATGCGTTGCCAGATTGTATCATTTCCACCGTCGCCCATAGCTACCAACTGCACGTCATATGTACCATGATCCATAAATGTGTGAACAGGCTCAGGATCAGATGAGTAGGCGCCATCATCAAAGTCCCAGCGGTAAGAGTGCGCATACAGACTACTGTTATAAAACTGCACCCTGAAAGGTTCGCAACCGGCAACTTCAGAAAATAATTCTGCTTCCGGAACGGGAGATGTAATGGTTACCTCCTGGGTTATGGAATCATTGCAATACTCATTGGATACAAACAAGGCTATTATGTAAGACTTTGTACTCATGTCAAAAGGATCCCATATATAGGTATGATTGAAGGGATCGAAAGATGTGGTCTGGAAAGTATTGCCATCGCCTAACTCCCAATGAAAATCCCAGTATCCATCGTTGGTCTGGTTAGCGATAGTAACTGTTGCATTGGGATAAACCTGTTTTTTAGGTTGGGCCAAAAATTTGGCTATGGGAGCAGGGAAAACCGTAACAGGTCTCTCCAATGTGTCTTTACAACCATAAATGGATGTTGCAATCATCTCAACAGGAAATTCAGCCGGATCGAGTTCTGTATTTGTAAAAGTATGTATTGGATTTGCACTGTTAGAAGTTTTTCCATCAGAAAAACTCCAGACATAAGTATCAGCCAATAGCGATTCGTTCAGGAATCTGATGGTAAGTGGAGAACATCCCTCCCAAATATCTCCTTCGGATGTAAATTGTGCTGTTACTTCAGGAAAAACCGTAATACTCTGGCTGGTTGATGCTTCGCAGCCAAATTCATTACTAACATAAAGACTGATAGTGTGATTTTCCGGATTCTCACCTGTATTATGCCATGTATAAAAGAATGAATTTTCATCTATATCATCACCATTACCGATTTCCCAATCAAAAACTGTTTCACCTATTGAAAGATTTTCTATTTCGGGCGTAAAAGGTGAGCACCCTGATAATTCTGATATGCTGAATTCTGCTCTCGGTTTAGGACGAACGATAATTTCCTGGGAGACTTCTGCCGTGCAGCCGTAATGCGATTCAGTGCTAAGCAAAACAGTAAAGATTTCTGTTTCGGTGTGACTATAATTCAGAAATGTTTCCTGTGGATGAGTGCTTGTGGATGAATTGCCGTTACCAAAGTCCCAGTGAAAAAGATCGCCACCCATAGTTAAGTTTTCAAATATTGCTGTATGAGAATGGCATCCTTCATTATCAGTAACAAAATCAATATTAATTTCAGGATAAATAACTATCTGTTGCGAATAACTGTGCGCACAGCCATAAGAGCTTTCAACTTCAAGATTTATATTAAAAATTCCGGGACCCTCACCGGCAGGCTGGGTGTATGTGTGCATAAAATGTTCATTATTGTGATAAAGAGTATCACCATCACCCATATCCCAAAGATAATTTTCGGCTCCCACTGTAAAGTTGTGTACATTAACAATCACCGGTCCGCAGGCAGGCAGGTTGGGAACACTAAAGAATGCCATAGGTTTCGGATGTACGGTTATTTCCACGAAAGTGGTATCCGAACAGGCATTTTCATTAAAGGCAACCAGCATAACTTCATAGGTAGCCGGTTGTGTATGGCTGTAATTGTGGAAAGTATGGGAGTGTACTTCCTGCAAGTTTTGAGATATATTGCCATCATCATAATCCCATATATAGGCTATATCTGCAGTTGCTCCATCGGAACGATTGGTGAAATTTACCGTAAGTGGATGACAGCCTTCAATAATATCAGTTTCAAATTCAGCTGTGATATTAGGATAAATTATCGCCTGTTGCTCAAGGGTATCTAAACATCCAGAACCATTTGCTATGATAAGTTCAATGTTGAAATATCCCGGGCCGGTGCCGGGTTCGTGATTATACGCGTGACTGAAACTCGCATCATCGTAATGAAATTCTCCGCTGCCATCGCCAAAATCCCAGAAATAATCTGTTCCACCTATGGAGTTATTGGAAATCCATATTTCATGGGGTGAGCAACCGGGCGAGTTCTCAATCTGGAAGGAAGCATCGGGTTTTGGAAATACCCGTACCGAAGATGTATCGCTGGCAAAGCAGCCATATTGCGACAATGCAAAGAGTTCAATATGAAAAACTGTATCCTGAGTATGGCTGAAATTAAAGTAAATATGATGCGGGTCTTGCTGACTGCTGTTCAATCCATCTCCGAAGGTCCAGTCAAAGTAACTGGCATTTTGGCTATCGTTCTCAAACTGAACCGGCAATGGGTGGCAACCCTCACGATCATGTGAGTAGTCTATCTGAACCTCCGGGAAAACGGTAACAGTGCGAATTAATCTATCAATGCAACCATAATCGTTTTCTGCGTAAAGCTCAATATCAAAAGTAATTACATCGTCCGTTGTATTTACAAATGTATGGGTGAGAATGGGATCGGCGCTTTCAAATGATGTTCCGTCGCTGAATTCCCAGTTCTGTGTGGATGCACCCAGCGTAAAATTTTCGATAGTAAGAATAAAGGGTGAACAGCCCTGATTCTCAGAAATGGTAAAATCCGCCTTAACTTTTGGGAATACAGTAATTTCTATGGAGTCTTCAGCTTCACATAAGTATTCTGACTGATTGAACAAGTGTACATTAAATACCGCCACATCAGTATAAGATGGGTTATCAAAAATATGCACGGGTGATCTCTCCACTGATGAACCGCCATCGCCAAATTCCCATAGCTGATTTTCTACACCTATGCTGTTATTCTCAAAAACAACCTCAAGAGGTGAACAACCTTCCGTAACAGAAGGTGTAAATACAGCATCAATTTTGGGTAAAATGGTTATGGGTCGGGTAAGGGTATCAATACATCCCTGTGGATTTTCTACCTCAAGATAGATATTGTAAACTACCGGTACATTTTCATCATGTTCATATACGTGTGTAAATTCATCATCAGATGTATTTCCGGTTCCGTTTCCAAAATTCCAGAAATACTCCGTTGCACCAAAAGATGTATTAAATATGGTAACCTCATGCGGATTACAGGCAATAGCCGGTGTAAAATCAAAGTCTGCCTCAATACGTGGATGCACATCAATGTCAACACTAACGGAGTCTTTACAAAAATTATCAGACCTTACCTTAAGCCATACGGTGTAGGTTATTGTTTCATCGGTGTCGTTTTCAAAAACGTGGGTTGGATGCCTCAATGACGATGAGCCACCATCACCGAATTCCCATGCAAAATGAGTGGCCACATCGTTGGAAAAGTTTTCAAATGTAACTTCAAAGGGCGCACATCCAACTGTTTCAGATGGAGAGAAATCAGCTGTTATTTCGGGAAATACCCGCAGAGTATCTGATGTGTGGTCAGAACAGAATTGTCCATAATTTACAGTTTGTGTAATGATAAACTCCTGGATTGATCCCGTAGTATTAATGTAGGTTTGGATATCTGGAAATTCAACTGTAGATGTATTTCCGTTTCCAAAATCCCAGAAAAAAGTAGCTGGTCCAACAGATGTATTGCCAAAAGTTACTTCAAGGGGGTGACAACCTTCGTTGGGTGTAAGGGTAAAGCCGGCTTCAATATAAGGATGCACCGTAATATCCACAGTGTGGGTTTCTATACAGAAGAATGTACTTGATACAACAGTGAGAGTAACTGTATATGTGATTTCCGAATCGGTAAAGTTGGTAAAAGTATGTGTAGGTTCTTGTTCCACAGAGAAAGTTCCATCACCGAAATCCCAGAAATACATATAAATCATACCCTCTGAATTGTTATCGAATTCTACAGTATGAGGCGAACATCCTGATCTATCCTCAGTATCAAAATCAGCAATTATCTGCGGATAAACTTTTACTGTTCTCTGGCGTGTATCATCACACTGGCCATCACTGGCTGTAAGTGTAATGGTGTAATCCTCAATATCATCAGATGGAGGATAAGTATGTGTAAAAACGGTATCTGCCTGTGCACCGGTTTCTCCATCTCCGAAATTCCATGCATAGGATGTTGCCCCAACAGAATGGTTGACAATATTTACTAAATGTGTATTACACATGTCGGGTTGGTGAGTAAAAAACTGTGCCTTTACATATGGCAGAATCTCCAGGGGTCGGGTTATTGAGTTACTGCAACCGGTTAAGTCGGTATATTCATACTGAACATGATATTGACCCACACCTATATCGTAGGGCAGAAAGTCATCAAAATCAATGTATGGGAGATTAAGTACTTCCATTGCATCATTCAGGATGCTATAGGTGCCAGATCCGGGTTCTGGTGAACTTCCCCCTGTAAGCGAAAAATTGGGTGTATTGGCACAAACTGTCGGATCGATGGTTAGAGAAACATCAGGTAAAGGCCTTACAAGAACATTAATACTGGCTGTAGCAGGCCGTAGGTCAGGGTCATCATCGTCGCTCAAGGTCAATGTATAAATTGTGGGAACAAGTGGGGAAACAACAGGCGAAACGTCAGTGGAAATCAAAGTTCCATTGACTGACCACTCATAGATATAGTTGCCTGAACCTCCTGAAGCCAAAGCCCAAAGTTGAGAAGACTCACCCATACAAATATTTCGTGGTGTAGCAGTGATACTTACGATATTCAATTCTTCGCCAGTAACATATACAACAACTTGATCTGTGGATGTACAACCTGCAACCAGATCGGTTACCGTTAAAGTAAAAATTTGTGATTGGGAAAGTGCTTCTGTGGTTGTGTTTTGTGCATCAGGATTTACAACCAAATCTGCAGGTTCCCATTGATATGAATAATCGCCGGCACCACCTGGAGCAGCTGATAGCGGTGCGGTTTCTGAAACTTCAATACTTTGATCTAAACCTGCATCTGCAACAGGAATGGGATGAACGGTTACCGTTGCGGTTGAAGAAGACCCGCAACCATATTCATCAACATAAGTGTAAGTAACATCATAGTTTCCAATAGGTGCAAGATCCGTATTTAAATGATTACCCATTACATAATTCCCTGAAAAATAACCTCCCTCAAGGGGGGCAAAATCAGCAAGGTCTTGCATACCACTTAAATCGCAAAACTCTGCTCCATCCCAGTCAGTATTAGGTAGATCAACAATAGTTAATATTTCTGTGGCACTTCCGCTGCAGTTTGTTGTTTCATCGGTGTATTCATATCTTATTTCATGCTCGCCCGGGGCAAGTATTGACGGATTAATACTCGAAACGGGGTTGCCATTTAGGTAATACATTCCACCTTCGGGAAATCCACCTGTAAGAGTGAAGATAGGGCTGTACCGGCAGATAGGATCAAATGGCTCCAGGCTTACATCAAAAAGATTATCGGTGGCTTGTACGAAAAAGCTAAAATCGTGGTTATTTGTGCGGCAAAATATTACTGAGTGAACAACCGGATCACCATCCGGATCTCCCGGCAGGTCATCAAAACAAAGCGAAATTATATGGCCATCATTCGTATGAGCCATAATTTGTTCCCCACAATTCACACTGTAGCTAAAATCTCCCTGGGCAGTTACAAAACCAATATTTACACCTTGTGACTCAGGATGCAATATGAGTATAAGTTCTATGCAATTGTGACCTGGCCCAAAATCACAACAGGTATTACCAGGTTGTACCTGGAATAATTCAAAATTCTCATTGGGCGATGCACTTAGGTCAATAATATGCCAATTGCTCTCAGGGCACATTGGTTCTTGCCCACGCAAAAGTTCGGGTAAAAACAAAAGAAATATGATGACCGGGAAAATACGCAACAATAGGGGGTTCATATCTATGCACCGACTTAAAAGTTGTTTCCCAAAGGCTTTCAGTAATGCCAAAATATTTCCGACACCATGCGCGGGAAAGATTTCTTTACGTGATGCAAAAATTTTGAATATATTGAAGCCTGTAGTAATAATTAACATTCCATATTTTCAGTTTAATGCAACATCATTTTGCCCTTTTCACAACTCAATATCAGTGGCTTCATGTTACCTGACGAAATTAGCAAATTATACGTCCGTAATGTTTGGATAATTCAACCATATTACATAGGTAATATTACCTGTTTAACCGGGGACTTTACTCGGTAATTTTACCTGCATTTTTTTATTGGGTCTTTTTTCCTGGATAAGGCTTATTGTTTTAAGAATTACATGTAAGTTTTTATAACTGATTTTCAGCGTATTATATGATAAAGGATTTGTGATTGTCAGGTATTTTTAAACTTAAGCCGGACAACTTTGTTTTTATTTTTCAAATCATCCCAAAACTAATTTCAAAACTATTTTTCATTTATGATTTTACTGAGTCTTAGTGCAGGTAATGAAACCGAAAACAACCCTTTGCTTCAGGATTTCAGAACTCCTTACAATACACCTCCGTTTCATAATATCCGGCATGAACATTATTTGCCGGCCTTTAAAGCTGCTATAGAAGAAGCCAGAAGTGAGATTGACGATATTGTTCATGCAGAAATGTCTCCTGATTTTAAAAATACCATTGAGGCTTTATCGCAGGGGGGAGAGCGTTTATCGCGCATCAGTAGCATCTTTTTTAATCTCAACCATGCTGAAACGGATGAAAAGATGCAGCAGATTGCCCGTGAGGTGTCGCCTCTTATTACGGATTTTTATAATGATATTCTCTTTAATGAGAAGCTCTTTCAAAGGGTCAGTCAGGTTTATGATAAGCGTGAAGATATGAGTCTTACTCCGGAGCAGGAGATGCTTCTTGAAAAAACCTGGAAGAGATTTGCCCGCAATGGAGCAGCTTTACCCGATGATAAAAAGCAGAAGATGCGCGAAATCTCCCGCGAGCTTTCGGAGCTTTCGCTTAAATTCAGTGATAATATCCTTGCTGAAACAAACGGCTGGTTTTTGCATATTACCGATGAAGCTGAGCTTTCAGGGTTACCACAATCTGCAGTCGATGCTGCAGCTCAGGCCGCAAAAAGCAAGGAACTGGAGGGTTGGGTTATTACGCTCGATGCACCCAGTTTCTTACCGTTCATGAGGTATTCTGACAGGCGCGATCTCCGCGAAAAAGTTTACATGGCCTATTCTACCCGTTCTTACAAAGGGAATGAATATGATAATACCGAAGTTCTTACCCGCATTGCCAACCTCAGACTCGAAAGGGCAAAACTTTTAGGCTATCCTTCACATGCCGATTTTGTGCTGGAAGAAACCATGGCCCAAAATGCAAATACGGTCAACAGCTTCCTTGAAGAACTTGCCGATGCATCATTACCGGTGGCAAAAAAGGAACTTGACGATGTACAGCAATTTGCCAAAACCAAAGGCTTTAATCAATCTATTGAAGCATGGGATTGGGCCTATTATGCCGAAAAACTCAGAAAAGAAAAATTTGATTTTGATGAAGAACTTACCCGCCCCTATTTTCAACTCGAAAAAGTAATAGAAGGCGTATTTGAACTCACAAACAGGCTTTGGGGATTAACCTATAAGCCAAATACGGAATTACCGCTTTATCATCAGGATGTTTCAGTTTATGAGGTATTTGATGAAGACGGGAGATTTCTTTCATTGCTTTATCTTGACTTTTTCCCCAGGCCCGGGAAAAGTGCAGGTGCATGGATGACCAGTTTCCGCGAACAATACCGCCAGGATGGCAATGATATCAGACCTCAGGTTTCCCTGGTTTGCAACTTTTCAAAACCTACCGATTCCAGACCATCGCTGCTGACCTTTAATGAAGTAACCACCTTTTTGCATGAATTCGGGCATGCCCTTCATGGTATGATGTCTGATGTAAATTATGTGGATTTGTCGGGTACAACCGTTTACCGCGATTTTGTGGAACTACCATCGCAAATCATGGAGAATTGGGCCGTGGAGCGCGGTTTTCTGGACTTGTTTGCAAAACATTATGAAACAGGTGAACCCATTCCTTCTGAGCTGGTTGAAAAAATCATTGAAACCCGGAATTTTCATGCGGCTTATGCTACTGTGCGTCAACTCAGTTTTGGATTGAATGATATGGCATGGCATAGCATTACACAACCTGTTACCATGAAACCCGAAGATTTTGAACGCAGAGCCATGCAACCCGTGCAGCTTTTCCGCTGGATTGATGGCACCATGATGAGTGCTGCTTTTTCTCACATCTTTGCCGGTGGATATGCAGCAGGCTATTATGGCTACAAGTGGGCAGAAGTGCTGGATGCAGATGCTTACAAGGCTTTTCAGGAGAACGGTATTTTTGACAAAGCTACAGCAGAAAAATTTCGGAAATACATCCTTTCAAAAGGTGGTAGTGAACCACCCATGGAGCTATATGTGAAATTCAGGGGCAGAGAGCCCTCCATAGATGCTATGCTGGAAAGAGACGGATTGAAGAAATCTCAATAATCAAATCCTGATTTCATTTGGCTAATGATAATGCTATTGATGCCGGATTTTCAAAATAACAGTGTAAAATGATTCCGGAATAGCTTTTTTCATCCATAAAAAATCTGAATTTTCATTTACTTTTTTGGTGAGCCGGGGATAAAAATGCCCGGCTATCTGAGAATATCTCTATATTTGTAATGTATTGATATTATTCTGTTTAAATTATTTTTTAAATACATAAACAAAATAAAAATAATACTGTTCTGAATTAGTAAGATGTGTTTAAACCTTAACATTTTATGCTTTCATCTGGAGTAAATATGAATGCAGAACAATCGTCATCCGAAGAAAATTCTTTTCAGGTTATATTAGAAGATTTTTACCAACGATACAAACGTGTTCTTCAGGGGGGATCAGAAAAAGCTGTTGCTTTGCACCGTAGTCGTGGAAAACTCACAGCCCGCGAACGTATAGAAACCCTGCTTGATAAGGATTCACCGTTTCTTGAATTATCAGCATTGGCTGGTATGGGTCAGTACAATGATCAGTTCCCTGCTGCCGGTATAGTAACCGGTATTGGGAAAGTTCAGGGTAGGAATGTGGTAATTGTTGCCAATGATGCCACAGTAAAAGGTGGAACTTACATTCGTGAAACCATCCGAAAGCACATACGTGCGCAGGAAATAGCAATCGATAACCATCTGCCAGCTATTTACCTGGTTGACAGCGGTGGTATTTTCCTTCCCGAGCAGTCCAGGGTTTTTCCTGACCGTGATGATTTTGGACGAATCTTCAGCAACCAGGCCCGCATGTCGGCCATGAATATTCCCCAGATTGCTGTGGTAATGGGTTCCTGCACTGCCGGCGGGGCTTACATTCCTGCCATGAGCGATGAAAGCATTATAGTAAAAAATCAGGGTACAATTTTTATTGGTGGACCACCACTGGTAAAAGCAGCTACAGGAGAAGAGGTTACCGACGAAGAGTTGGGTGGTGGCGATGTGCATGCAAAAATTTCAGGAGTGGTTGATCACCTTGCCGATGATGATGTTCACGCCTTGAATATTTGCCGTGATATTGTGGCTACTTTTCCCATGCCTGAAAAACAGGTCGTTGACAGAATTGAATCGCGCGAAGCTCTTTACCCTTCAGAAGAAATTCACAATTATGCAGTTGTCAAAAGCAACCTTCCCGTAGATCATTTTGCCATAATTGAACGGCTGGTTGATGCCGGTGAATTTCATCCCTTCAAAGCCGAATATGCTAAAACCATTATTACAGGTTTTGCCCGCATTGATGGTTATAAGGTGGGAATAATTGCCAACAATGGTGTGGTTTTCGGCGAAACAGCCCGCAAAGCAGCCCACTTCATTCAGCTTTGCAATTACCGGAAAATTCCCATGATCTTCTTACAAAACATTACCGGATTTATTGTGGGAAAAAAATACGAACATGATGGCATTGCCCGCGATGGTGCAAAATGGATACATGCTGTGGCTACCAGCACGGTACCTATCATAAGCATTGTCACAGGGGGCTCATTTGGTGCCGGTAATTATGCCATGGCAGGTCGTGCATTCGACCCCCGGTTTCTGTTCATGTGGCCCAACGCACGCATCGGTGTTATGGGTGGCGATCAGGCGGCAAGGGTACTTACACAGATCAAACAGGCCAAAGCTCAAAAAGCTCCTGCAGATAAGCACCAGAAAACAGAAGAGGAAATTTACAACGAAATTAAAGCACGTTACGATTACGAAAGCTCAGCAATATATTCTACCAGCCGCATCTGGGATGATGGTATCATTGACCCGGCTAATACAAGGAAAGTTCTATCTATTGTTTTGGAAATTGCTACCAACAAAAAGTGGAAAGAACACCGTCCGGGGATTTACAGGATGTAATGGGTGATGTGTAACGGGTAAGTTAAGCTTTTGCCGGCCTATTCCCCCTTTAAAGGGGGTTAGGGGGATGTGTTCTTGATGAATTAGAAAGTAAGAAATTAAGAAATTAAGGATTTAAGCTTTAGGATTTCGGATTTTGCTAAAACTCAGTTCGTGAATCAGGAGAGAATTTTAAGAATATGGTGAGCTTATAATACCAATCATTATGGAAACATACCAGAACATACAAACAGGAGTCAGGGGTGGGGTTTTTTCGTTGACACTCAACAGGGAAGAGAAGAGAAATGCCATCAATGAGCAAACGATGGATGAACTGCAAGATGCAATTGGTAGTATTTCCAATGAAAAAGATGTCGTAGTTGCAATTTTGCAGGCCAGGGGAAGTGATTTTTGTGCCGGGGCTGATCTTGACTGGATGCGAACTACGCAGCAAATGACTGTGGATCAGTTACAGCAACAGAACACAAAACTGCAACGGGTTTTTGAACTATGGCATGATTTACCGGTATTTACCGTAGCGCTTCTGCATGGTAACGTGGTGGGCGGTGCCATAGGGCTGGTAGCAGCATCGGACCTGGTTATTGCCCGACCCGATACCATGTTCAGGTTTTCAGAGGTAAGTCTTGGGTTGATTCCTGCCACCATAGCTCCTTATGTGTTGCAAAGGACAGACAAAAGATTCATAAGAAATGCCATGCTAACCACCATGCCTTTCAATGCTGGAGAAGCAAGGGAAAACCAACTGGTTGATTTTGTTGCCGACAAAGGACTTATGAAGGAAATAACCGAAGAATATATATCTTATCTCAAAAAAAATGAGCCCAATGCAGTAGCACGCTGTAAACAATTGTTGAATGATCTTGTTTTAAATCGGGTGCAGGAGCCTGTGGCACAGCATACCACACGACTGCTGGCCGAAATGAGAAAGTCTGAAGCAACATCGCAGCGTATTGATAAGTTTTTTAAAAAAGCAAGTAAGAGGAATGAAGATTAAAAAAGTACTAATTGCCAACAGGGGAGAGATTGCATTAAGGATCATGCGTAGCCTTAAAAAATTGCAAATACATAGTATTGCAGTTTACACAGAGGCAGAAAAAAGAGATCAGCATGTAACAATGGCAGATGAAACCTATTCTCTGGGTGAAGGAAGCCTGGAACAAACCTGGTTAAATATTCCCCTCATCATTAAAATTGCGCAACAATCCGGGGCTGATGCAGTGCATCCGGGCTATGGTTTTCTGTCGGAGAATGCAGCCTTTGCACGGGCATGCGAAGAAGCAGGAATTATTTTCATTGGCCCTGAAAGCCATGTAATTGAAAAGATGGGTAGTAAAACCCTTGCAGCACAATTTGCCCGGGAAGCTCATATTCCGCTATTACCCCGTGTGGAAGGCTCATCTGAATTTTTAATTGAAAATGCCCCTTCTCTTGGATTTCCACTGCTTGTAAAAGCAGCTGCCGGTGGTGGTGGAAAGGGTATGATACGCGTGGATGCTCCCGAATTGCTGGGCGATGCCGTTCATACAGCTTCTCAACAGGCAAAACGCTATTTTGCCGATGAAACGGTTTATGTTGAAAAATATGTTGAAAATCCAAGGCATATTGAGGTACAGGTGCTGGCCGATCATCATGGAAATGTAATACATCTTTTGGAAAGGGAATGCTCGCTACAACGAAATCACCAGAAAGTTGTGGAAGAAGCTCCATCAGTTACCCTTAATGATAAGGTGCGTGCCGATTTGCACCAGAGTGCTGTGAATATAGCCCGTACTGTTGGGTACAGAAGTGCAGGAACTGTTGAGTTTATTATGGATGAAAACCTGCAGTTTTATTTTCTGGAAATGAATACCCGTATCCAGGTGGAGCATCCGGTTACTGAAATGATTACAGGTGTTGATCTCATTGAAGAACAGATTAGAATAGCAGAGGGGAAAGTCCTGTCAATTAAACAGGAAAATATATCATCCAACGGCCATGCAATAGAAATGCGTTTGTACGCCGAAGATCCGGCCATGGATTTCAGACCTTCAGCCGGTTTTGTTAAGAAAATTATTTTTCCAAATGCTCGCGGATTGCGAATAGATAGTGCCCTGGAAAATTCAGGATTTGTGCATCCCAGCTTTGATGCCATGATTGCTAAAGTTATCTTTCACGGTAAAAATCGCGAAGAAGCTATTACTGGCATGCAGAAAGCCTTATCCGGTATTATGGTTCATGGTATCAAAACCAATATTGATCTTCTTGCCAATATTGCCTTTGATGAATCTTATGTTGAAAATAGGATCAGTACACATTCCATTGGGCAAAACTTGAAAAAATGGTCTGTTCGGAATTTGGAGGATGAGCAGGTTTTTTTAAGCGCAGCGCTGTTTATCTGGCTGGAGAGATTTAACAAAGCTACCGGAAAGAATTCCTGGAGAATGTTAGGAAATGAAAAACTAAAAATCAACAATGTTGAAAAAGATGTTTTTTATTATCCCAAAGGTGATGAAGGTCTTGTAATTACTATGGATGATAAAACGGTAAGTATAAACAATATCTTGTTGAATGAAAACAAAATTGTTTTTTTCCGGAACAATGTTCCCCAAACCGTTGTTTTTAATCATTCGCAAAGTGATGCTATATTCCTGATTGATGGAGTACAATATCATGTTTTGCTCCCTGATATTTTACCTTTGCCAAAGCAGTCTTCAAATGGAGGTATGTTGAAAGTACCTGATTTAAAGGCATCTTTGTTTGGGAAAGTATTGCGTATTAATGTTTCAGAAAAACAAAAAGTTAAAAACGGTGAACCACTGCTGGTATTGGAATCTATGAAAATGGAAAATACAATTCTGTCTCCGGTGGATACCATAATATCAAAAGTAAATGTAAAAGTTGGTGATCAGGTAATTGATGGGCAAACGCTCATATTTTTCGAATCCTGATACTTAAAACCTAAAATCACAAAAAAAGCCAAAATGAAAAACAGTCCCTATTTTTCGCCGGAGCATGAGGAGTTCCGCCAAAAGGTAAGAAGATTTGCCGAAGAGAAAGTGCGTCCTGTTGCTGCTGAACTGGACCAGAAAGAAGAGTTTTCAGTTGAACTCACAAAAGCCATGGGTCATGCCGGACTTTTCGGTGTAAATATTCCTGAAGCATATGGCGGACATGGGCGCGACTACCGTTCCCTGGTGCTTGCCGTTGAAGAAATTGCCCGTGTGGATGGCAGTCAGGCTGCAACCCTTGCAGCTCACAATTCACTGGGTATTGGTCCTATCTATATGTTTGGAACCGAAGAGCAAAAAAAGAATTTCATTCCCAGGCTTACCTCGGGTGATCACACATGGGCTTTTGCTCTTACTGAGCCTAATGCTGGCAGTGATGCCATGGGAGCCGAAACAAGGGCAGAACTTATTGATGGACAATGGGTCATTAACGGTCATAAGATATTCATTTCCAATGCAGCTTCACCTATGTCGCTGGGAGGTACCATTCTGGCCATTACCGGCGAAGAAGATGGGAAAAAAGAACTGACTACCATATTGGTGGAAAGTTCATCACCAGGATATACAAAAGAAAAAATTACCAATAAAATGATGTGGCGTAGTGCAGATACCGGAAAGCTTAGTTTTGAAAACGTAAAAGTTCCCGAAACAAATTTGCTGGGTGAACTTGGCAAAGGGGGTCGTCAAATGTTGGAAACTCTTGATAGCGGACGACTCACTATTGGGGCTATGGGTCTGGGTCTTGCCAAAGGTGCGTTTGAAATGGCTCAGAATTATGCTAACCAGCGGCATCAATTTGGTAAACCCATTAAAAAATTCCAGGCCATCTCATTTAAACTTGCTGATATGGCACTGAAAATTGAGCTTGCATCCAATATTTTGTATAATGCCGTCTGGCGCAAGGACAATGGATTACCCTTTGGAAAGGAAGCAGCCATGGCAAAACTTTACACATCGGAAATTGC
>SKSE01000331.1 GCA_007118135.1 Bacteroidales bacterium | reverse complement strand
GAGCTATTTATTGCCTGTCTCTATTTATCTGACTTTTTTCATTGCTTTTAAACTGGGAGAAAATCTGTTTTTTATTCTGCCCATTTTAATTCTGGCAATATGTGATCCGGTTGCGGGGATTTTGGGTTTGGAAGTTCATCAGTACAATCACAAAATCAAACTCTTAGGTCGGGAATTTAAAAAAACCTGGCTGGGATCAGGATCTTTTTTTGTTTCTAGTTTTATCATAAGTATCATTGCCATTTACTTTAATCGTATGGTGTTTGATGTGAAAACTTTCTGGCTGGCATTGGGTATTGCAGTTATTGCTACTCTTGCTGAGCTTATAAGCTGGCGGGGTTCGGATAATCTGTTTATTCCGATGAGTGTATTGCTGATGCTTGTGATTTTTTTGTAGCAGGCTGAAGGAATCTGGGAATAGAAAAAGCCACCCAAATAAAAGGTGGCTTTCTATTAGTGACTCCGTCAGGATTCAAACCTGAAACCTTCTGATCCGTAGTCAGATGCTCTATTCAGTTGAGCTACGGAGCCTTGTTTCGCTTTTGCGGTTGCAAAGATATGGCTTTTTTAATGCAAACAAAAACTTTTTCATTGAATTATTCATTCTCCAAATCAAGTTTTTCCATTGAAACATCAGGATGCTTAACCACTGCTTTGGCTTTCCATCTGCCAGTTTTATAGTAAATGAAGGAAGCTCCGAAACCAAATACCCAGGCTATGGGAATTCCCCACCAGATACCTGTCTCACCCATTTGTTGTGAAAGGAAATATGAAAACGGTACCCTTAAAACCCAAAGTGAAAATAAGGTAATAAACATAGGTATGAGCGTATCACCTGCGCCGCGCAGGGTACCGTGCATTGCAAACATAGCACCAAAGACTATGTAAAAGGAACTCACAATTACCAGGTAATCATATCCGATATTGATTACTTCTGTATCATCTGTAAAGAACCCCATAAGGGTTTTTCCATATAACCATGCCACAACAGTAACAAGAAGAGAAAAGGATGATGTCATCCAAAGGGTAGCTGTTAGCCCTTTTCTCACTCTGTCAATCTTATTTGCACCGATATTCTGACCCACAAATGTTGAAAGGGCCATACCAAAGTTCATTGCAGGCAGTGTAGCAAAAGAATCTATCCGCCATGCAATGGAGTATGCAGCAATAGTGGGTGTGCCAAACATATTAACGATTGTCATCAGAGCAGCCATACCCAATGAAACAAAGGTATGTTGAAGCCCGGTAGGTATACCTATTCGCAAGCTTTGCCTGAATACATTGCGATCAAAAGCCAGCCCTTTAAGTGAAAATTTTATGAGTGGATGGTATCGGTTAAGATAAATTACCGACAATCCAAAGGCTATAGCTTGAGCCAAAACCGTAGCAAAAGAAATACCTGCAATGCCCCATTTAAAAACAGCTACAAATAACAGGTCAAAACCAATATTTAAAAATGTGGAAATGATAAGAAAGTAAAGTGGTGTTTTGGAATCGCCCATACCACGCAAAACAGCACTTGTACCGTTGTATCCCGACATAAATATTAACCCCGCCACATATACATTGAAATATAGCATTGCCTGCGCAAGAAGCTCTTCGGGCAAACCTATCAATCTGAATATCTGTTCACTGAACACCAAACCCAAAACCGATAATCCAATGGATGAAATAAACAGGAAAATAAAGGCAGTATCAATGGCACGTTTTACCATTTTGTAATTTTTATTTCCGAAATATTGGCTGATTACCACATTAATACCTGTGGTAATTCCAATCATAAGACTTATGAGAACAAAAATTACAGGAAAAGATGCACCAGCTGCAGCAAGGGCTTCAGTACCCAAATAATGTCCGATAATCAGGGTGTCAACAATATAATATAACTGCTGAAACACATTGCCTATGAGCATAGGCATGGCAAATAACAGAATTTGTTTTGCTTCAGGGCCCTGGGTCAGATCACGCATTTGAGATGTGAATAATCAATTTTAAAAATCCTGCAATGTTACCAATTATTTTCCGGTTTGTCATGACAGGTCATCTAAGATTAAAATAATTTTTCAACGATTACTTAACTTCATCATTGAGGCTTTGTTTATTCTGTTTGCCTGAAATCCGGAATAATTTTAAAAGAATGATTTATAAATTGCAATTCTCATACTATGCTTTCTAAATTTTGTAAATTTGCCCATTCAAGTTTAAAATGCAGAAAGCATGGATTTATCAATTGTTGTTCCACTATATAATGAAGAAGAATCTCTGCCTGAGCTTACAGAGTGGGTTTGGAGGGTAGTTAAGGACCGGTATGATAGTGAATTAATTTTTATTGATGATGGCAGTAACGATGATTCATGGGCTGTAATTGAGCAACTTAAAAAAAAATATTCCTTTGTAAAAGGTGTCAAATTCAGAAGGAACTACGGTAAATCAGCTGCATTGAACGAAGGTTTTTTTCTTGCTTCGGGTAATGTAGTTATAACTATGGATGCTGACCTGCAGGATACTCCTGATGAAATTCCGGAATTGTATGACATGATTGTAAAGGAGAAATACGACCTGGTAAGTGGATGGAAAAAGAATCGGCAGGATCCCATAAGCAAAACTATCCCTACCAAATTATATAACTGGGCAACCCGTTTAGCCACAGGTATAAAGCTGCATGACTTCAATTGCGGGCTTAAAGCATACAGAAGTCGGGTAGTAAAATCAGTGGAAGTTTATGGCGAAATGCATCGATACATTCCGGTAATGGCAAAATGGGCAGGGTTTCATAAAATAGGTGAGAAAGTTGTTGAGCACAGAAAACGAAAATATGGCAGTACCAAATTTGGTCTTGAACGTTTTATAAATGGCTTTCTGGATCTTATGTCAATCCTCTTTGTTACAAGATGGGGACGCAAGCCAATGCATGTATTTGGATTTTTCGGAACATTATTATTCTTTGCAGGATTTGTCATTGCCATTTACCTGGCATATGCAAAGTTTTTCTGGATGGAATACCGAATGACCGAAAGACCATTGTTTTATTTTGGCTTACTTGCCATGATACTTGGTACACAGTTATTCGTGGGAGGATTTCTCGGAGAACTCATCTCAAGAAATGCACCCGACCGGAATAATTATTTAATTGAGAAAACCACAGAAGAAAATTGGCAAAAATAATCATTATAGGTTCTGCATATCCCTTACGTGCAGGCGGACTATCTACTTTCAACGAACGTCTGGCCGAAGAGTTTCAGTCTCAGGGCCATGAGGTAATAATATATACCTTTTCACTGCAATATCCCCGGATTTTCTTTCCCGGGAAAACCCAGTATGCCATCCGACCTGCACCGGAAAACCTGAATATCAAAGTTAAAATAAACAGCATTAACCCTATAAACTGGTGGTTAATGGGTAGGCAAATCAGACGTGAAAACGCTGATTTGCTTGTTATACGATACTGGTTACCTTTTATGGCTCCATGCCTTGGTACCATTGCAGGTATGGTAAGAAAAAATAAAAAAACACGGGTTGTAACTATTGCCGATAATATAATTCCACACGAAAAGCGACCGGGAGATAAATGGCTTACCAGTTATTACATAAAAAGGAGCGACGGATTTGTAACACTCAGCAAATCGGTGCTTAATGATTTGAATAAACTGGAGAAAAAAGGTAAACCAAAAATGTATGCTCCGCATCCTTTGTACGATAATTTCGGTGAGAAAATACCTCGTGAAGAAGCCTTGAAAACCCTGAAACTTTCCGCTGATTACCGTTATATACTTTTCTTTGGTTTTATAAGGGATTATAAGGGTTTAGACATTCTACTCAATGCCATGGGTGAACAAATACTTGATGATTTACCCGTTAAGCTTATTGTAGCCGGTGAATTTTATTCATCCGAACAGCCATACTTTAATATAATCAGAGAAAAGGGACTGGGCAACAAAGTAGTATTGCACACAAAATTTATTCCCAACGACAAGGTAGCCACATACTTTTGTGCAAGCGATCTTGTTGTACAGCCTTACAAAGATGCTACACAAAGTGGTGTTACACAAGTGGCTTATCATTTTGATATTCCAATGGTGGTAACCAATGTAGGTGCACTTCCTGAGATGGTGCCCAATAATGTTGCCGGAATAGTTGTTAAACCTGATGCCCAAAAAGTTGCCAGAGCCATTCATCGTTTCTTCTCAAAAAACATGGCAGAAGAACTTATTAGCGGTCTGCAATCACAGAAAGAAAGATTCTCCTGGTCAAGGCTAACAGAAGCAGTAATTGATGCTGCGCAGAAAAAAGACTGATTAATCAAGCCAATGAAATCCTTATTAAACGAATTTCAATCTGATAAAAGCTGGAGTATCTTTTTAGACAGAGATGGGGTGATAAACAGCAGGTATAAGGATGAAATTATTGATACTCCTGAGAAATTTAAGTTTATCGATGGGGTAAAGGAGAGTATTGCTTATTTTTCTGAAGTGTTTAAAAAAATTATTATAGTTACCAATCAGCAGGGCATAGGAAAAGGGCTCTTTAAGGAAGAGGACCTGGAGAAAATTCATGCTAAAATGTTAGCTGAAATTGATCATAATGGTGGAAGAATAGATAAAGTTTATTATTGCCCTGCCTTAAAAGAAAAGAATAGTTTTTATCATAAACCTATGCCAGGCATGGCATTATTAGCCAAAAAAGACTTCCCGGAAATAAATTTCAGAAAATCGGTAATGGTGGGAGATGCTCTGAGTGATATGAGATTTGGTAAGAGTATGAAAATGGTAACTGTCTTATTGAGAGCTCCAAGAAAAACAGTTTTAAACAATCATACACTCATTGATTACGCTTTTAAAAATCTTTTCGAATTTAAAGTTTTCCTTGAAAAGCAGACAATTGAGAGCCAAAACTCACGTTAAAACCATATGTTTTAGTAAATTCGTGAAATTAAATCCCAGTATGGCATATAAATCTAATTTTCTATTATTTCTGCTGACTTTTTTATTTGTGTCCTTTACTATTCAGGATGAGTTTAATAGAAAAGATGAAAAAGGTCAAAGGCAGGGGCCGTGGAGGGGATATTTCAGTACCGGAAGTATCCGTTATGAAGGAAATTTTGTAGATGATAAACCCACGGGAGTTTTCAAATATTTTTATCCTCAGGGACAATTAAGGGCTGAGTTGGTACATGAACCTGGAGAAGATGCCGTTCAAGCTACTTATTATCATCGCAACAGATCTGTGCTGGGTAAGGGAAAGTATGTTGATCAGCAAATGCAGGGCAAATGGCTTTTTTACAATGACCAGGGGGTACTTGTTAGCGAACATCATTATCAGAATGGAGAAAATCACGGTGTTTGGAAAACATTTTTCACCGATGGAACTATTGCCGAATCAGAAAAATGGGTAAACGGTAAGAAGACTGGTAAACTCAAAAGGTTTTATCCGGATGGCTCCACTTATATGATAGCAAATTATAAAAATGATCTTCTTAATGGTGAATATATGCTTTTTTATCCTGATGGTAAACCTATGCTTACGGGAAAATATTCTGATAATATTAATGAAGGTGAATGGATATATTTCACAGATGAAGGTCAGATTCAAAAAAGAGTTGCCTACGAGAAAGGTGTTATAATTGAAGAAAAGGTATTTATCGAAACTGATGACGAGGCTATTCCCATCAGACCGGGTCCAAGCAGGCATGATCAGCCCTGGGGTCCGGGAGGATTCTGATTTATCTGAATGTTTTAATGGTCAAAATTTTTATATGCTTGAATCTCTATTTTTGAAAAGAAGCTACAACCTGCTATTCTTGCTGCTTATCATACTTTCTTCTCTCTATTCTTGCAATACAACCGAAGGAGAACCTGCCTATCTGGGTACAGAGTATTTTGGACATACACCAGGAAAATGGGTAATTTATAATGTAGACTCAACAGTTTATGACGATTTTCTGGGCGAAGTTTTTCATTACAATTACCAGGTAATGGAAGTAAATGCAGGTTTTTTTATTGATAGTGAAGGTGATGAAAGTATGAGGCTGGAAAGATTCTGGCGTCCCGACCAAAATGAGAACTGGCGCGTGAAAAATGTATGGTCTTCGAAACTTATCAGAAGTAAAGCTCTGAAAACCGAAGAAAACATTACTTACATAAAGCTCGCTTTTCCGCTAGGAGCCGGGCAGGGAAGTACCGGGAATTCATGGGACGGTAATGCTTTCAATAATAAGCCTGCACAGGTTTACCGGATATTATCGCTTCATGAACCCATGGAAGTGGGAAGTAAACTCTTTGATTCAACTGCCACAGTCATGCAAAAAGATTTCGTTACTCTTATCGGAGAAGAATTACAATATGAAATCTTTGCCAAAGATGTTGGTATGATATTCAAGCGATTTATTGATTTAAGCAAGGAAGTTGACGGAACTATTGTAAGGGGTGTGAATTATGCTTATGAAATTACCGATTTTGGCATGATCGAGCCGGAATAATTTGATGGATTATTGAACTTCTGATAATATCATGAGTTTAATTGCATTATGAGAAACAAAATTTCTATATCTCTTCTGCTATGGTTCATTGCTTTATCAGTTTTTGCAACTGAATCTTCAATGGTATGGGTAAAATTTGCAGATAAGGAAAATTCTCATTACTCACTTTCAAGGCCTTATGAGTTTCTTTCAGAACGTGCCATTGAACGCAGGCTCAGACAAGATATCCCACTTGATTTTAATGATTTGCCCGTTTCTCCGCTTTATTTGGAAACGCTTTCTTCCGATACTTCATTGGTGGTATATTATGCCAGCAGATGGTTAAATGGGGCATTACTTAAGATTCGATATGCAGAGGCTATTGACCTGCTTGGTAATTATGAGTTTATTACTGAATGGGAAGTTGTAAAACCCAGTAATTCCGTGCCTGAAGGTAAGAAACTTGAAGAAGAAAACGGAACTCAGATATTACACAGTAATTTCTTTGATCCGGCTTTGTTTTATGATGAGACTTCTTATTCTTTGATGCACAGTAATAATAATTATCCTGAATATGGAGATGCTAAAAACCAGGTAATGCTGGTAAACGGTCAGGAGCTTCATATGAGAGGTTATCGGGGAAATGGTAAAGTTATAGCAGTACTGGATTCAGGTTACCAGTCAGTTGATACACTCGAAGGATTCAATTTTATATGGAATCAGGGTAATATCCTTGGATACCGCGATTTTGTTGCTCCTGGTGAAGATATATTTAATTCACATCCTCACGGTACATATGTGCTTTCGGTTATGGGAGGCTATCTTCCGGGGCGTTTTTCAGGAGCCTCACTTGGTGCATCATTCTGGTTGTTACGTACCGAAGATGCATCAACTGAGTTCAGAATAGAAGAGTATAACTGGCTGGCAGGAGCAGAATTTGCTGATAGTGTGGGGGCCGATATAATCAATTCATCATTGGGTTATACCCGGTTTGATGATCCATCTCAAAACTATGAATACAGCGATCTTAACGGACAATCAACAATCGTTGCACGGGCCGCAAACAAGGCTTTCAACAGGGGAATTCTGGTGGTAAACAGTGCCGGAAATTATGGAGGCCAGGCATGGAGATATATTGGTTCTCCAGCCGATGCATTAGGTGCTTTGGCTGTTGGTGGAACCAATAACACAGGTCAGAGGGTTAACTTCAGCTCTGTTGGTCCTTCAGCCGATGGAAGAGTAAAACCTGAAGTTATGGCTCAGGCTCAGGGTGTTGCAATTTTAAACCTGGCTGGGGCAACAAGTAATGCCAATGGCACTTCTTTTTCTGCACCCCTGGTGGCTGGAATGGCTGCTTGTTTGTGGCAAAAATTCCCAAATACAAGTAATGGACAGATAAAGGATGCCATTATCAGAAGCGCTGATCGTTATATGAATCCCGACAGCTTATATGGGTTTGGCATTCCGGATTTTGGAAAGGCTATTGAGATACTTGGTGGACAATACGAAGATGCCCTGCCGGTTGCCATGATCCTTAATAATCCCCTGGTACCTGGCTCAGCTGTTAAATTTTTTGCCGAAAGAAATGAAACTATTTCAATTGATCTTATTAACAGCAGTGGGCAAAGAATGTGGACATTAAATAATATTGAAGTTTTTAATGGATACAATGAAGTAAGTCCTTTTGGAGATATTGATTTACTCGCTTCAGGAATATATATAGTAAGAATTAATTTCAAAAATAGAAGTGAGCTTATTAAAGCTATCAAACTTTGAAAATCTGCCTCTTTGAACTTATCAGAATAAATCTGCATTTCCTTTTTCAGAATCTTACCAATATTTAATTTTTGTAAAATATATTCAAGTGCTTGATGGTAAATTAATTACCATCAATTGCTTGTTATATTTGTGTTTATCGTGTTAATTTATCTAAGATGAATCCGTTACAACTAATTTTGTGCGATTCTCAGCGAGATATTAAAAATTCCTGATGAGAAAAAACTTACTCAAAAAATCGTTGGTTATGTATACACAAATTTTAAATGGCAGAGGTGCAGTAATATTTAATGATTTTGGAACTTTAAAAAAGCCAAGTTAATTTGTATAATTCTATTATTTACAAATGTGTATCAATATAAGAAATTAAAACAATAGCTTTAATTCACAAAATTGAATCTGTGCAATAAATTACAAATGTAACTTCAATTAAGTATACAGAAAACCATTATTATTAATTAACTACTGATAAACAACATATTATTATGTGTGTTCACAAACGTATATTTATTTTGTTATTTATATTTGTATACAATTATTTATAATATTGTAAATATAATTGCTAATCAATTAAAAGTAAATTACATAATACTTAATAATCACATAACCAACTATTAACATAGATTACTTGTTACTTTAGTTTAAAATTTAACAAATTAGCTACGCTTTACTAATAAAGATAAGCAGGTAAGACTTAAATATTGTATTATACATATTTACAGTTTATTATATTAATTAAATAAATGAATAATTTAAAGAAAATGTAAATTACATTTGTATATTCAATTTTTTTAGTAAATTTACAATTATGTAAAGAG
>SKSE01000104.1 GCA_007118135.1 Bacteroidales bacterium | reverse complement strand
CAGATCATATATATCTGAATTTTTTACAGGTTTATTATTATCGTATGCATGAAAACCGAATGAACGATTGTAGATTATAGCTCCGTCTTTCAATATAGCAATCTGGCATCCGGGAAAAGCTTTTTCATGAATACCTTGCAGTGCAATACTATCAACTTTTTTTAGCATATCGGGGTTAACTCCCACATCTTCGGGGTTCAGATATCTTGCTCTCAAACCACCTTGGGTCATTATTCCTGTATAAATGGGAAAATGTGGCCTAATTGAAACCGGAAGCCGCCCCCTGGCTGGGATTGCACCGAAAATTACCTGTGCTGATGCGTGCTCAAATTCTTTTCCATCCTGGTAAGAAATAACTATAGCTTTTGCGTTCTTGATTTCTTTACCAAATTCCTGAAGGCTGTATGGGTTGGCAAAAACATTAAGCACCACATTGTTATCAGCAGATAGTTTATTAATCAGATCAATATTAGCCTGGCTTATTCCGTAATTTCGTCCAGGGAACATGCTATTGTTTTGCACAGATACAATAACAAGGTTAAATTCTGATAATTGCCTGATCATATTTTCTGCCTGTTGAGCAGAATGATTTTTTGAAATGCTGAACATGCTCATCGGACTATAGTTGGCAAGCATAGTCTGAAAAGGGTTTTCGGTGGATGAACCGATGGAAAGAGTGGCAATATTCAAGGTGTCAAGTCTTTTTAGTGGCAGTAAATCGTTGTCATTATGAATAACAGTAATGGCTGCCTCTGCCAACTTGCGGTTGATTTTATGGAAACGTTCTGAGTTCAGGTCAGAATGTAGGTTTCGTATTGGTAACGGCCGGTATATGTCCAATCCGGCAAGTTCTTTAAAGTACAATACTTTACGTACTTTGTGATCGATATATTCCTGCCTTATTCTTCCCTTTTCAACTGCATCCTGGATATGATTTATGGCTTTTGGAACATCACCTGACATAAGAAGTATATCATTACCTGCAAGCAAAGCCTGAAGTTCAAGTTCTCCGGGCGGATAAAAATCTGAAACTCCCTTCATATTTAATGCATCTGTAACTACCAGTCCCCTGAACCCCATTTCACTTTGCAAAATATCCGTAACCATTGCTCTTGAAAGGCTTGATGGTATTCCCGGTGTATTGTCAAGTTCCGGTATGTTCAGGTGGGCAATCATAACCGATAATAAACCCTGTTCAATTAATTTTTGAAAAGGAAAAAGATGCACTGAGTCCATTTCTTCACGTGAGTGATGCAAAACAGGCAGTGTATGGTGTGAGTCAAGATCGGTATCGCCATGACCGGGAAAATGCTTGGCACTGGCTATAATTCTGGCATCCTGCATACCATACATCATAGCAATTCCTTTGCGCGAAACATTATACCGGCACTCACCAAATGAGCGGGAGTTAATTACCGGATTGCGTGGGTTGGAATTTACATCCACTACCGGCGAATAATTCATATGAATTCCCATGCGCCTGCTTTGCCAGCCCATTTCAAGTCCCAGCTCATAGATTAGCCTTTCATTGGTAATAGCACCCAATGTAATTTGCCTGGGGAAGCTAATGGTACTGTCGAGTCGCATGGCCAGGCCCCATTCGGCATCCATAGATACAAACATGGGAGTTTGCATTTGCCTTTGCCATGTATTGGTTAGCCTGAGCTGACTTACCGGACCACCCCGGAAAAAGATTACCCCGCCAATATTGTATTCCGTAAGAAGTTTGCTGATGCGACTATAATATCTGCGATTTTGATTGCTTTGTACCTCAATAATAAAAAGCTGTGCCAGTCTTTGCTCAGGGGTAAGAGAATGGAAAACAGAATCGACCCATGGGGTTGAATAATCCAGAGGAGGGTTAAAAGAACTACCCGAAAGATTTTCCATAAATTCCGATTCGCCGGGTTTGGCAAAAGAAAACAAAAGGAAGAATGAAAGTGTGATGAAAACGGAACTTATCTTTGAGAAATTCATGGGTAACGTCAAAATTTAATCCTTTGTGGATTTTTGTATAATCTTGTATTTGCTCTGCAGAGTTTGTATTCATTTTTTCTTACGAAAATTTTAAGAAAAGGTTATCTCCTGATGCATCTGAAAGAGCTGAAAAATTAGTGCAAACCTAAATAAATTTTTATCACTGTTGTCTTTTGACAATTTTATTTATAAAATTTTTAGTGTTTTGTTCTAATGTATCTTTTGGTTACTGGTTTAAATCAAAAATTGACTAATTATATGGTAATCTCACGCCAGTTTGCCTTTTTCAATGCAATAAATGCAAAAAGGCCCATGGATGAAAAATATACGATTTCAACCATCCATACAACATGTGCCGGAGCTTTAAAACCTAGGGCAAGAATGAGTGTGGTAAGAAGGTAGAATAAAATGGCCAGGATTTCAATTTTTAGTGCCAGCATGGTTTTTCCTGTTCCTGACAAACCATTAAAAATGATCATTCCCACAGAAAATGCAATAAGAGCTACTGAAATTACCCTTAATAATGGAAGTGTAGCTTCAATAAGATCCTGACTTTCTGTATAAAATCCAATTATGGGCTGGGGAAAAAACAGGATAACTTGTACCATCAAAACGGTAATAACAATTCCAATAATCAGCACTCTAAGTATCAGTGGGATTACAAGTTCGTGATGCCCCCTGCCTATGGTGTTGCTAACCAGCGTATTTACTGCTGCACTTAATCCCCACACGGGTATCATCAATACCATGTAGATACTCCGGGTAATATTGGACGCAGCCAGGGCAGTTTCTCCAATGCGTTCAATAATAAGGAAAAATATAAACCACGCTGTAAATGAGAAAAAGTACTGAAACATTACCGGGGTGGAGAGATTCATTAAAGATCTCAATAGGGCATAATCGGGAAAAATCCTTATGAAGAACTTATATTTCTTATGATCGGCGTGTATCAAGGTCCAGCTCAGGTAAAATACAAAGGTGAAAAATTCAGCAATGTTGGTGGCAAGCGCAGCACCTGCAATCCCCATTTCCGGGAAACCGTAATGACCAAAAATTAAAACATAGTCAAACACTATATTAAACATTGCCATTACAAATGTACTCAACGACAATACTTTAGTCTGTGTATTTCCTACATATAAAGCATTAAATCCTAAAACGATAAAACCGAAAAGCAATCCATATTTGCGCACATCAATAAAAATCAAACTCTCTTTGAGAATAGCCGGAGATGTGATAAACTGCTCCATGAGCATAGGAGTAAAGAAATGCAATAAAACCCATAAAATAATGGCCATTGCAATCAATACACCCTGGGCATGATCAAATATGTTTCCAATGGCATAATACTGTTTTGCTCCGTTGCGTCTTCCGATCATGATTTGAGCGCCTATGGCAAAACCGGTTCCCAACATTACCAGGGTTAAATAAAATACGCCACCTATCGCTGCAGCTCCCAGGGTTACTTCCGAAACCCTTCCAAGGAAAGCTGTGTCAATAACCAGCATAATATTTTGGGCCACCAGCCCTATGATAATGGGATAGGATATTTTCCAGATTTCGCGATATGAAAAAAGATTGCCCTGCAATGTATTCTGATTTACTTTGTTTCCTTTGGTATATTGCTTTAACCGGTAACTATTCAATATATAATACCAAACCCTTCAGATACTCACCTTCGGGATGGAATGCATTAATGGGATGATCGGCAGGCTGGTTCATCTGGTGAAGAATTCTTACCTGCCGTCCGGCCTGTATGGCAGCAGCAATAACAGTTGATTTGAATAAACTCATGTTAACCACCTGTGAGCAACTGAAAGTGAAAAGAATACCACCGGGAGAGATTTGCCGGATGGCTTCAGCATTTAACCTTTTGTATCCCTGCACTGCATTGTGTCTTACGTTGCTGTGCTTGGCAAAAGCCGGCGGATCGAGTATGATAAGGTCGTATATTTTCTGGTTTTCCCTGATATATTGAACAGCATCGGCAAGGATAACACTGTGGTTTCCGGTATCAGAAAAATTCAATTCCACATTTTTCTCTGCCAGTTCCAATGCTTTGCGCGAGCTGTCCAGCGATTCAACGGTTCTGGCTCCGGCTGCCATGGCATAAACTGAAAAGCCACCCGAATAGCAGAAAGTGTTGAGAACTGTTTTGCCTGGCGCATATTGTGCCAGTAGTTGCCTGTTTTCGCGCTGATCAATAAAAAAGCCGGTTTTCTGCCCTTGTACAAAATCAATTTCAAACTTATGACCATACTCCAGCACGATATCACTGGTTTTATCTCCGAAAAGAAAACCATCTGCTTCCTCTGATTGTGAAAAGTTGCCGGGTAACGTATCTTTGCTTTTATAGTAAATACTTTTCAGCTTTTCTCCGTAAATTTTATTCAATCCATCAGCTATCTCGTTGCGATATTTGTGAATACCAATGGCATGGGCCTGAACCACAAGATTTCCGCTATAGTGGTCGATAATAAGCCCGGGCAGGTGATCACCTTCGCCATGAACCAAACGATAAACATTGGTGAGTTTGTTTTCTGTTAAACCTGTGGCCTGTCGCAACTGGTATGCCGCAGAAAGCTTGCGGTGCCAGAATTCTTCATTTAGTTCATCGGGTCTCTGGGGTGCAAAAGCCATAATCCTTACCGCAATGGATGCATCCTGATATAATCCGGTACCCAGGTATTCATCGCGGTTGGAGAATACTTCTGCAAGACATCCGTCGGCCTGTTGCCCATGAATCTTTTTTATGGCGCCGCTGAAAACCCAGGGATGAAATCTTTTTATTGCATCATCTTTACCCGAACGTAGTATGATTTTTGTTTTTGTTGACATGAATGGATAGAATAACAAACTGTAATGGGGCAAAATAGTGTAAAAACATTGCCCTGAAAATGATTGCAAAAGTAATCACTTTAACCGAAAAAACAGGAATACAGGAAGCGGGACTTTGCCTTAAAGTTTTATTTTTTTCAAGGCAGAGATATCATTTATAAAAAAACGGTAAGGTAGCTTTGCATCTTCACCTGCATAATCAACACCTACTCGGGGACCGGCCTGTATTTTTGAATCTGGAATCTTAAGGTTTTTGTCCTCCAGCCAAATGTTGTTGCCAGTGAGTAATTCTCCATCGTAACCAGTGCGAATTCCAAGGGCTTTGGTAAGTTTTCCGGGACCATCGAGATGTGTGGGAACTTTCTTTCCGGTTCTTTTCTCCATTACTTCTTTTCCCGTTACAGAAAATACACCCCTGATTAGAATGGCATGAGGAAAATTCTCACGATGGGTTACTATGTTGAAAAGATGATGAATTCCATAGCATAGATAAATATAGGCTACACCCCCCGGCATAAACATGGTTTGTGTTCTTTGGGTTTTTCTGTTTCCCCAGGCATGTGAAGCTCTGTCTGTAGCTCCCAGGTATGCCTCTGTTTCGGTTATTATCCCGCCGCAAAGATTATGGGTATCAGTTTGAGTAAAAAGAAATTTTCCCAGCAGATCTTTGGCCAAATAAAGCGTGTCAGTATTTCTGTAGTAGCTTAAGGGTAATTTACTCATGCTGAGAATTGCTGTTTTTGATTTGGAAAGAAAAAATTGAACTTATGCCCGGTTCAATTTTGCCACTGATTACACATCTTATTACTACCATTTATTTGGCAATGAGCAAACCGAATCAGCTTGTTTCAAAGTTTATGCTATTATTTAACGTTGAGATCCAGTAGTTTTTTATCTTCAATATATGCCTTCAGATTATCATGAATTTGAACGGGACCAACGCCGGCAGGAGTTCCTGTAAAAATCAGATCACCAATTTTAAGGGTAACAAAACGTGATACGTAAGCAATGATTTTTTCGAAATTAAAAATCATCATGCCTGAGTTTCCTTTTTGAACTGTTTCATCATTTTTTCGAAGGGAGAAATTGATATCGTAGGGATCTGAAAAGTTTTCTTTTGGAATAAATTTACTTACCGGTGCTGATCCATCAAAAGCTTTAGCTATTTCCCATGGCAAGCCTTTCTGTTTACATGTATTTTGCACATCGCGTGCTGTAAAGTCAATGCCAATACCTATTTTATCATAATACGTGTGGGCAAATTTTTCGCTGATATGCTTCCCTAATTTGCAAATATGCAAAACCAGTTCAACTTCAAAATGCACATCTTTTGAAAAATCGGGATAAAAGAAGGGGAGACCTGCCCTGATCAATGCTGTTTCGGGTTTCATGAAAAAAACAGGTTCGGCAGGTACCGGATTATTTAACTCGTGGGCATGTTCAATGTAATTTCGCCCTATACATATGATCTTCATTCCTGCTATTGTTTCTTAATGATCATATTGGAGTTTTCAAGCGCCCTGAATCGGATTTCCTTGATTACATTTTTTGTGGAAAGCGGAAAATCAGCATTCATCATCCAATCGTAATAATGTGGATCTTTTGCAAAAACATCTTCAACAGCTTTTCCCTTATATTTGCCAAAATTGAAGGCTTCCTTTTCTTTGGCATTGTAAACAATATGACCTACAAGATCCACATTCCTGTGGTTGTATGAAAATTTATAAAGTGCTTCCATATCATTTTTAACAGGAGTGCTCACGTTACCTTCATTATCAACAAATTCAGTTTCCTTGTACCTTTCAATTTGCGACATCAGAATTTCATATGTTGCAATGGTATCGGCTTCGGCAGTATGAGCATCAACAAGTTCTTTGTTGCAGTAAAATTTGTAGGCTGCCTTTAAAGTCCTGGGTTCCATTTTATGAAAAATATTCTGCACATCCACCAGATTTCGATTCTTCAGGCTAAAATCGATATCGCATCTGAGGAATTCTTCTATCAGCATAGGAACATCGAACTTATTAGAATTGTATCCTGCCAAATCACAATCTTTCAGCCAATCAAAAAGTGATTTGGCAACCTGCTTGAAAGTGGGTTCATTTTCCACATCGGCATCGCTGATTCCATGAATAGCGGTAACTTCGGGAGGTATGGGTATTGTGGGATTGATTTTACGAAGTTTGGTTTCTGTGGTGCCATCGGGCATTACCTTAAAAAAGCAGATTTCCACAATCCGGTCTTTAACTACATTGGTTCCTGTACTCTCAATATCAAAAAATGCTATGGGTCGTTTCAGGTTTAATTGCATGAATGGTGGTTTTGAATTATGTAAATAAAATCTTTGAAAAGTTTCTGGATTATTGCTTTGCGAAAAAATAAAAACAGATTGAGATAAGAAATGGGTATTTAGATGGTTTGATTTACATCCCAGTTTTGTAAATATTCTCCGATACGTTTCAGTGCCATTCCTCCCATCGCTCCATCGATAATCCTGTGATCGTAAGACATAAAAAGATACATCATACTCCGGATGGCGATTGTGTCTCCGTGCTCTGTTTCAATTACTACAGGTTTTTTCTTGATAGCTCCGGTACCGAGAATAGCAACCTGAGGCTGATTGATAATGGGAGTAGCAAAGATGGTGTCAAATGTTCCCAGATTTGTAAGGGTAAATGTGCCATCCTGTATTTCGTCGGGTTGTAATTTATTAGTGCGTGCTCTGTTGGCAAGGTCATTTACACTTTTGGCCAGTCCCAGTAAGTTCTTGTGGTCTGCATTTCTAATAACCGGAACAATAAGGTTTCCATCGGGTAAAGCGGTTGCCATACCTATATTAATATTTTTTCGCAGAATAATGTTATCGCCACTTAAACTGGAGTTTAGCATAGGATACTCCCTCAATGTTTTTGCAATGGCCTGAATAAAGATAGGAGTAAAGGTAAGTTTTTCGCCTTCCCGTTTTTCCAATACATTTTTGTATTTATTGCGCCAGTTTACCAGGTTGGTTACATCAATTTCAACTACCGAAGTAACATGCACACTTGTTTCCTTTGATTCAAGCATATGATGAACAATGAGTTTACGCAGGCGTGTCATCCCGATAACCTCATCTCCCTTTTGGGCCTTTACATCAGAAAGTTGAATGGTTTCTTTTGTTTTAGTTTTCTGACCATCCTGTATTCCTTCTCCAACAACTTTGTCCTTTCGGTTTTTCAGGTAGGCAAGTATATCATCTTTGGTAACTCTGTTTTCTTTTCCACTTCCCTCGATGTTTTCGAGCTCAGCCATGCTTAAACCTTCTTCTTTGGCAATATTTCTAACCAAAGGCGAATAGAACCTTCCCGAAGCACCTTTGGCTGGCAATAGTTGTGATTCTTCATCATCTGTTTTGGCTTCCTGAAGAGGTATTTCAACATTTTTTTCAGATGATTTTTTATCTTCTTTTTCCTGTTTTTTCCCTGAATCTTCAGATTCTTTTAGAGAATCCTCGCCTTCCATGGAAATAATTGCAATCACTTTATCTACTTCTACAGTGTCACCTTCTTCATATAAAAGCTCATGGATGGTTCCTTCTACCGGCGAAGGAATTTCCGAATCTACTTTATCGGTAGCAATTTCTGCGATGGCTTCATCCTCCGCAATGCTTTCGCCGGGTTTTTTTAACCATTTTATAATGGTTGCCTCCGTGATGCTTTCGCCCATTCTGGGCATAACAATTTCAAATTTTGCCATTGCGTAAATTTTTATATCCAGTGTATTTTATATTTCCTGTTTTTCAAATCAGCTAAAATTACAAAATAATTTTTAGTACCATTAAAAATGAAAATTGGGGTTAAAGCAAAATTAAACCCCCTTTTTACAAGTTTATTTATAGTCTTCTTCCTAACATTTTAAAACCCTTTCTTACAATCCGGAAATCATTTTCGAGCCTGTAATCTTTAGCGTATAATGTATTCAGATTAGCCAACGTATGCGTGTCAAGAATTTTGTCTTTAAATACATCGGCCGGATTAAGAACAGACTTCTTGATATTCGGCAGCCTGTTGTGATCGACAACAGGATTATACCCAACCCAGGTTTTCCGGGAAAACAAAACAGAAAAAAGATTCTTTAATAGCCCGGAAGGGCTTTTGACAATGAAAATGGTGACTGGCAGCGAAAGGAAAATCAATCCTGAAACTATCAAATCAAAAAGGCGCTTATTACGTTTGTTAGCTGTTTGATTTATTGTGTTTACATCAACCGTGTAAAAATCTCCAAAAGTATCTATAGAATTACTT
>SKSE01000002.1 GCA_007118135.1 Bacteroidales bacterium | reverse complement strand
TGGCAGTGCGAATCGATCATGCTCATGTGAGAGCGCCTTTCAGCGGCCGGTTGGGCATGCGCAACTTCAGTCCGGGTGCCTTCCTTTCGCAAGGCGATATGATTACCCGTGTGGTACAAACCCATAAACTTAAGATCAATTTCGATATTCCTGCCCGCTATGCGTCATTGGCAAGAGAGGGTCTGGAAGTCAGCGTTATTTCATCATCGGTGGGCGATACTACTACGGCACGGATTTATGCCGTTGATCCCGTTATCAATCCCAATAGCCGGAGCCTGCGGTTAAGGGGCATTCTTGAAAACGGGCAGGGGAAGTTTGTTCCCGGTGATTTTGCCCAGGTGGTTATGGATGTTGAGCAAAATGACAATGCCATCCTGATTCCGGCAGAGGCTATAATTGCTGAACTAAACTCGCAGGTGGTTTACCTGGCCCGCGATGGTAAAGCCGAACGTCGTGAAGTTGAAATCGGAACCCGCACCCGCGGACGTGTGCATATTTTGAATGGAATTGCAGCAGGCGATACTGTGCTTATTACAGGTCTGATGGATGTTCGCGACGGAAGCAACATTAATCTCTTGAGGTTAAATCAGGAGGCCGGCCTATGACATTGTCCGACATTAGTATTAAACGGCCTGTCCTGGCAACGGTTTTTGCCATTGCCATAGTTATTTTCGGAATTGTTGCCTTTTCCAGTCTGGGTGTCAGAGAATACCCCAGTGTTGATCCTCCTATTATCACAGTACGGACAGACTACCCCGGCGCCAATGCACAGATCATGGAGTCGCAGATCACCGAACCCCTTGAGGAAGCCATAAACCGCGTAGATGGAATCAAATCGCTGAGTTCCATCAGTTCAACGGGGCGTAGTACCATTACCGTTGAATTTGAGTTGGGAAGAAATCTTGACAATGCAGCCAACGATGTGCGCGACCGTGTGGCGCAGGCAGTTCGGAATCTGCCGCCCGATGCCGATCCGCCCATTGTATCCAAAGCCGATGCCGATGCTCAAACCATTCTCACTATTACCCTCTCCAGCGAAAGGAGAAACCTGCTTGAACTCACCGATATTGCCCAGAATGTGTTTGCCGAAAGGTTACAGACCATCGAAGGGGTAAGTCAGACCAATATATGGGGAGCCAAGCGTTATGCCATGCGTCTTATCCTTGATACCGAGAAAATGCAGGCGTTTAATGTTACCCCGGTGGATATTCGCAATGCCCTCAACCAGCAGAATATTGAGTTACCCTCCGGACAAATTGAAGGCGACCGGTCGTTCATTACCATCCAGACAGCAGGCAGGCTTAATACCGAAGAGGAGTTCAACAACCTGATCATAGCACGGCGCGATAATGCACTCATAAGGCTTCAGGATGTGGGGCGCGCAGTGCTGGGCGCCCAGAATGAACAGTCTATCCTGCGCGGAAATAATGCTACCCCAATGGTGGGCGTTGCCATGCAGCCACAACCGGGTTCAAATTTTATTGAAATTGTTGATGAAGCTTTTCGCAGGGTAGAGATACTGAAACAGGAAATCCCCGATGACATTACCATTGGTGTAGGTCTTGATATTACCGAGCCTATTCGCCGTTCTATCCGCGATGTGCAATGGACCATCTTTGTGGCATTCCTGCTGGTACTGATGATTATTTTTGTTTTCCTCAGGAGTTTTCGCACCACATTTATACCCATCATTACCATACCCATATCGCTGCTGGGAAGTTTTATATTCCTTTACGTTGCCGGATTTTCCATCAATGTGCTTACCTTGCTTGGACTGCTGCTTGCAACAGGTCTGGTTGTGGATGATGCTATTGTGATGATGGAAAATATTTATGCCAAAATTGAGCAGGGCATGAAACCTATTCAGGCGGCATTTAAGGGAGCACGACAGGTATTTTTTGCCATTATTTCCACCACCATTACGTTGCTGTGTGTGTTTTTACCCATATTTTTTATCCAGGGACTTACGGGAAGGTTGTTTCGCGAATTTGCCATGGTTGTTGCCGGGGCAGTGATTATTTCCACCTTTATCTCGCTCACCTTCACGGTGATGTTATCCTCCAGGCTACTGAAAAAATCGGATCAGGAATATCGCTTTTTGCGCTATGTAAGACTTCCCATCGATTTTATTCTCAATCATTACCCGGGCTGGCTCAAGGGATTTATGAAATACCGGTTTTTTGCGTTTCCCGTAGTTGCGATAATGGCAGTTGTGATCTACCTGCTGTTTACCAATCTGCAAACGGAACTTGCACCGCTGGATGATAAAAGTGCATTTACTATATTATCCACTGCGCCTGAAGGAACATCCTATGAAATGATGGATGCTTATCAGCTCAGTCTCATTGAATTGATTGACACCCTTCCCGAAAAGGAATATCTTCTGTCGGTAACTTCGCCGGGTTTCGGGGCTTCGGTATCGGTTAACAGCGGTTTTGTGAGGGTTATGCTCAGTCCGCCCGGTGAACGCAGCAAAACACAGATGGAAATTGCCAATGACTTGCGCCGCCATCTTGCTCAACTTACTATGGCCAGAAGTTTTGTGGTGCAGCAACCTACCATCGGGGCGCAGCAGGGTGGATCAAGGGGATTACCCGTACAGTTTGTGTTGCAGGCCCCCAATCTTGAAAAACTTGAAGAATACGTACCCCTTTTCCTGCGTGAAGCCCGCGAGCACCCTGCGTTGGATGTGGTAGATGTGGACCTTCGCTTTACCAAACCCGAGCTGGTGCTTGACATTGACCGCGACAAGGCCTTTGACATGGGAATAAGTGTGAGAGACATTGCCGAAACCTTGCAAACCTTTTTCAGCGAACAACGTGTTGGTTATTTTATCAGGGATGGAAAACAGTATTTTGTTATTGCCCGGGCAGAAAGGCATCAACGTGCAACACCACAGGATATTTCAGGTATTCGTGTTAGAACTGCATCAGGTGAAATGGTGGCACTGGAAAGCATCGTAAGCTTCCGCGAGGAAAGTTTACCGCCCCAGTTGCTGCGTTTCAACAGGTATTCATCAGCTACCATATCGGCTTCAACAGCCGACGGATACACCCTGGGCGACGGTATTGATGCCATGAATGAAATTGCTGCCAAGGTTCTGGATGAAAGCTTCTTTACTGCACTTACCGGCACATCAGCCGATTTTGCCGAAAGCGCAGGCAATCTGATGCTGATCTTTATTTTTGCCCTGATCCTGATTTATCTTACCCTTTCGGGCCAGTTTGAAAGTTTCCGCGATCCGCTGATCATCATGTTTACAGTACCCCTGGCTCTTGCGGGTGCTTTGATCTCATTATGGATCTTTGGTCAGACCATCAACATTTTCAGCCAGATCGGAATGATCGTACTGGTGGGTATAGTTACCAAGAATGGTATTCTCATCGTGGAATTTGCCAACCAGAAGCGACTGGAAGGTCAGGACAGGATGCAGGCAGTGCTCAATGCCGCTGCAGAAAGGGTTCGTCCCATTATTATGACCAGTATGGCAACTGCCCTGGGTGCAATGCCCCTGGCCATTTCGCTCAGTGGTGCATCCAATTCAAGAGTGCCTATGGGGATTGCAATCATTGGCGGACTGCTTTTCTCGCTTGTACTTACACTTTTTGTAATTCCGGCTCTGTACACATTTATCTCAGGAAAAACCAAAACTTATGTTGAAGAAGAAGATGATGAAAAATAATTTCCGCCTTTTACTCATATTGCTTTTGCTTCCCCTGATCTCCGGGGCACAGCATAATTACACCCTGGATGAACTGGTCAGGATCAGCCTTGAGCAGAATTACCAGTTGCAGATTGTGAGAAACCAGCAACAAATGGCTGAAAATCAGAACACCGCCGGTAACGCAGGTATGCTTCCACAGGTAAATCTGGGGGCACAACGATCATGGCAGATACTGGACACCGAAACCAATTTCTTTACCGGCGAAACCAGAAGCGGGAGCAATGCTCTCAATACTTCACTAAATGCTTTTATTGAGATGGACTGGACGGTTTTTGACGGGTTCAGCATGTTTGCACGACGCGACAGACTGGGTTATTTGGCTCAACTGGGTGAGCTGGACACAAAATACTGGATAGAGCAAACGGTAGCCGATATTGCCCATGTCTGGTATCAGCTGATCAGGGAAAAACAGCTCCTGGAGTCGTTTAAGCAATCTCTTGAGATTTCCGGATTCAGGCTTAACCTTGAAGACCAGAAGCGCAGGGTAGGTACCGGTAATGCATTGCGTTACCATCAGGCGCTGATTGATTTCAATGCCGACAGCAGCATGGTTTCCAACCAGCAAATGCTTATTCGCGATTTACAAATTCAGATTAATAGAATTGTCAATTTTGACCCCTCAGTAGAAATTCATCCTTCAGTTAAAAATATTAATCTTCAGGGTTTATCTGATGTAGATCACTTACTTGAGAAAGCATTGATAAACAATCAAGAGCTGGAAAGGGCAAAGCTTGATGAGATGATTGCCGATGCAAATCTGCGTATCGAAAGAGGAAATCGTTATCCGCAATTGAGTGTTTTCGGCGGCTATACTTTTAACAGGCAAACAAGTGAGCTTGGCTTTGTTGAGTCATCAAGAAACTATGGTGGTGATTTTGGTGTAAGAGTAAGGTTTAATTTATATGACGGAGGCAGGCAAAACACCCGCATCCGAAACAGCTTGCTGGAGCAGGAAAATGCTGCAATTGGCATCCATGACACACATGCCCTATTATATTCTGAGATCTCGCGTTTTGCAAATATGTACAAAAGCTACATGTTACAATACAGACTATTGCAGCAAAGTTTTGAATCTGTCAGACTTACCATGGAAATTGCTCAGCAACAGCTTGAAACCGGGGCAATCAGTGGATTTGATTTTCGTCAGACACAGTTGGGCGCATTACAGGTGGAAAACCAGATAATAAATCTTATGTTTTCAATGAAAACTATTGAAATTGATGTTTTCAGACTTACAGGAGAACTTCCGGGAATCATTTTTTGAATCAAAATTTTACGGAGGTAATGAGTAAATCAAGCTTCAGGAATTTTTAATTTCATAAACTTTTTTCTTTTCCACCTGTTTGAAAAATACAAACTATAACTATTGAACTTTTCAACCAAAAAATATCCCCCTGGCCTCCTAAAGATGGGGAATAGGCCACTAGAAGTTATTTGGCCATTAGGTATCAATATTAAACTTTTCAACTATTAAACTCTTAATCCCTAAATAAAAATGTACTGCATTGCACACGAATACACCGATCCTGCCTTTAATCTGGCAGCTGAAGAATATGCGCTGAAAAATTTCAAAGAAAATGTTTTTATGCTTTGGCGTAACGAGAACGCTATTATAGTAGGCAAACATCAGAACACCATTGCCGAGATCAATGTGGATTATGTAAAAGAGAAGAATATTACTGTGATACGCAGGTTATCAGGTGGAGGCGCAGTTTTTCATGATCTGGGAAACCTCAATTTTACCTTTATTATGAATGCACATCAAGGCAAGGATAAAATTGCTGATTTTAAGAGTTACACAATACCCATCCTGGAAGTATTGCAAAAACTGGGTGTGGATGCACGTTTTGAGGGCAGGAATGACCTTACCATTGATGGAAAGAAGTTTTCTGGTAATGCTGAGCATATTTTTAAAAATCGCATACTGCGTCATGGTACGCTTCTTTTTTCTTCAGTAATGAATGACCTGCACATGGCCTTGAAGGTCAATCCCCTCAAATTTCAGGGAAAGGCAGTAAAAAGTGTCAAAAGCAGGGTAACCAACATCAGCGAACATCTTAAAAAGGATATGGATGTGTTGAAGTTTCGCGACCATATCATGAATCATATCATGGAGAATTTTGAAGGTTCTGTCAGGTATGAATTTACCAAAGAAGATATACGGAATATCAATGAACTTGTTGAAAAAAAATATGGTACCTGGGAATGGAATTTCGGCCATTCACCTGGTTATGAATTGCAAAAAGCCTTTAAAAGCGATGGTGGCTTTGTGGAGCTACATATGAATGTAAACAAAGGAATCATCAGCGATATCAAAGTCTTTGGAGATTTCTTCAACAAGCACGACATCGGGCAAATAGAAAACCTCCTTACCGGTGCACCACACAATGAAACCGCCATTTATGAAAAACTCTCATCTGTACCTTTTCATGAATATTTCCACAATATTAGCGTTGATGAATTTGTCAAGGGAATGTTTTAGAAAGTTTATAGGTTGATGAGTTGAAGTATTTTAAAAATGACATTTTTACTGAGCATTCCCAATTATTCCCCTTCCTGCCTTGTGCATCGGATTTTTACATTTCTGGTCTCCGGTATTCTACTTCATTTTCCCTTTACGTTTCGATAGCCTTTTCTTCCTTCCCGGCCCGCCGAGATTCACTTTCAGGTTTTTCTTTTTCTTTTCGTGAAAAGCACCGCCCCCCTGGCTTAACTTAACAGGTTTCAGGTAGGCTTTATCACCTTTGGATTTTTCGATGTCACTATCATCATCGCTTGTATCGCTGATTACAAGGTCTTCGGGTAGTTGTTGCAAAGGTATTTCCTGCTTAATATATTGCTCTATGGCTTCCAACTCATCTTTTTCATTGTGGCTCATGAGTGAGATAGCTATACCTTCTTTATCTGCTCTTCCTGTTCGCCCGATACGATGGATATAAGCTCCCGGAATTTCCGGAAGTCCGAAATTGATGACATGGCTCACTTCAAAAATATCAACTCCACGAGCCACCAGATCTGTGGAAATCAAAACCCGAATATTTCCGGCTTTAAAATCTCCAAGTGTATTGATACGCTGGTTTTGACTTTTGTTGGAATGGATTACAGCCAGCTGGTTGGGGTATTTATGGGTTAGCTTATTGAAAAGTTTATCGGCAGTTTTTTTACCGGGGGCAAATACCAATACTTTTTCAAATATCTCATTATCTTCCAGCAATAAACTCAGCAGGTTATATTTTGTGGCAAAATTGGGAACCAGGAAAAGTTCCTGTTTAATTTGAGTGAGTGGAGTACCCCGGTATTCTATATCGATCCATACAGGGTCATTAAAGAAGTCGATGATAATACTTTCCACTTCATCGGCCAGTGTGGCTGAAAACATGAGGTTTTGCCTTTTTTCGGGCAGGAGCTCGAGAATACTCACCAACTGTGGTCTGAACCCCAGACTGAGCATTTCATCCACTTCATCGATAACCAGTTTCTGGATGGATTTCAAACGAAGTGTTCCTCTCATAACCAGGTCGAAAAGGCGGCCGGGAGTTGCTACCAACAGGTCTACCCCCTGGTAAATACGGTCGCTCTGAGTATTGATATTGGTTCCTCCGTAAACTCCATCAATACGTACGCTCATGTATGACGTGAGCTTCCTTGCTTCATCTGCTACCTGTAGTACCAGCTCGCGCGTGGGCACCATAATAAGAATCCTGGGTTGTCTTTGTTCAGAATAGGGCAACTGTCGGAGTAAGGGAAGCAGATAGGCCAGGGTTTTGCCTGTACCTGTCTGTGCAATACCCACCACATCACGACCCGACATAATAATGGGAAAAGCCTTCTCCTGGATGGGGGTAGGTTCTGTAAATCCCATGTCGCTGATGGCATTTAGCAGGGGTTTATTGATGTTGAGTTCCTGAAATTCCACTATTTTAAAAATACTGCGTTTGTATTTAAAGATGGTTATAACCGATTCAATTATTTAAGCAATGCCAGACCTTAATAATTCCGGGCCTGGCACTACTTGTATTGGTTTATTGAAGAATAATTTTCTCAATCATAACTTTATTTTGTAAATCAACACGAACATAGTAAATTCCTGATGAATAGCCATTAAGATTTATACTAAATTGCCTCTGGCCGGCAGGTATTATATCTTGACTTTGCAATATCTGTCCCTGGTAATTGGTAAGGGTCCAGGTAAAAGGTTCCGGATTTCCGGCAACATCGAGAGTTACTGCTCCCCTGGTGGGGTTGGGGTAAATATTAATGGCGATTTCCTGATTTAAATCCTGTACGTTTGTGCTGATAAGATTTAGTGCAACATTGACTTCCAGGTATAAAAAGTCCTGACCAGTGAGAAAAATACTTGCACTTTCATCAAAATAGCCTTCTTTACTTACAGTATATGCATGCAATCCATTTTTAAGTCCAATTAAATGATATACATCTGGTTCGTATGTTTGACCTGCAAATGTAATGATGGCATCTTCGATATTTATACCATCCTGGTCTTTAATGATGAAAGTAACCTCATGTCCAAGCTCAATCATGAGAACTTCCACGATAACATCCTGACTTTCTATAGTTACCTGCCCTTCCATATCATAATAACCATCCTTGCTCACTGAATATTCATAGGTGCCCGGAACAAGACCGGCAAAAGTATAACGTCCGGCAGTGTACTCCTGACCATCAAAGTTTATAACAGCATTATACATGGTACCTGTTTCATCAGAAATATCAAAGGTAAGGGTATAAATATCCTGTAATTTTATTTGTTCAGTTATGTCACTATCAGTTATTGTAAAGCTTCCCTGCAGAGTTTCATAACCTTCTCTTGAAACAGAATAGCTGTAAGTATCAGCAACCAGGTAATCAATAACGTACTGTCCTGCATTATAACTAACACCATTTACTGCAATTACAGCGTCATCGATTTCATTCCCGTAGAGGTCTTTCACTTCAAAAGCAGCTTCAAAGGTATCAAGAGCCTGCATAAAAACATTTATTTCCACATCATCTTCGTCAACTGTAAATGAACCTGCAGCTGTTTCGTAAGCATATTTACTTACGCTGTAGGTATACTCGCCGTCTTTGATATTGGGTATTTCATACTGCCCTGCAGGATAGGATGTTCCGTTTATGGCAACGATGGCATCGTTAAGAGGGTTACCTTCAGTATCTTCAACAATAAACACCACATTATGCCCTGGCAGTTCGTAATGTACAATAACTTTCCATGTGTTATTGGGTACAAAATTATACTGTATGTTAGATCCACTTCCACCCCAGGTGCGGAATGCATGTAGTTCAAAGGTAATGTCACCGCCACCTTCAACACCATTGGCAATGGTAAGACCGGTACGATTGTATGAATGTGTGCCTGCTGAGTTGGATGATGGACCACTGGTAACAGAACTTTCTGTAGTACCACCATCGCTTACACAACGCAC
>SKSE01000291.1 GCA_007118135.1 Bacteroidales bacterium | reverse complement strand
ATCATAGAAAATGCAGCTGAAAGTGATGAACAGCTCATGGAGAATTTCTTCGAAAACGGAACCCTGAGTCCCGAAGAACTTTCACAAGGTATCAAGCAGGGTATTTCAACCCGCACCATGTATCCTTTGTTTTGCATATCATCCAAGCACAACCAGGGCGTAGGTCGTTTCATGGAGTTTATAGTATCAAGTTTACCGGCTCCCAATGAAGTGGTTAAAGAAAAAACTACAGATGGAAAAGACCTTAATTTCGATCCTGCCGGACAAGCAACAGCTCTAATATTTAAAACTGCCATTGAACAACACCTTGGCGAAATATCTTTCTTCAAAGTTTATGAAGGAACGCTTACTGAGGCAATTGACCTTATAAACAGCTCATCCGATTCAAAAGAAAGACTGTCGCAGCTTTTTGCCGTGGCAGGCAAAAACCGTCAGAAAGTTGAAAAAGTTATTGCAGGTGATATTGCCGCTACCATCAAACTCAAGGATAGCCGCACTAATACCACTCTTACTACTAATAAAAATCAGGGATTGAAGGTTGAACCCATTGTATTCCCTGATCCGAAGATCCGCCAGGCTGTAAAGGCCAAAAATACCGCTGATGAAGAAAAGCTATCAGGAGTGCTCAAGGAGATGAACAACATTGACCCCACATTATTGTATGAGCAATCCAAGGAACTCAAGCAGGTAATCCTTTCCGGCCAGGGAGAGTTGCATCTGAATGTTGCCAAGTGGATGATCGAAAACATCAGCAAAGTAGCCATTGAATTCCTTCCACCAAGGATACCCTATCGCGAAACTATAACCAAAAGTGCTAAGGCTACCTACCGCCACAAGAAACAGTCGGGAGGAGCAGGCCAGTTTGGCGAGGTGCACATGATGATTGAGCCCTATTACGATGGTATGCCCAACCAGACTGAATTCCCCGTTCGCGGACAGGATATTCACGAGCTTGACTGGGGCGGCAAACTGGTATTCAACAGCTGTATCGTGGGTGGTTCTATCGATGCACGATTTATGCCCGCCATCCTCAAAGGTATTATGGAAAAAATGGAAGAAGGACCGCTTACCGGTTCTTATGCACGCGATATCGTGGTAAATATTTACGACGGTAAGATGCACCCTGTTGACTCCAATGAAATATCATTTAAGCTGGCAGGGCGTAATGCCTTCCGTGAGGCGTTTAAAAATGCCGGACCCAAGATTCTTGAACCCATTTATGATGTAGAAGTAATGGTACCCGAAGATAAAATGGGTGATGTAATGACCGACCTGCAGGGTCGTCGTGCTATCATCATGGGTATGGATTCTGAAGGCAACTACCAGAAGATTAAAGCTAAAGTGCCCCTTGCGGAGATGAACAGGTTCTCAACAACTTTGAGCTCTCTCACCAGCGGTCGTGGTATGTATGGTATGAAGTATGCTGAATACCAGCAGGTGCCCGCCGATGTTCAGGACAAACTCCTCAAGGCTTACGAAGCAGAACAGGAAGAAGAAGATTAAACTTCTGCCTGATTATCATATCAAAACCCTGTTGTACTTCGTTACTTCAGGGTTTTTTGTTTTTTACCACTGAGACGCTATCGCGTAGAGTTAATGGGTTAATGAGTTATTAGGTTAATGAGTTATTAGGAAAACGAGAAAGTGAGAAATAAGAGGGCTTGTAGTTTTGCATTCTTTTAACATCCCCCCGGCCCCGTTGACTTCGTCGAACCCTTCGGGTTTGAAAGGGGGAGTTGGCCGGTATTTGCTCCGGTTTTCTAATATCTCCCGCGAACTCTGCGTTCTCTGCGGCTCCGCGGTTCCGGTCTCCGTTCTCCGTTCTCCCTAACCGTTACCCATCACCCATTTTCTGACTTAAAACATACCTGTAACTTTTTACCACGCGTACCTGTTTTTTTTTTAATTTTGCGCCTTTGAAACAAATCAATATCCTGAAGTGATTTTCAGGCAATTAATATAAAGTTTACCCATATAATGGAAAGAAAATATACGGAGTATAAATACCTGAATCTTTCAAAAATCGGCAAAGACGTTCTCAAAGATTGGGAAGAGCGTAAAGTATTTGAGAAAAGTCTTGAAATTCGTCAGGGCCACAAACCCTGGGTTTTCTATGAAGGCCCACCCTCGGCCAATGGGCTGCCCGGAATTCACCATGTTATGGCCCGTGCCATCAAGGATATTTTTTGCCGCTACCGCACCCAGAAGGGTTACCTGGTAAACAGGAAAGCCGGCTGGGACACCCATGGTCTGCCGGTTGAAATTGGAGTTGAGAAAAACCTGGGCATTACAAAGGAAGATATTGGTACTACTATTTCCATTACCGACTACAACAAAGAATGTCGCAAGGATGTGATGAAATACAAGGATATGTGGGACGACCTTACCCGAAAGATGGGCTACTGGGTTGACCTTAGCGATCCTTACATCACCTTTGATAATAAATACATAGAAACCGTTTGGTACCTTTTAAGCAAGCTTTACGAAAAAGGTTTGTTGTACAAAGGTTATTCTATTCAGCCCTACTCTCCCGCTGCAGGAACCGGTTTGAGCACACACGAGCTTAACCAGCCCGGCTGCTACCGAATGGTAAAGGATAATTCTGTTACCGCACAGTTTAAAATTATCCGGAATGAAACATCGGAGTTTCTGTTTGATAAAAGTGAAGACGAAATCCATTTTCTGGCATGGACCACCACCCCGTGGACATTACCCAGTAATACAGGTCTGGCAGTAGGTAAAAATATTGAATATGTAAAGGTTAAAACCTACAATCAATATACTTTTGAACCTATAAATGTAATACTGGCCACCGAACTCATGCCCTCGTGGTTTGATGCTAAAAACGAACATTTACCCTTTGATGAATACAAAGCCGGTGATAAGAACATTCCATACAGAATAGAGAAAAGGTATACAGGCAGCCAGCTTGAAAATATTCGTTATGAACAGCTAATACCTTCAATGGTTCCTGAAGATGGCGACCCCTTCCGGGTAGTACTTGGCGATTTTGTTACAACCGAAGATGGTACCGGCATTGTGCACATTGCACCCAGCTTCGGTGCCGACGACTTCAAGGTGGGCAAACAATACAATCTGGGTGCCCTTACCATGGTTAACAAGCAGGGAAAATTCGTTGAGGAGATGCCTGATTTCGGTGGCCGCTTTGTAAAACCTGAATACGACACCAATGAAAAAGCCAGGGACGAGCGCCCTGTTGATGTGGATATCATCATTAAACTGAAAACCGAGAACAAAGCATTTAAAGCAGAAAAATACGAACACTCCTACCCGCATTGCTGGCGCACAGATAAACCTATTCTATATTATCCTCTTGACTCATGGTTTATTAAAACCACTGCCTTGAAGGACAGGATGATAGAGTTGAATAAAACTATACAGTGGAAACCTGAGTCAACCGGTACGGGTCGCTTTGGCAACTGGTTGGAAAACCTTCAGGACTGGAATCTGAGCCGTTCGCGCTATTGGGGTGTTCCCTTGCCCGTTTGGATTACCGAAGATCGTGAAGAAACTCTCTGCATCGGCTCACTCGAACAACTCAAAAATGAATGTGAAAAATCCGTCAAGGCAGGGTTCATGACTACAAACCCGCTGGCCGATTTCAAACCCGGTGATATGTCGGAAGAAAACTATAATGTTTTTGACATGCACCGCCCCATGGTTGACGAGATAGTACTGGTTTCACCTACCGGTAAGCCCATGACTCGTGAAATGGACCTCATCGACGTGTGGTTCGACTCCGGTTCTATGCCTTATGCACAATTTCACTACCCCTTTGATAAAAAAGAAGAGTTTGAGCAGAACTTCCCGGCCGACTTCATCGCCGAGGGGGTGGATCAAACCCGCGGATGGTTCTTTACATTGCATGCCATTGCAGTTATGCTTTTCGACTCAGTGTCATTCAAAACGGTTGTTTCCAACGGTCTGGTGCTTGACAAAAACGGCAATAAAATGTCGAAACGACTGGGCAATGCCGTGGATCCTTTTGAAACCATTGAGAAATTCGGCCCCGATGCCACCCGCTGGTACATGATAACCAATGCACAACCCTGGGATAACCTGAAATTTGACATTGAAGGAGTGGCAGAGGTACAGCGAAAATTTTTCGGTACACTTTACAATACCTACGCGTTTTTTGCTCTCTATGCCAATATTGATGGCTTTAGTTACAAAGAAGATGAAATTGCTTTGGAAAAGCGCCCGGAAATTGACCGCTGGATACTTTCTGAACTCAATTCCCTCATTAAAAAGACTGATGAGTGTTACAATGACTTTGAGCCCACACGTGCCGGCAGGCTTATCCAGGAATTTGTAGATGAGCATTTGAGCAATTGGTATGTTCGTCTCTGTCGTCGCCGTTTCTGGAAAGGGGATTACACAGAGGATAAAATTTCGGCCTATCAAACCCTTTACCGTTGTATTGAAGTTCTCAGCCAGATTTCAGCACCTATTGCACCCTTCTTCAGCGACAGGCTGTTTACAGATATCAATAAAGTGAGCCGTCGTTTTGATTTAGATTCAGTGCACCTTACCGACTTCCCGAAAGCTGATGAATCATATATCGATCGCGATCTGGAAGAACGAATGCAACTGGCACAGAAGATATCATCACTTGTACTTGGATTGCGCAAAAAAGTCAATATACGTGTGCGTCAGCCACTGCAAAAGATCATGGTGCCTGTACTCGACGAGAAATTCCGGCAACAGCTTTCAGGTGTGGAACAACTCATCCTTTCAGAGGTGAATGTAAAAGAGCTGGAATATCTTACCGAAACTGCAGGAGTACTGGTTAAAAAGATCAAACCCAATTTTAAATCTCTGGGGCCAAAATTCGGAAAACTTATGAAACAGATTTCGGCCGCTATAGCTGCATTTTCGCAGGAAGAGATTGCAATAATTGAAGAACGAGGTAGTTATACTATTGAGGTGGACAACCAGCCCATCGTACTGGAAACCGATGATGTTGAAATCCTTTCGGAAGATATCCCCGGATGGCTGGTGGCCACAGAAGGCAGAATTACCGTTGCTCTTGACATTACCATTACTGATGAACTTAAACAGGAAGGTATTGCCAGAGAGCTCATTAACAGAATACAAAATCTCAGAAAAGAAAAAGGCTTTGAGGTAACCGATAAAATTGAGCTTTCCGTTGAAAAACATAGTCAAATTACTGATGCTATACTCAACAATAATGAGTATATTTGCTCAGAGACCCTGGCAGTAAAGCTGAACTATGCCGATGTTGTGGAAGATGCCTTAAAAGTTCAGATAGACATTACCGATGACATTACAACATTTGTTTCAGTTGAAAAAGCAAATAATTAAGCACGCGAAAAACCTTCAGAATATGGAAAATAAAAAAGAAAAGACCCGATATTCAGATGATGAACTCCAGGAGTTCAAAGCCATCATAATGAAAAAGTTGGAAGAGGCACGTGCAGGGCTTAAAATCCTTACCGAGGCTTACACAACTCAAAATGCAAATGATACCAACGATACTTCACCTTCCTTTAAAATTCTGGAAGAGGGTTCGCAGGTATTATCCAAAGAGGAGAACAGCCAGTTGGCAGCCCGCCAGCAGAAATTCATCCGCGATCTGGAAAATGCACTTATCCGTATCGAAAACAAATCTTACGGCATTTGCAGGGTTACCGGCAAGCTGATCTCAAAAGAAAGACTCAGAAGCGTGCCTCATGCCACTATGAGCATTGAAGCAAAGCTCAATCAGAATCAAAAAAGATAAATGAGTCTGCTTAAGATTTCCCGTAAGCACATACCTTGGATAGTTGTTCTTTTGGTCTTAATCATCGACCAGACATCCAAAATTATTGTGAAAACTCAGATGACGCTGGGACAAAACATCCCGGTGCTGGGAAACTGGTTCAACATCTATTTCATCGAAAATGAAGGGATGGCCTTTGGAATGCAGTTCTCCGGCGAATACGGAAAGCTTATCCTTAGTATCTTCAGAATTATTGCCGTTATCTTTATCGGATGGTACATTGGCCGCCTGATACAGCAAAAAGCCCATGCAGGCTTAATTGTATCTGTATCGCTGATTATGGCAGGTGCTTTGGGAAATATCATTGACAGTGCATTTTACGGAGTGCTCTTTTCAGAAAGTTATTTCAGCCAAACAGCCGAGTTCCTCCCCGAAAACGGGGGTTATGCTCCCTTCCTTTACGGAAGAGTTGTAGATATGCTGTATTTCCCGATTATCAGGGGAAATTTTCCGCAATGGTTTCCGTTTTGGGGTGGTCAGGAATTCATTTTCTTCCGACCGGTTTTCAATGTAGCTGACTCGGCCATCACCATCGGTGTTTTTATTTTACTTATTTTTCAGAAAAAGTTCTTTGAGTCAGTGAAAAAACCTGAAGCACTTAAAGAAACAGCATAGATGCTACTTAATTGTGTAAATTGCATTATGATTACAATCCCAATCATCTGAATCATAAATCATTCGTAAAGTCAGTGTTGCATCACCATCTAAGAACGGCCATTCAACCAATTACAATACCATGAGTGGATTTTTATTCGAACAAATCATATTTGGCCCTATCCGTAGCCGTCGTTTAGGCATCTCATTAGGGATCAACCTTCTGCCTACATATAAAAAACATTGTACTTACAACTGCATTTATTGTGAATGTGGATTGACTCCTCCCCCAGATCCTGAAGTGCATTACCCGAAAAGGGAAGAAATAAAGAAAGCCCTGGAACAGAAGCTGGTTGCCATGAAAGAAAAGGATTCCATGCTTGACTCTATAACCTTTGCCGGAAACGGAGAGCCAACCATACACCCGCACTTTGAAGATATTACCAACGACACCATTGAATTACGGAACAAATATTACCCCGAAACTGTAATTTCGGTTTTAACCAATGCTTCAAAAGTTGCTGCCCCCGGTGTAGCCCAGGCATTGCTGAAAATTGAAAAGCCTATATTGAAACTGGATGCCGGCACCAATGAGATGTTTCAGAAACTTAATAACCCCCGAATCAATACCACCCTCGAAGAAATCATTGACAATATGATGCTTCTCAAGGGCCAAGCCATCATACAAACTCTGTTTGTAAGGGGTACAAATGGAGAAACTTATATTGATAATACTACAGAAAAAGAAGTCTCTGCCTGGCTAAATCACCTTGAAAAACTTCAACCCATCCTGGTAATGATTTATCCCATTGCCCGTGAAACACCAGTGGAAACACTAGAAAGAATCAATAACCGCGAATTAATGGAAATCGCCCGCAGGGTGGAAGAACTAGGGATTGAAACTGAAGTCTATTAGAAGAAAGACCTGAGAACGGAAAACGCTAAGATCACGAAGATTTACGTAAGGAGCGCAAAGAGCTTGGTTTACATTGGCGTACTTTGCGAATCCCTTGCGTGCCTTGCGGTTTCAAAGGCTATAAACCATATAAGGCATATATAGATTTATAAGGGAAGTAAGAAATTAAGGAAAGTAAGGGATTCGTGACATCTAATTTGTAGGTTTATAATCCGTGCATCTGTAGCATTTCAAGGACCCACCCCCATCCCCGCCCTACGAGTATGGCGGGGCGTTACAGGCTACCGAAATCTATTGCCGTCTGCTTTAGCTGACGGATGAAAAAGCTTGATCTGTCATTTTGGGCTTTAGCCCCATGAATTGTCTTCGTCTAGCTCAGCTTCGGTTCGTGGCTAATAAACAATCCGTGACATCAAATAAAATTATTCAGGGCCCTTCCGCAGGCTCAGGAATCCTTTTACCCCATACCCCATACCCCGCACCTTTCTTCATCCGTGCATCCGTGGCAAAAACTCCTTCGTGCCTTAGTGGCTACAAAAACCATCCGTGCATCTGTGGCAAATTAAAAAAAATTCCGGGCACGAGCTGTAGTCGTACCCGGAAATTATAAGTGCATCCGTGGCAGAACCCCCTGGTGTAATTTGTGCATCCCTTGTAAAACCGAATGCTGAACAATCTTTTCCTCTCAACGTTCCACAATTATAAATCTTAATCTAAATCTATGTGGAAAGAAACCAAAAACCAACTGGTACGTTCATTTGAATTCAAGGATTTTACGGAAGCCTTTACTTTCATGACACGGGTGGCCTTCATTGCTGAAAAAATGAATCATCACCCCGAGTGGACCAACGTATATAACAGAGTTGAAATACGCCTTTCAACCCATGATGCGGGCAATACCGTTACGGAAAAAGATCGCAGACTGGCATCTGAAATTGATAAACTGCTCTGACAGAAAATACTGTTTTAAGCAGCTACTTCCAGCGCCTTCTTCTTTTCCTTGTGAATCAATGCCGCAAGCTGATTGATCGTATCAAGCTCATGCTCCAGGCCTTGCTCAAGCCTGATGTTGAAATGGTCTTCAACATTATAAAGCAATAAATTCAGCTCCCACCGGGCCAGTCCAAAATCATCAATGAAATTGGCTGTATCCGATGGGGAGTTTTTTTCAACTCTAAGCTTTTCCTTCAGCAAAGTTCTTATTCCATGATAAATTTCCGGATGCTTCATATCTTTCAATATTTATTTTGATTGTATTTCATTAATTAAACAGTGCCTTCTATGTTCCATACAAAGGCTCTTATTCCCTGCAGTTCAGCGGTTTCATTTAGTTTTTTAACTCCTTCCAGAAGTTTTACAGCCATGGTATCATCTACCATGCACATGGTTGCAGAGTTCATGGCCGGCCAGGTATGCGTACCCATATGGGGTTCCCCTGTTTCCGAACCACGGCCCATAACGTCTTTCCATTGAGTGAAACCCCTTACATTGAGCCGGTTGATCATCTCTTCTACCCGCTCAGTCAGGGCCTGGTTGTAAACGATAAATACAGATTTCATATTTTGTTTTATTTTATTTTTTTCACCGCAAAGACGCCAGGGAGCAGAGTTCGCGGATTATTATTTTTCTCAATTTCCGGGTTTTCTTTCTTCCTACTCTACAAGCATTTCTTTTCTAAGTCTTCTTCTGGCTTTCTTCACTTTTCTTGCGCCGTTGAGTGTGTAAACCACCGGCACAAATACCAGTGTGATAAGTGTTGAAACACTCAATCCTCCAATAACGGCAATACCCATAGGCTGCCAGATCTCAGATCCTTCAGCCGAGGATGTTGCCAGGGGTATCATGGCCAGCAAAGTGGTCAGGGTGGTCATCATAACAGGACGCAGACGCGATTTCCCTGCCATTT
>SKSE01000152.1 GCA_007118135.1 Bacteroidales bacterium | reverse complement strand
CGGTCAGAACGGTTTTTATCTGAGGATGCCATGGTTGCCATTGCCAGGGAGTTAGATATCAGCACTGCTGATGTTTATGGCACTGCATCATTTTACACCTTTATGGATACCAAACCCAAGGGAAAGAACATCATCAGGGTTTGCAAGACCATTACCTGCCATATGAAAGGTAAGGATGCCGTAATAGGTGCTTTGGAAGATTTGCTGAAAATCAAGCTGGGTGAAAACACTTCAGATGGTAAGTTCAGTCTGTTACAGGCCAACTGCCTGGGCTGGTGCCACAAGGGACCGGTAATGCTCATCAATGATGAGGTTCACCCTGAAGTTACTCCTGAATCGGCAGTTGAAGTAATTCAGGGATATCTTAAGCAGAAGTAATTAGAATTACAAGTTTAATTTTCTCATTCCAAAAGCATATTATTATGGAGAACAAAATAAAAAAGGTTGACCTTATATTTGAAAAAGTGGATTATCTCGAAATTCTGGATCGTTCTTTCAAGAGAACACAGGATGAGATTATTCTTGATATTATCGATTCCGGTCTTCGGGGTCGTGGTGGTGCAGGTTTCCCTACCGGTCTAAAATGGAAATTTGCCAAAAATGAAGAAGCAGATCAAAAATATGTTATCTGTAATGCCGATGAAGGCGAGCCCGGTACATTCAAAGACCGTGAGATCCTTACCCAGGTTCCTGAAAAAGTACTTGGTGGTATGGCACTTTGCGGAAAAGCAACAGGTGCCAGCAAAGGGTTTATTTACCTGAGGGGTGAATATAATTTCCTTTTACCCCAACTTAATGCTACCATCGATAAGTTTCATGAAGAAATGAAAAACATGAACTTCGATTTTACCATTCAGATCAAATCGGGGAGTGGAGCTTATGTATGTGGCGAAGAAACTGCGCTTATGGAATCCATGGAAGGTAAACGTGGTGAACCACGCAACAAACCACCATTTCCGACCACTGCAGGGTATCTTGGCAAACCCACATCCATTAACAATGTTGAAACCCTGGTTTTTGCGCTTATGATTGCCAACGAAGGACCAACCAATTTTAAGGAAATGGGTACTTTCGACTCACGAGGCTCAAAAGTTTTTTCAGTTTCAGGTGATACACCCAAGGCCGGTATTTATGAGCTGGAGCTGGGTATGAGCCTGGAAGATTTTGTTGATGAATTTGGCGATGGCGATACCAAAGCTGTCCAGATTGGAGGAGCTTCAGGTTTCTGTGTTGCCCGAAAGCATTTTAAGGAAACCGTAATAGGATTTGAAGGAATTCCCACCGGAGGTTCCATGATGCTGTTTAACAGCACACGCTCAATGTATAATATCCTAAACGATTATCTGGAATTTTTCGAAGAAGAATCCTGCGGACAATGTACTCCCTGCCGGGTAGGCTGCCAGCAGCTCCTTAAAGGAATAGAAGCAGTTAAGAAAGGTGTCAAACCCCCAAGTTTTCTTGATGAGCTTCAGAAACTTTCTGAAACTATGCGTATTGCATCCAAATGTGGTTTGGGACAGTCTGCTCCCAATCCCTTCAACTCAATTATTAACAATTTCAGGGAGGAAATAATATACTAGCTTTATGGTATAGGGTTTATGAGTTTAAAATGAACCCTGCCTAAATACCCCGAAAAAAAAACAAAAGGAGAAAAACATATGAGTACATATAAAGTAAATCTGAAGATTAATAATTTGAATGTTTCAGTTGATGAGGGCACCACTATTTTGGATGCAGCTCGTCAGCTGAATTTCAAAATCCCTACGTTGTGTCATCACGACGACCTTTGTGTTGCGGGTAATTGTCGCGTATGTGTGGTTGAGCAGGTAGGTAACCGCTTACTTCCCGCATCCTGTGCAACTCCCGTTTCGGAAGGCATGGAAATTCTTACCAACAGTATGAAGGTAAGGCAGGCGCGCAAAAACATCATTGAACTCTTGCTCAGCGAGCACAATGCCGACTGCACCAAGTGTTTCAAAAGCGGATACTGCGAGCTGCAGGAGATTGCCAACGAATACCGCACCGGCGACCATATCTACCTGGATGTTAAGAGCATTAACCCCATTGATATTTCTTCTCCATCCATTGAGAAGGACGATTCCAAGTGTATCCGTTGTCAGCGCTGTGTTCGTACATGTACTGAACTGCAGGCTGTAAGCGCACTGGCCGTTACACATAAAGGTAAGGATATGAAAATATCTACTTTCCTTGACAAGCCTATGAATGATGTGGTTTGCACCAATTGCGGACAGTGTATCAACCGTTGTCCCACCGCCTCGCTGGTTGAGCGCAATTACATCGACCAGGTGTTTGATGCCATTTACGATCCCAAGAAATTCGTTGTGGTGCAAACTGCTCCTGCTACCAGGGTGGCTATCAGTGAGGAGTTTGGAATGGGCCCCAACCGTTCTACCGGGAAAATGGTTGCCGCATTGCGCAGGTTAGGTTTTGACAAGGTGCTTGATACCGACTTCACCGCCGACCTTACCATTATGGAAGAAGGCACTGAGCTTCTTACCAGGCTCAAGGAAGCATTGGTTGACGGCAAGGATGTTGCCCTGCCTATGATGACCAGCTGTTCGCCCGGATGGATCAAGTTTCAGGAGCATATTTTCCCCGATATGCTTGATAATCTTTCTACCTGTAAGTCGCCCCAGCAAATGTTTGGTCCTTTGGCCAAAACTTATTATGCAGAGAAGATTAATAAGAATCCTGCTGATATGGTGGTGGTTTCCATTATGCCTTGTACAGCCAAGAAATATGAGGCCGAAAGACCTGAAATGCGTGGAAGCGGATATAAGGATGTTGACTTTGTTCTCACCACACGCGAGCTGGGACGTATGATTCACCAGGCCGGTATTGATTTTGAAAAACTGGATGATGAAAAGTACGACAGCATCCTGGGCGAATCAACCGGTGCTGCGGTAATTTTCGGTAATACTGGTGGTGTTATGGAAGCCGCTTTGCGCACAGCTTATGAGATTGTAACCGGTCGCGAAGTTCCCTTTGCCAACCTTAACATCAAACCTGTAAGGGGTATGGAAGGTATTAAGGAAGCAGCCGTAAAGATCAAGGATGTGAAGCCCGAGTGGAGTTTCCTGGAAGGGGTGGAGCTGAAAATTGCCATTGCCCACGGACTTTCCAATGCCAAGGAACTCATGAACCGTATCAAGGACGGAAGTGCCAATTACCACTTCATTGAGGTAATGGGATGTCCCGGCGGATGTATTGGTGGTGGTGGTCAGCCTATTCCTACCAATATGGAAATAAGGAAGAAGCGTGCTGCAGCCATTTATGATGAAGACGAGAAGATGGTCATTCGTAAATCGCACCAGAATCCGGAGGTTGAGGAAGTGTATAAATCCTTCCTGCACAAACCTCTGGGACATCGTTCGCACGATTTGCTCCATACTCACTATACACCAAGGAAACGTTATTAATTTCTTGTTTTGTAATTGATTTCAACCGGGGTATTATATCTTATTACCCCGGTTGTTGCTCAGTATCATATACTTAATTTTATAAAACACACCCAAATACTGCCTATACTAAAACCAATTGTACTAAAGAATTTTGTTTTTAAAATACTATTAGCATACTTTGATGGTTGAGTCTTTAAAGAAAAAAATAACTATAGCTTTATTTAAAATAATTATCTTTAAAGGAATTAAGTCATTTATTGAATATATTTTTTACACGAGTCAAATGCCAATAAATTCATAAAAATGTGTATGTTAGGCTTTTAAATTAACTTATATTCGAATAATACACACCAAGATGTTAATTTATTAACAACATATTGATTATTAATTTTAAAGTATTGTTATTTATTATAACTTTGCAATACAGAATTAATTATTTAATTAACGGTTAAGGTGTTGAAAGTTTAAAAGAAGCTGGTCTGTTAGTTTTATATCCTAAAGAAAACCAACATATGAGAGTAAAAACGAGCAACGGTAAGGGAGATATCAGTCAGATACCCGAGCCCACCCTAAGGCGCCTGCCTGGCTACCTGAGTTTTTTTAAAGCTTTAAAGATTAATAATGTTGAATTTGTTTCCAGTGGTCAAATTGCGGCCAATTTCAAGATGGATTCAACACTGGTTACTAAGGACCTCGCATATACAGGTATCAAGGGGCGCACAAAAATCGGTTATAATGTTAATCAGCTTATAGAAACCATTATTCAGTTTCTGGACTTTAACAGCCAGGAAAAGGCTTTTTTATTTGGTGTTGGTAATCTAGGACGTGCTTTGATTAAATACCACGGATTAAAAAGCTACGGACTTCATATCGTTGCTGCTTTTGATGTAGATACTAATGTTGTTAATTCCACATTGAATGATGCAAAAATATATCCCATTGATGAGTTTCGTGATTTGTCACGCAAACTTGATGTAAGACTCGGTATCATTACCACTCCCGATGCCAAAGCACAGGAAACCGCCGACCTTATGGTGGCCTGGGGTATTAAGGCTATCTGGAACTTCACTCCACAGTCTATTAAAGTACCCGATAACATCATTGTTGAAAATACCAGTATTTATTCCGACCTTGCAGTAATTCTTAATCGCCTGAATAACTCATAATTTCATTGGGTTGTTAACCCACTGACACTTCCTAAATTAAATACATTCTAAATTACATTGGGTATTTTCATTCAAGTCAATTATATCATAAAATACCTTTAAATAGTATTAAATATAATGCTTTTAGTGTAAATTAATAAGTTGTGAAAAAAATAACAGCTTTCTTTGGTTTTTGATCAGCAACACTTTATCTTTGCAGCAGAATTTGAAGGTGGTTTTTACCACTTCTGACTTCAGGAATAACAGCAAGTTTTTTTTACGAAAGATAGAACCGGACTTAATCATACATATATGACCGTAGCAGAAATAGCCTCAATACTGGATGCAAAAATCATAACAGGGCAGGATCGTGCCCATCATAAAATAGAAGTTGCTTTTGCATCGGACCTGATGAGTGACGTGCTTACACTTAAGGATGACAATGTGCTGCTGATCACCGGTCTGGCCAATCTGCAAACCCTCCGCACAGCGGAGATGTCGGACATTCATTGTATCGTATTTGCCCGGAACAAAAGAATTACTCCTGAAATGCAGGAACTGGCCAAGGAGAATGATATTATAGTTATGGAGTGTAAATACTCTGTTTTCAAAACAAGCGGATTATTATATCAGGCAGGAATTTCACCGATCTTTTAAATAATAGTTGAAATCAGGGATATGCATTTTGAATACCAGATAGAAGGTGGAAATTTTACACGGGCAGGTTTTGCATCCAGCGAAATCAAGAAAATGCTTAAACAGTTGAATGTTGATCTGGGCATTATAAAACGAACCGTAGTTGCCACCTACGAAGCTGAAGTAAATGTGGTTGCTCATGCCTACAGCGGCACCATATACGTGGACGTTGACGAAAAAGGCATCGTAATTAAACTGGTGGATGAAGGACCTGGAATTCCCGATATTGAACAGGCCATGAAGGAAGGATACTCTACCGCCAGCAGTAAGGTACGTGAAATGGGATTTGGCGCAGGAATGGGCCTTCCCAACATGAAGAAGAATGCTGATGAACTTAACATTACCAGCGAAGTAGAGAAGGGCACGACGGTGGAGATAAGAATGGGGTTTGGGTAGGGAGTCAGAAGCACGAAATACGAAGCACGAATATCGAAATACGAACCGAGCCTAAGGCGAGCTCAGCGAAGCTAAATACGAAATACGAATATCGAAGTACGAAATACGAAGCACGAACCGAGCCGAAGGTGAGCTCAGCGAAGCTAAATACGAAGCACGAATATCGAAATACGAAAAACGAAATAAAACTCTGCGGACATGGCGCCTTGGCGTCTCCGCGGTAAAATAACAAACAATGAGCACCAAATATTTCCATCATGCACTGAAGTTCCGCAAGGAGGTTTGCATTGGCTGCTCCCATTGTATGAATGTCTGCCCTACGCAGGCCATTCGTATTAAAGGTGGGAAAGCTGAGCTGATGGATAATTATTGTGTGGATTGCGGTAAGTGTTACAGGGCTTGTCCGGTGGGTGCCATTATTGTTGAGCAGGACGATTTCAACCAGATATTCCGCTTTAAGCATAGGGTGGCGCTGATACCATCGGTATTGATGGCACAGTTTCCTGAAAATGTTTCTCTAACTCAGGTTTCAAGTGTATTGATGGAGCTCGGTTTTACTCATATTTATGAGGTGGAGCATGGCACCGAAATACTGAAGGATGAAATGGCCCGGTACATCAGGGAGCGTGATAATGATATGCCGCTGATGTCTACATTTTGTCCGGCTATTGTGCGTTTAATACAGGTGCGCTTTCCCACACTTACCGAAAACCTGATATTGTTGAAGGCTCCACTGGATATTGCAGCATCATATTATAATCAGATGCTGCTTGATGAGGGGCAAGATGCAGAAGATATCGGAATCTTCTACATTACACCCTGTGCAGCCAAAATTGCTGCTGTTAAGAGTCCGGTGGGTCAGGAAGATTCGCCCATTACCGGTGTTATCAATATGGATTTCATATTTAATAAAGTATATACTACCGTTAAACAGGGCTTCATTGGAAAGAATACCTGCCATATTCCCAGGCTTGATGCCATGAAGTCATTTGCTGTAACATGGTCTTCTACAAATGGTGAGGCAGCTCATATGCCGGGCCGCACACTGGCTATTGATGAAATAGGTAATGTAATTGAGTTCCTGGAGCAGTTGGAGAACAAAGAGAAGCATGATATTGATTTCCTTGAACTTAGGGCCTGCGATGAGAGCTGCGCAGGTGGTATCCTTACCAGCAGCAATCGTTTTTATGCTGTTGAACGGCTTCGCAAAAGAGCTGCCGATGCCAGGAAGAAACGAAGAGAAGGCCTTATGTCATACAACACTGCCGGTCCTATTGTAGAGTATTCAGCTTTTTTGAATGAAAATATCGGTATAGGAAAAATTCAGCCACGTTCGATGGACAAACTGGATGAAGATATCGGCGAAGCCATGAAGAAAATGAAGCGTGTGCATGATATCATGGAAGCATTACCTTATGTTGATTGTGGACTTTGTGGTTCGCCCACGTGCAGTTCACTTGCCGAAGATATCGTACAAGAGCAGGCCAGTATTACACAATGTATATATGTGCAAAAAAGGATGGAGCAGGAGGGGAACATGAGTCCGACCGAATCCATGGAGATCATGCAAAAGATATGGGGCAGCGAGAAATTTGAACAAAAAAACAACTCAAAAAAAATACAGCAATGACAGTTGAGCAATTAAAAGAAAAACTGGGATTAAAGGTTTTTGGAGGCGAACAGGGCCTTGGTAATGAAATCAGTGGTGGTTACGTTTCCGACCTGCTGAGCGATGTAATGGGTAACTCCGATACCGGACAGGTATGGGTTACACTACAGACGCATAAAAACGTGATGGCCATTGCTTCTTTGAAGGATCTGGCAGCCATCATACTGGTAAACAACCACCAGCCGGAGGAAGATACACTGGCACAAAGCAATGAGGAAGGAATTCCATTGCTGGGCACTGATATGAGTACGTTTGAACTAAGCGGAAAGATCTATGAACTAATAAAATAAGTATGATGCAGCAGTTCAGGGCCGATTTACATGTGCATACCCTGCTGTCGCCCTGCGGCGACCTGGAGATGAGCCCTGCAAACATTGTGGAAGCTGCTGCACTGCGAAATATAAAAATACTGGGCATTGCCGATCATAACACAACGAAGCACGGCCCGCTCATAAAAAAACTGGCAGATAAAAAGGGGATCTTTACCCTGTGTGGTGCCGAAGTAACCACCAAAGAGGAGACCCACTGCCTGGCGTTCTTTGAAAACAATGAAATACTGGGTGTTTTTCAGCAATACCTGGAGGCACATTTGCCCGACATCAAAAACGACCCGAAGTACTTTGGTCACCAGGTGGTGATTGATGAGGATGAGATGATTGTGGAAGAGGTTGAAAAGCTTTTGATTTCGGGCCTTAACCAGTCGCTGAACCAGGTTGAGAAGAAGGTGCATGAATTGAACGGATTGTTTATTCCGGCCCATATCGACCGGCACAAATACAGCCTGATAAGTCAGCTGGGGTTTGTTCCGCCCGATATCAATGCTGATGCCTTAGAGATTTCGAAATTTACCAACAAAGAAGAAATGGTGAAGAAGTTTCCCTATCTGAAGGATTTCAGTTTTATCAGAAGCTCAGATGCACATTATCCCAACCAGATAGGAAGCAGCACAACGATTTTTGAAATGGAAGTGGTGAGTTTTGAGGAGATCAGGCGGGCGTTGAAGGAAGGGAGGATAGTGATTAGTGATTAGTGATTGGTGAAGGGAGACAGGAAAAAGGAAAATTCGAAGCACGAAACTCGAAGCACGAAAGGAAGTTGGAAGTCCGAAGACCGAAGTCCGAAGCAAGTGCCGGCCAACTCCTCCTTTGAAGGGGGTTGGGGGATGTAAAAGCACGAAAGGAAGCTGGAAGTCCGAAGACCGAAGACCGAAGTAGAAATAAAACTCCGCGAACCTGGCGCCTTGGCGTCTCCGCGATGAAAAAACGAAAAAAATGAAAGACCTGTCGTTACACATACTTGATATAGTTCAGAACTCGGTGAGTGCGGGGGCGAAGAATATTGTGTTGAGTATTGCTGAGGATACGAAAAAAGACACCCTGACCATATTGATACAGGATGACGGGAAAGGGATGGCGCCGGATGTGGTGGCAAGGGTTACGGATCCGTACTACACATCGCGCACTACCCGGCATGTGGGACTGGGACTTCCGCTGTTTAAGCAGAATGCAGAGATGAGTGGCGGTTCGTTTCATATTGAATCGCAGGTGGGCAGGGGTACAATGGTAAAAGCAGTTTTCGGTCACGGACACATTGACCGTCCGCCCATGGGCGATATGCCCGGGGTGCTCATGATGCTGGTGGGGTCGAATCCGGAAATTGAATATTACTACAAACACACCAAAGACGGGAAAGAATACATTTTCGATACCCGCGAAGTGAAAGAAGTGCTGGAAGGCTTGCCATTGAATGAACCGGCAGTACTGAGGCATTTGAAGGAGATGGTGAGGGAGAATTTGAGGGAAGTGATGGAGTAGGGAGGATGGAGACGGGAGACGGGAGAACGGAAAAGGGAAAATTCGAAGCACGAATATCGAAGCACGAAAAAAATAAAAATCTGCGGACTCTG
>SKSE01000300.1 GCA_007118135.1 Bacteroidales bacterium | reverse complement strand
TGAGCGGAAGGAAAATTCCAAGTGCCTGGTAAAGCTCAGGACTAACTTTTTTCAGAATAATCTCAACCATTTGCACCAGAGAAGAAATTACCAGGATATAGGATATGGTCTGAAGATATGTGATATTAAAAGGCTCCAGTACGTAATTATAAATCAAAAACGTTACAATGGTTGCAAGGGTCATCACAAACAACACTGCTCCCGACATTCCAACCGAGGTAGATACTTTGGCTGATACTCCCATGTAAGGGCAAATTCCCAGGAACTGTGCCAATACAATATTATTGACAAAAATGGCTCCGATTACAATTGCGAAATATTCCATGGTTTATGTATTTAAGCAGTTTTTTTCTTCAGATAATTAAAAAGAATAATAAGGTAACCCATTCCTATAAACGCGCCGGGGGCGAGCACAAATACCAGCATACCATCAGTTACACCTGGTATGAGTTGTATGCCAAAAATGGAATATGCACCAAGGATTTCCCTTAATCCACCCAGCATGGTTAAAGCAAGTGTAAAGCCCAGTCCCATTCCCAGTGCATCCACAATGGAGCTTCCAATATTGTTTTTACTGGCAAATGCTTCTGCACGGCCCATGACCAGGCAGTTTACCACAATAAGAGGAATAAACAATCCTAGCGATTCAAACAAATCAGGCAGAAAAGCTTCCATAGTTAGCTGCACAATGGTAACAAAGGAAGCAATGATTACAATAAAACTGGGAATTCTTACCTTATTGGGGATTACATTTTTGATAATGGAAACCACAGTGTTTGAACCCAATAGCACAAAAGTGGTTGCAAGTCCCATACCCAAACCGTTAAAGGCTGAGGTAGTTACACCCAGTGCAGGACATAAACCCAGCAATAGAATAAATACCGGATTGTCCTTTATAAATCCTTTGGTGAAAATTTTCCATTGCTTCATAATTCCGGTTCTCCCTCTTGTTTGGTTTGTGATAAAACATGATCGGCAAAAGTATCATAAGCTCGCTGAATGGCATCGCAATATGCCCTTGCAGTAATAGTGGCAGCAGTTATAGCATCAATGTCTCCGTTATCTTTTCTAACCTTCAGAGTAGTTGTTTCAGGGTCGATACCTTTAAACTGATCGCTCCAGTCGCTTTTGCTTTTATCAATTTTGTCGCCCAGTCCCGGAGTTTCCTTGTGCTGCAGGTGCACTACGTCAAAAATTCTTCCATCCGGATAAAAACCAACCATTGCCGTAATTCTGCCTGAATAACCTCTGTTGGTCCAGGTGTTCACGGCAATTCCTACAAGTTCATTGTTCATGTAAGCAAAGTTGAACTCAAGAGAATCACCGCCATCGGGGGGCAGAAAGTTTTTACTCTCCAGACGGTCAAATTCGGGAACCACCTGGCTGATGGCAAACTGTCTCTTGGCCTCTCGCGCCTGTGCTATGGGTTCGGCAGTAAGATTATATACAGTAGCAAGTGTAAAGGATGCTGCAGCCGTAACCAGAAATAGGGTGAGCACCATATTGATAAAAGTAGATTCTTTTTTAGCCATTTTTTACCTCCTCTCCGAAACGCTTGGGTTTAAAGCCCCGGTTGATTAAGGGTACAAAAGCATTCATAATTAAGATGGCAAATGCCACACCTTCAGGATATGCCCCGAAAATCCGTATGACAATGGTAAGGAAACCGCAGCCAATACCATAAACTATCATTCCCCAGCGGCTCATGGGGCTGGTTACCATATCGGTGGCCATATAAATAGCTCCCAGCATCAAACCACCCGTTATCAGGTGAAACAATGGGTCAACATATACTTCAGGGTCAATCATCCAGAGTATGCCTGCAAGAATCATAACCGAACCAAGGTAAGATGCAGGAATTTCCCAGGTAATGATTTTTCTGATGAGCATATAGATGCCACCCAGCAGGATGGCCAATGCTGATATTTCACCCACAGATCCTCCCATGTTTCCCATCAGCAGGCTTACGTATTCGGGTACTTCAGGCAGCAGATCCGAAACTTTTTCGCCCTGTGCTACGCCCTCTTTTACCACTGCCAGCGGGGTAGGGCCGGTAATGATATCGGTAAGCTGGGTGCTGAACGAAGTGGGCTTGGGGTACATGTTCATTTCTACCGGAAAAGAAATCATCAGGAATACCCTTCCAACCAAAGCAGGATTAAAAATATTCTTCCCCAGTCCCCCGAAGGTCATTTTTGCCATACCTATGGAAACCAGCGATCCGATTACAACCATCCAAAGTGGTAAGCTGGCAGGTACAATAAAAGCCAGTAATGCACCGGTTATAACTGCCGAACCATCAAAAATAGTAACCGGACCTTTTATCAGGTATTTTTGAATGATGAACTCAAAGAACATGCACGAAACAATTGCCGTCAGTGTTACCATGATAGCTGCCAGTCCGAAAAAATAAAATGAAACCAGGGCAGCCGGTATCAGTGAAAACAACACACCATACATGATCTTGCTCACAGATTCTTCTGTATAAACATGGGGTGAGCCCGATACGGTTAATAAATTCATAATTATCTTTTATTTAGCAATGCTTTATTTTACTATGATTTCTCTGACAAAAAACGATTACCTGTTTCGCAAACGGATCATCTTACCTGTTTCATTCTTCCCTACCCTGATCTGATCAAGCAATGGTCGACCTGATGGACAAATGTAAAGGCAAGAGCCACATTCAATACAATCCATTACCTTTTCTGTTTCACAATCATCAAACCTCTTATGGCTTGCCAAAACTGCCAGCAGATAAGGCTCCAGCCCCATAGGACAAATACTCGCACAACGACCACAGCGGATGCAGTTATGAACAGGTTTTCGTGATGTTTCTGCCTGGGGGAAAAGCAGGATACCGCTGGTACCTTTGGTTACAGGAGCATTAATATCGCTGAGTGCTTTACCCATCATGGGGCCACCGTTAATAACCTTTCCGGTATTTTCAGGTATTCCGCCTGCGGCTTCAATAAGATTGGCAATGGGTGTACCTATTCGTGCCACGAAATTAGATGGTTCTTTGACCCCTTTGCCTGTAACGGTAACTACTCTTTCTACCAGGGGTTTATTTTTCTGAACAGCCTCATAAACAGCAAATGAAGTTCCTACATTATGAACCACACATCCAACCTCAATGGGTAGTTTTCCGGAGGGTACTTCACGATTTACCAGAGCTTTGATCAGCTGTTTTTCACCTCCCTGAGGGTATTTTACTTTGAGTGGTTCAACACTGATACCGGGATATTCAGGTATCAACTTCATAAGATGATCTATGGCATCGGGCTTATTGTTTTCAACACCGATTATAGCCCTGTCAACATTCAGGGCTTTCATCTGTATCTGTATTCCAACCAGCATCTCTTCTGCTTTTTCGAGCATGAGCCGGTGGTCAGAGGTAAGATAGGGTTCACATTCCACACCATTGATGATAAGAACATCAGCTGTCTTTCCCTGGGGTACCATAAGCTTTACATGCGAAGGGAAGGTTGCACCACCCATACCCACAATTCCTTTTTCATTTACCCGGCTTACAATTTCCTGGGGGCTCAGTGAAATATCCTTAACAAGGTCTTTGCTCAGGTCAATTCCATCTTCCCATATATCGCCTTCCACTTTTATCACAATCGCTTTTTTTCGGTAGCCGCTGGTATCCACAACATCATCAATTTTCTGCACAGTTCCGCTCACTGACGAATGAATATTGGCTGAAATAAAAGCTTCTCCTTTGGCAATTAATTGGCCGGCTTTTACTGAATCGCCTTTTTTTACAACAGGATTTGCGGGCACCCCAAGGTGTTGCGACAAGGGGATGGTAACGGTTTCAGGCAATGGCAGAACTTCAATGGCTGCACTTTGCGAAAGTTTATTTTCAGGTGGATGTACACCTCCAAGTTTAAAAGTTTTCAATTTTGGTCTCCTTTTTTTGATTCACAATACATTAAAAAAAATCAAAAAAGATATTTTATGCCTCTGCAGGCTCAGCTTTGGTTTCCGGACGTTGCCTCCTTGGCGGAAAGTTAAGCTCGTGGATAGCATTGGTAGGGCACACCGGTGGACATTTGCGGCATAGTGTACACTTATTGAAATCAATATATGCCAGATTATTTTCCAATGTAATGGCATCGAACTTACATTCCTTTACACATTTACCGCATCCAATACACGCTACCTGGCAGTTTTTACGTGCAACACCACCCTTTTCAACATTAATGCACGACACAAAAATTCTGCGATCCTTCTTACCTCTTTTTCGGATTTCAATGATGCTTCTCGGGCAAGCTTTTACGCATGCTCCACACGAAACGCAGTTGTCTTTAATAACAGGTAGTCCGGTTTTATGATCCATATACATGGCATCGAAATCGCATGATGCTACGCAATCGCCATAACTCAGACATCCCTTGGGACAACCTCCCTCACCGGCAAAAAGATTGTGGGCAAAGGCACAGGTCATGTCGCCCTCATATTTTACCTTCGGGGGAGCATTCTCGCGGCTTCCCGAACACCTTACCACGGCAATGGTAGGATCCTGTTCTTTAGCCTCCAGCCCGAGTACCTTAGCAATTTCGCCCATTACTTCGTTACCACCCGGAGGACAGCTCATGCCTTCCAGACTTTCTTTTTTTACAATTTCTTCGGCCAGAGCCCTGCAGCCGGCAAGACCGCAACCACCGCAATTGGCTCCGGGAAGCTTGTCGGCAACAATATCAATGCGGGGGTCCTCTATAACTTTAAATTTCTGGGCTACCATGTACAATATTATAGCGGCAATGGTGCCTAAGGAACCCAGTGAAATGACGGAAATAAGTGTAATTTCGTTCACCTTAATTGGTTTTGTTAGTGAATGAAAAAAATAATGATCTTTTTATTTTAGAGTTGTTATTCGGGCAAAAATAGAAAAGTTAATCAAACCAGAGTACATGAAAATCACATTTTTAACCTGCTCCAACTTAGGTTTTATCCTTAATTTAAAGCTTTGATAATAAAGTAATTTACGGAAACCTTTGGGCCACAACTGGTTGCAATGCAATTTAGAATTTGTCTAAATTTTCGCGTTGTTAAAAGATTAACATCTTAAGTTTTTGTTTATTTAAAAAAAAGATTATACCTGTAAAGTAAGATCTAAAAGGAGATTAAGCCTGTTATCGCTTGATAAAAAAGCGAAATGATGCTTTGATTTTATCTTTATTAAAGTATAAAACCAGATAATAGGGAACCATTAAAAAGATGGAAACAAGGGCTGAAAGGGCTTCATTACCGATAATTGTTAACATAATTACTAATGAAGCAAGAAGAATAAGAAAGGGGAGAAGGTAACCCAAAAATAGTGCCCGGTAACCCAATGATTTTTTTAGTGAAATAATTACATGCTGACCCATTTCAAGATTTATGCCTGTTGGAGGTGGTTGCACCTCCACAATTTTTTCTGCCACCTCTGCCATACCACAATAAGATTTTGAGTGGCAGTTTCCACATGCTGATTGGGGTAATATGCTAACCCATATTCTTTTACCTTCAATACGGTCAATAATTCCGGGATGTTCTATGTTTTCTCTTCTGTCGGACATTGGTTGTTGAGGTATTTGGTTAATGGGTTAATGGTTGTTACGAATATAAGTTGTTTAGAATGTAAGAAAATGAGAGAGCAGATATTTTTGATTTCGGATTTAACTGCGCCGAGCTTGGCTATGTCTCGGTTCGGATTTAGCTTCGCTGAGCTCGCCTGCGGCTCGGTTCGAATTTCGAATTTTTATTATTTGGGTTATTGGGCTGCAAAGTTATTAAAAATGATGGTTAGAATGGGGAAAGTTGTTAGTGATTAATGATTAAAGCTGAGGGTGTTTTTGATGTTGAAAGTTTGGTTGGAAGAAATATCCTTAAGGTGTGGAAATAGAAACGGGTAATATTTTTCCGTTGTAAACCTTATGTCCGTTCATGGCAAAATCTGCAATGTAGGATGCCATATTCGAAGATGTCACACCTGCCTGATAACCCGGGAATGCTTCGTGGAGCATTTCGGTATCTACCGAACCAATAGCCAGTGCGTTGACAAAAATATTTTGGGGCTGGAGTTCAACTGCCAGACATTCTGACAAAACGGCTAGTGCGCCTTTGCTTGAAGCATACAGCGATAAACCTGGAAATTTGACACTTCCCTGAAAACCACCCATACTTCCTATATTTACAATGTGCGACCCCGGATTAAGGTAAGGTAAAAGATTCTGAATCAATTGCACGGGACCTTTTACGTTTGTGGCAAATAGCTGATCAAAATCTTCAGAGAGAAACTGTGAAAAAGGTTTTTTAACCAAAAGACCGGCATTGTTAATCAAAATATCAACTTTCTGATTCAAATAATCTTCAACCAGTTTATTCAACTTCTCAGCAGGCTCATTATGACTCAAATCAAATGATAGATAATGCAGGTTTTTTCCGGCTTTAAGATTTTTTAGCGGCTCAATGTTTCGCGAAAGCGCAATTATTCTGTTTTTCTTATTTTTACTAAATATTTTTACCAATTCCAGGCCAATACCCCGGGAAGTACCTGTAATAATAATATTCATGGATTTACTATAAAAGGTTTAATAGATAAGAAATTCATGATAATAATCTGACAGACCGCTTAATATCCAATCGAAGGATGGTTAAATGGATTAAAATCTTTAGTGTTTTAGATTTAGCCTTATGTAACTCTGCCTGTGGTATTTAAGCTGATGGTTTGTTATCAGTCGTTTTTATCATCTTCCAGAGATAAACACTTAATAACAGCGATGTACCCAGTTGTATCCAAAGAGAAAACTCGAAAAAGTTTCCGTAGCCAAGGGATTGCATAGCTTTGAGCGGAACAAGGAATTTTACTGCAAAATAAAAAACCTTACTAAGAATAATTGCAGTGAAAATGGCTGCAAAAATGTGTACGTATTTTTTCAAAAGATAAAAAGCACCAACCATGACCATTAGCTCCAATGATATTATAACTGCCTTTACCAATATGGGATGTCCTGACATAACAAATGAGAATAGTGGCAAAGCAAGTGCCAGCAGATACGCATTATTACGGTGAGTGTGAACCATAGCAAGCACTACCATGATACGCATGGGTTCAATAAAATAAAGAGGAAAAGCGAGCATATGTGAAATTGCAGGCATGAGAAAAATGAAGCCAAGTGCCACAATATCAAAAATTAAACTTTTAATAGAGATGCCCGGAGCAATAGTTTTGGCTGTTGAAGACATTGTTGTTTCTTTTAATTTATAATGACTTTAAATAAACGTCTGAAAGAGAATAACTCAGGTCAAAAGTAAGAAAATTATTTTAAGAATCTTAATTTTGTGTTTACATTAAATTACTTTGATATTAAGTAACTCAAAATATTTACAATGTATAGAAGAGACTTTTTGAGAAAGGGTTTTTTGTATGGTGCTGTAGCTGGTTTAGGCTCAACGGGCCTGGGTGCTTTTACGCCTGCTATTGCCGGACTTAAACTCGAAAATTTGAGAGGCAATTATGATTTGGTAGCTGTTAGAGGAAATGATCTGGTAGCCATGTTTGAGAGTGCTATGCAGGAAATGGGTGGCATGTCGCAGTGGGTAAAACCCGGACAAACCGTCGTTGTGAAACCCAATATTGCATGGGATGTAATTCCCGATCGGGCTGCCAATACCAATCCTGAACTGGTGGGTGCAGTGGTAAGACATTGCCTTGCAGCCGGTGCTTCAAGAGTAACTGTTTTTGACCATACCTGCGATAACTGGCAACGCAGCTATCAAAACAGTGGCATTGAAAATGCTGCCCGCGATGCCGGTGCGCGCGTTGTTCCCGGAAACTTTGAGCGAAACTATCGTGATGTTTCCATTCCGGGTGCAGTCAGGCTAAAGGAAGCTAAGGTACATGAGCAGATACTCGACAATGATGTGTTTATTAATGTGCCGGTGCTAAAGCATCATGGTTCAACTACCGTAACAATTGCCATGAAAAACCTTATGGGAATTGTGTGGGACCGTCGCTTCTGGCACCGTAATGATCTGCATCAGTGTATAGCTGACTTTTGTCTTTTCCGTAAACCTGATCTAAATATTGTAGATGCAATGCTTGTAATGAACCGAAATGGCCCAAGAGGAACCTCATCTGCCGATCTTGTCAGAAAAAACAGTTTGCTGGTATCATCAGATATTGTAGCTGTAGATGCTGCAAGTACTTTAATTTTCGGAGAGCAACCATCTGACATAGGCCATCTTGCTATTGCTGAAAGAATGAATATTGGCAGCCTTGATCTGTCAAAACTGAATATTCAGCGGGTTTATCTGTAAAAGCAGTTTCTGAAAGGATACACTACATTAACCAAATCATTTTCTATAATAAAAATCTCATGCTACTCCGTCATCTCAGAAAAATCAGGATAATATTCTCACTTCTGATTTTTGGTTTTTTACTTCTCTTTTTTATGAATGTTCATGGACGGATTATTGATCCGGTGGCAGAGTTTTTCCTGCGCCTGCAGTTTTTCCCTTCAATCCTAAGGTTCACCGCCATTGCATTTGCTTTGTCTTCGCTGGGTTTTTTGCTGATTTTGCTGCTTACCTTTTTTTTCGGAAGGGTTTACTGCTCTTCCATATGTCCTTTGGGTACCCTTCAGGATATTTTTATTGCATTGGCCAGAAGATTTAAACCCAAAAAGAAAAGAAGATTTGTTTATACATCCAACAGGAAGTTTATTCTCAGATATTCAATCTTGGCTGCCACACTCTTGTTTTGGTTTTTTGGAAGCTTATTCCTGCTAAACCTCCTGGATCCCTATTCCAATTTTGGAAAAATTAGCGTAACGCTTTTTCAACCTGTATTTACTATAGGATTAAACAGTTTGTCTGCTATACTGGAAAGGTTTGATCTGTTTTTTATTACACCACTGCTTCGACAATCAATAATGCTCGATGTGGTTGCTGTATCCCTGGGAATTTTTAGTGTAATAGCTGTTATGAGCGTATGGCGCGGAAGATTATTCTGCAATTCTCTTTGTCCTGTTGGTTCATTGCTCGGATTGGTTTCTGATCGTGCACTATACCGTATTGCTTTTGATGATAATGCCTGTACTTTTTGTGGAAAGTGTGAAAGGGTTTGTAAAGCCGAATGTCTTGATAGCCGGAACAAAATAGTTGACCACGGCAGATGCATAAGTTGTTTTAATTGTTTTGACAGTTGTGCCAACAACGGCCTTTATTATGCCAATGCTTATG
>SKSE01000185.1 GCA_007118135.1 Bacteroidales bacterium | reverse complement strand
CGGTTGGTTCATGAAACAGAGATCAAACGTGCGTGCCTGAATGCCTGTACCGATGGTTTTAAAACCGCCGGTTATCTGGAGGTAAGGGCCAAAGCATCCATCGAAAAGAGCCGCACCAAAGAGCGAAAACCCGGCAAATTCGCTGCAGATTCGGAAATTTCCAACCACCCGCAGCTTCTTGAACAACTGCGTAGCTGGCGCAACAGGGCAGCCGCTGAGCTTGGCATTCCCATTTTTATGATCCTGCCACGCAAATCCATGGTCTCCATCACCAATGAGCTGCCCGCATCTCTCAAAGCACTGAAAGCCATTTATGGCATGGGTAAGAGAAAGACAGAGCAATTCGGACATGATATCATTTCCATCGTACAGGAATACTGCGCCAACAATGACCTGCAGCCCCAATATGACGCACCCGGTTCAGAAAAGACGGCAAAAAAACCCAAAGAAAGAAAAAAACCATCTTCCGAGGTTAGTCTGGAACTTTTCAGGCAGGGCAAATCCGTTGAAGAAATTGCAAAGGAAAGAGAACTGGCAACCAACACAATTGAGAGTCATCTTGCCGGTTATATTGCCACCGGAGAGATACCGGTGGAGAAAATTGTTTCTAATGATAAGATAGGTCCCTTAATGGAATACTTTTCAAGATCGGAAGACTACAGTCTATCAGTAGCACGACAGGCTCTTGGAAATCAATTTTCCTATCAGGAAATCAGGTGTGTACTTGGGCATTTCAGGTTTAAGAATCAACTTTAGTCCTTTCCGGACCTGGCTGAAATTCACATCTCCATATATAGTTCCAGCACATTGATAAGCTGGTCAATTTCTTTGAAGTTATTAAAGAAATTGCAGGCGATACGGATATTTCCGGCGCGCATCGATGTTACAATATTATGCTTGCGCAGAAATTCCACTGCCTTAGCATTATCTGCATCTTTTAGATTGATGAGAATAATAGCTGAGCGGTATTCAGGGTTATGCACCGGTGAAATAATGTTTACCGGCAAATCCCTGAGCCGCGATATGAAATAATCAGTAAGTGCGATTATCCTTTCCCTGATCCTTTCTCTTCCTATCTCATTATACATTTCGATGGCGGTATCCAAACCGAGCAAAGCCTGAAAGTTCATAGTGCCAAAATTGTATTGTTCGGCACTTTCGTATGCCTGGTATGTAACATTCTTCTGGGTGGGAATAAAATCACCAACAAGTGGTTTTACTGACAGCCAGCCCGCCATAGCACCGGGGTATTTTTTTCGAAAACTTTCCGATGTAAAAAACAAGGTACCTGCCACGGCACATAAACCCCATTTGTGAAAGGAAACGGTAAGCACATCGATGCACATCTTTTCCACATCCACATCAAACACCGGGAAGGACTGGGTAGCATTAACAATAAAAAGTAATCCTCGCTCCCTGAGAGCTTTCCCAAGTTTCTCCATCTCAATCCTGAAACCTGTGGAATACTGCACATGGCTGCAAACCACACCCAGTGTATTTTCATCAATGGCTTCAAGGATTTTTTCTACTGTGTAAACTCCTTTTTCAGGCTCAACAAATTTCATAGGGATACCCTGAAACTCAAAAGGTACGTTGGAAGCAGGAAATTCATCTTTCAGCGAAACCAGGTTAAAACCGGCAGGTCCCGACTTTTTCAAAGCAGCGGCCACAAAACTGAAAGCAGTGGAAGAATTGTGCGCATAGCATACATTATCGATTTTTGTATTGAGCATTTCTGCCAGCTTCCCCCTAAGCACATTGGTGCGCTCCAGATCATCCAGAAAATACATATCGCCGAATTGGTTGATCTTTTCATAGGCCTGAACAACCGACTCCAATACCCTTGTGGGAATAGGGCTCATGCCCGCACTGTGAAAATAGGCCAGATTTTTTGTTACCGGAAACTCTTCCCGAATTTCATCCCAGAATTTTTCTTCCATAAATCAACTATCTTTCAGATTATATTATTGACACTTCAACATCCCGACATTAAGGGAAAAACAGGCGGGCAAATGAAAATGCAAATCATCAATCAGGCTCATGCCCGTTATTAATGATCCTTTTAAAAGTATCCTTTACCACAATAAAGTCTTTGGGCGGAAGTACAGCCGGAACAAAACCCGATATTTTATTGTAAAGAAAGCTATTATCCTGGGTTTTCTCCGACATAAGCAGTTCGTTGCGATTGAGATGGTTAAAAAATATAAGCGCCACACTTATTACAAAGGCATATTTTACGATACCCGCGCCTATTCCTGCAATACGGTTGATCAGGTTCAGACCGGTAAGTTTGAAAAGTTTTTCAATAAAACGGGCAAGCGTATTAATGAGTACAACAACCATTACAAATACGATGACAAAGGTTATGATTTTAAATGTCATCACATTCCAGTCGGACAGTTCGGCAACTATTTTTCCCATGATATCAGCAATGAGAGCTGCCAGGAAAACACCGGCAATAAGTCCGATGAGCGCTGCAGCCTCCATAACAAATCCGCGGGCAAAGCCCCTGACAGCACCAATGGCAAGGGGAATGGCAAGAATAATATCTACGTGATTCATAAAATAAGTTTTAACTCAATTACCTTCGCCCAACTGCAGGATAATGTCGAACTCATCCTTTTTCAAAGGCATTACTGATAATCTTGATTGCTTAATTAATGCAATATTTTCCAAACGGTCATCATTTTTTATCTGGGCCAGTTTTACCGGTTTCTCTAAAGCATCCAGGGGAACAAGGTCTACTACTACCCATCGATCGTCATCTGCTGTGGGATCAGGATAATGCTCTTTCACTACTTTAGCATACCCCACCACTTCTTTGGAAGATACACTGTGATAAAACAAAACCAGGTCGCCCTTTTTCATCTCTTTAAGATTGTTGCGTGCCTGGTAATTTCGCACACCTTCCCACATGGTTTTACCCTCTTTTACAAAACGTTCCCACGAATATGCATCAGGTTCTGATTTAACAAGCCAGTAGTTCATTTTTTTATTGTTTTCTAATTCAGAATTTTATAGACCAGTTCCTTAAGCAACTCTCCCTGATCAGCTGAGACATTATCCACACCTTTGGATTTCAGATCATACTCCCGTAAAAGTGAAAAAATCTCAACCAGTTTTGGTGAAGAATAATTTGATGCTCCCTTAATGTAGCCCTGCAGCAAAAAGGGTGGTACGCCCAGCTCACCTGCCAGTTTTGTTCTGTTGGTTTCTTTCAGTGAATGATATAACATCAGTTTTGAAAAGTAATTGTACAACATGGCCACTGTAAGCACAAATGGGTTCGATTTGGGATTGTCGCCAAAATATTTGGCAATCTGAAAAGCTTTGAATGCGTTCTTAGTACCAAGAGCATCCTGTAGTTCAAACACATTAAAGTCCTTACTGATTCCAATGTTCTGTTCAATGAGCAGCGGGGTTACCTCGTTGCCTTTGGGCAAACTGATAAAAACTTTTTTGATTTCATTTACAACCTTTCCCAAATCATTGCCAAGATGGTCGGCCAGCATCTGGGTGGCTTTGGGTCCGATTTTATAACCATGGCGCAAAACGTAGTCGGAAATCCATTCAGGCATTTTATTATCATAAACCTTTTTGGAATCCATTACAACACCTACTTCGCCTGCTTTTTTTACAACCCTGGTGTTTTTTCTCAGCGATTTATATTTATGACAAATAACCAGAATGGTACTTTTCAGGGGGTTCTCAAAGTAGGGAATCAGTCCTTCAAAATCTTTGATATTCTGAGCTTCCTTAATGATTACCACCTGATGGTTGGCCATCATGGGAAATCGCTTGGCAGTGCTGATAATAGTGGGGATATCGGTTTCGCGACCGTAAAGAACCGTTTGGTTAAATTCCTTCTCTGTATCATCAAGAACATTTTCTTCAATATATCTTGAAATGACATCGATATAAAAAGGCTCCTCACCCATGAGAAGGTAAACCGGATAATAAACCTTATTTTTTAAATCTTTAAATATTTCATTCCAGGATAAATCCCTCATAATAGTATTTATTGGCAGGTTAACCGTTTTGAGACTGTTTATTGCTCTTCAAAGTCAAATTTGAGGTGCTTAACTGTCAACCCCTGGTTTATGAGCTCTTTTAAAGAGTCTATTCCTATTTCGAGCTGCATTTTTACAAACTTCTCACTAACAACCTTATCACTTTCTTCGGTTTTTACTCCTGATGATATCATAGGTTGATCCGAAACAAGCAAAAGTGCACCTGTGGGAATTTTGTTGTAAAACCCGACACTAAAAATGGTAGCTGTTTCCATATCGATTCCCATGCAACGTATCTTGCGAAGATAATTCTTAAAATCATCATCATGTTCCCACACCCTTCGGTTGGTGGTATAAATAGTACCTGTCCAGTAATCATGTTTATGGTTTCGAATGTTTGTTGAGACAGCTTTCTGCAGGCTGAAGGCAGGCAATGCAGGCACTTCAGGCGGAAAATAATCGTTAGATGTACCTTCGCCTCTGATGGCGGCAATGGGCAGGATTAAATCTCCCAACTGATTGATTTTTTTTAGCCCGCCGCATTTACCCAGAAACAAAACCGCCTTGGGCTCAATGGTGCTCAAAAGATCCATCACTGTTGCCGCATTGGCACTTCCCATCCCAAAATTTACAATGGAAATATTTTCATGCGTAGCACTGGGCATGGCGCGATCAAGGCCATTAATCTTAGTGTTGAATTTGCTGGCAAAAAGATTTAAGTATTGATTAAAGTTTGTAAGTAAAATATACTTGCCAAATTCATCAATGGCTGTTCCGGTATATCTTGGCAACCAATTTTCTACAATTTCTTCTCTGGTTCTCATGTTTTGATGAAATTAAAGGTGATGGTTCTTTCTGCTAAAATAAGTCTATTTAATCTATTTTCAGACCTGAAAAGTAAATTGCGGGCAAAGTTAGTGGATTTTTCACTATCTCATTTTCTTACTTTCCCCTACATTCAAAGCTCAAGCCCAAAAGCTCAAAAGAATTTTTTCAATCCGTCAGCTAAAACAAACGGCAATGGACGCAGGCAGCCCGGAACTCCCCTCCCTGCTCGTAGGGAGTGGCCAGGGGGTGGGTCCTTAATCAGCCACAGATGCACGGATAAATTTACTTCCGGGTACGACTACAGCTCGTGCCCGGAATGGGTTTGTAGCGTCTTTAATTGGGCTGCAATGGCCGCGAGATTAGCTTCGCTGATCTCGTAACCTTACTGCTGCAGTAACAATACCAAGGGATTACATCCCTAACTATCTTCATCAAAATAAAATACCTGGAAAACTGAATGAATTTTACTGCTTAGGCCGGCGAATTTGTGAGGGATGTCATCCCATAGCCTAATTTCTCACTTTCTTATTTTCTTACTAACAATCTCCTTGCGTTCCTTGCGAAAACCCTTGCGGCCCTTGCGGTTAAACCCAAAAAACATCTAACTTTGCTACACACCAAACTCAGACCCAAAAATGACCCAGCTCAACCTGCCGGCATTCGATTTCAGGATGGTAAGAAAAAACAGCAAGACCTTGATTTTTGATCCCTTCCGTAAATCCTGGTTCGTGCTAACTCCTGAGGAGTGGGTGCGGCAACATTTCCTGATGTGGATTACAGAAGAGCTGGACTATCCCAAAGGACTTATTGCTGTGGAAGCATCGCTGAAATACAATACCCTGACTATGCGTGCAGATGCCGTGGTTTATAGCAGACAGGGTAATCCACTGATGCTGATAGAGTGCAAAGCTCCCCAGGTAAAAATAACACAGCATACCTTTGAGCAGGCAGCCCGCTACAATTACAGTTTCCGCACTCAATACCTGGCTCTTACCAATGGTATGGAACACTACTGCTGCCGTATCGATTTGACAAACGGAAAAGTCATTTTTCTGGAAAACTTTCCGGGGTTCAATGAATTATCATGAATATCCGTATTTCTATGGATAAAGTTTGTCTGTTTTATTGTAAATTTACCTTTCAAAATCTATACTTTTAGCTAATAAATTACAAGGTATTTTATCAAAATTTCTCAAAACGGTTTCCCATGCTCAAACCCTTTATCAGGATTGTTTTTCTGATTATTATTTTTTCTTCTACTGCATTGATTGCACAAAAGCTTCCGGCACAATCTTTTGTTCCACCGTTATTCTTCATGCCGGAAAATATTTCTGATGAAGAATACCTTCCCGGTCATATTATTTTTAAAATGAAAGAAGAAGCACGCCAGTGGAGCAAATCTGACGATATTACCCTTGAATCTTTTCAGACTATACTCAAAGAGATAAATGCTGAGAAAACCCAGAAAATTTTTCCTAATCATACCCCTCCTGCAAAAAGTATTCATGTTAGCGGCCAGCCCTATGCTGATCTCAGCCTTATTTATCAGACCGAAATTCCTGAAACTGAATCCCTGGAGCAAGCCATAAACCGGTTATACGCAACAGGACTCGTGCAATACGCCCAGCCCAGGTATCTGCCCAGGTTACTCTATGAGCCCGATGACCCGTTTATGGGTTCGCAATATTATCTCAGCACCATCCAGGCTTTTGATGCATGGGCCATTGAGCAGGGCGACACAAATATTGTTATTGCCATAATAGACACCGGAATTGATCTTTTTCATCCCGACCTTACCAATGACATAGCCTATAATTACAACGACCCCATTAATGGCGAAGACAGCGACAACGACGGATATATTGACAATTTTTACGGATGGGACCTAGGAGAAAACGACAATTATCCGCAGTACAATGCCAATGCACACGGTGTTCACGTTGCAGGAATAGCAGGAGCTTCAACCGACAACGGCACAGGAATGGCAGGCGTAGGTTTCAACAGTCGTCTGCTCCCGGTAAAAATCAGCGATTCTGACGGGAGGCTGGTTAGGGCTTATGAAGGCATTGTTTATGCCGCCGACCAGGGTGCACAAATAATCAATTGTAGCTGGGGGGGGTCTTTTTCGCCCGGGCAGTTCGGACAGGATATTGTCAATTATGCCGTGCTAAACCAGGATGCGGTAGTTGTAGCTGCAGCAGGAAATTCCAATAACCAGGTAAGAATCTATCCGGCATCACTTGCCAACTCCATCAGCGTTGCAGCTACCAACAGCCAGGATTTAAAATGGGAAGGCTCCAGTTATGGTAATCTCGTTGACCTTTCGGCACCGGGTGCAGGAATATTTTCAACCTGGACCAATGGCTCCTACTTGTCATCAAATGGTACATCCATGGCTGCTCCGATGGTTGCAGGAGCAGCAGCGCTTCTCAGGTCGCATTTTCCCGAATACTCTGCATTACAGATTGCTGCACAACTTAAAGTTTCCACAGATATCATTGACACTCTCCCGCAAAACCTACCCTATCAGGGATTACTGGGCACAGGGAGACTCAATATATACAGGGCACTTACTGAAGACCACCATCCCTATATTTTACTGAGTGAGTTTGAGCATCCGGCAGAATATTACCAAGTTTACAATCCGGGAGAAACATTTTCCCTGGGGGCGAAATTCCTGAATCTGCTAGCCACCGCAAGCAATGTAACTGCTGTAATTACAACAACTTCCAATCATATAGAAATACTTTCAAATCAGGCAACTCTGGGCACAATAAACCATCTGGATAAAACCGACAATTTCAATGAACCCTTTGTTCTTACTATTAAACAAAGTATGCCTCCCAGTCATGAAGTAAATTTTACCATCAGCTTTTTTACCGAGGACGGCGCATATGCAGGAAGGCAGAACTTTTCAATGACCTTTAACCTGGATTACATAAACGTACATGCAAACCAGATTCAAACAACTATCAACAGCAAAGGAAATATCGGATATAATTATCCCAATTATAGCCAGGGTTTAGGTTTTCTCTACAGTAATACAAATCAAAACAGAACTTTGATGAAATGTGCGGGATTGGTTGCGGGTATTTCTACAGCAAAAGTAGTGGATAATATCTGGGGGCCTGTTGAAGACTCTTTCAGCAACAGATTTTACCCCCATGAAAATGCAAGGATATCTGATGACCCTCCCATGGGAGATTTACATATTAGTGGCGTTTTTTCTGACACTTTAGCTGAAATGAGTAAAGTAGGAATACGGGTACATTACGATATATATGCATTTTCGCAGTCGCCCAATGATAAGTTTATGATCCTCGAATATAATATTGTAAATACATCGGGCGCCAATCTGCCTGGGTTTTATGCAGGCTTTTTTGCCGACTGGACTCTCCAGGATATACGCAATCACCGTGCATCCTTTGACCCTGACAATAAGATGGGTTATGCCTTTTCTGCCAACGGAGGAAATTACACAGGTATTCAGCTACTCAACCACAACAACATTACTCATTATGCATTTGACAATCAGGGTTTTGGTGGAAGCATAAGAATAAACAACGGTTTTACATCATTCGATAAATATACTGCCATGAGGTCCAACCGCAACTCTGCCGGTTTCTTTGACAAAGACAACGACATAAGTACTTTGGTAAGCACAGGACCGTTTATTCTTGAACCCTTTGATACTCTCCATATTGCCTTTGCCTTGCTTGCCGGCGATCATATCAATGACCTGCGGTCGAGTGCACAGCTTGCAGCAATCATTTACAGCGGAGAAGATCCCCTTACAGTTGATGAACCTTTGCACGATAGTTTTCAACTTAAGACTTTCCCAACTCCTGCAAATGAATTTATTCATGTTAGTTATAACCTTAATAGTTCAGGGCCCGTTGAAATCAGAATCTACGATATGAATGCCAGGTTACACCATTTCGATAAATCAGAATATTTACTCCCGGGCAGTTACAAAGGAGTAATTAATACTTCAGACTGGCCATCCGGAACCTATGTACTGCAGCTAATTCAGCAGGAGAAGGTACAAAGTCTGAAATTTTTAGTGAAATGATTATATCCGGTAACCAACCGGTAGACCCATATTTTTCCCGGAAAACCTACGAAACCGGAAGCTATTTAGTAAACAGTTGTAATAAGTAATTCAACCATGCAAAAAATTTCTACTGTTGTTTTACTTCTTGTGGGTTTGGTGTTGATCATCATGGTATCAGTTTACCTGGTATTGATGGAATTTCAGAAAAAAGCAGAGATATCGGTTCTGAATCCATATTCATATATACCCGGGGATGCAAGGTTGATTTATAAGACAAACCAGCCGCTGGAATTATCAGCAAACCTGGAATTCTTAAGTCCCTTTCCGGAAGAAATATCAGACATTCTTCCCATAAACCGTTTCAGAAACCATTTACACAAATCTATCAACAGCCCTGCATCTGATACACAAGTTCTGCTCCATAATACATCGCTGGTTATTTCCTGGCATCATGCACCAAAATCCGAAAAAGATTCCTGGTTATTTGTACTGGCTTTTCCACATCGTAAAAAAGCAGAAAAAATGATGATGGATGTTGTGAAACAATTATTTCCCGAATCACCAATAGAAAGATCAGATACTGCGAATCAAAAAATATACAGCATTGCGCCAACTGAAAATAGCAGACAATTCTATTTGACTTACGACAAAAACTTTGTGATAATATCTTCAGATAAAAGTTTGATTTTAAAATCGGTAAATGCTGGAATAAATCAAAAAGGTGTACAATATGCACAAAGTTCATTTTCCGACGTTCTTGCCAGTTCAAACCATACAGATAATCTTCTGTTTATTGAAACTTCGGAATTCTGTGGTTTTATTACTGATTATTTCTTTTGGGATCATCCGCTGAGCATTGACTGTTCAATAATTTCAGGTTGGATTTCGGTTACTGTCAATTCTGATGAAGAAACACCCGGTTTTGATGGTTTACTGTTCACTAACAAAGATTTACCCGGTATTTTTTCAACATTAAATTTTCAGGAACCGACCGTAACGAACATCATCAATCTTATTCCATCAGTCCCATCCCTGGTTTATCATCATCACATGCCCGACACTGAATTATTTGAACATGACTTTGGCTTTGTTTTACAGCAGAATAAAAAATACTCGTTACATGAACTTCAGAAAAGAAGATTTTCTGATGTAACAGGCATGAGTACCGATAGCATTTCAGATTACTGGACAGGAGAATTGGCAATGGTTTTACCAGGTGAATTGCAGTGGGAAAATGAATATCCGGTAGTTCTTTTAGGTGTAAACAAATTTGATGAAATACTTCTGCACCCGGGGCTTGGTATTTTTTTCCTTGATTCAGCAAATGATAATGAAAAAAGTTATTTGCCAGGACAATTGATGGAGATAAGCATACCAGGCTTTTTCCAGTCATTTACCAGCGGGCTGATAAAAGACGACCTGAGGTGGGCAATTCATTATGATGAATATATCTTTGCATCTGCAAAAAAAGAAAATCTGGTAAAATATTTTGAAATATTACATAAAAAAAACGATACAATAGTAACAGCAGAAGATATCATATTTACAAATGCAATCAATGACAAACATAATATCATGCTTTACTACTCAGTACCAGTATTATTAAATGCTTTTGAGGTAATGTTTACCGACAGGTTTCTGGATTTACAAGAACTTGCCATGCCTTCCTTTCCTGATTTTGGACAAATGACATGGCAGTTTTCATCAGGACCGGGCGACAGGGTTTATTCAGAAATAAGATTCAAATTCATTGAAAATCAGTATTTTGATTAAGAATATGTAATAATTACCTGTAAAATAAAAAAAGTGCGGTACACTTAAATTCATAAATGCCATGGAGATAAAAAATATACATCAAAAAATTGTCAACATTAACTCAATGTATTTGATAATTAAATATCATTTATATTGTTTAAATAACTAAATTAGCCATGCAAACAAGAGGTAATTTTCTTTATAATATCTTTATTATGAAAACCCGAAAAAAAAATATCCTTTGGACGGCTATTGCCGTGTTAGGGGTAATTATCCTGACACTCAAGTCATGCGACTACAGCTATTTTGACGCATTTGACAATATGGATGATTACTATTACGAAGCAACTTTTGCTATTCCGTTGATTGATTCAAGACTTTCCATTAACGATATTGTAGATCCTGATGATCTTGGCATTATTGAAACCGATGCTGAAGGCCTTATCTGGCTTGTTTATAAAGGCAGAGTGTTTTCAATACCGGCTGAAGAAATTTTCATTGTTCCTAATCAGTTCCAGAGTTTTTCAACTGAAATTAATCCGGCATCAAAGTCGGATATAGTTATTGAAAGAGGTTTTCTGATGGTTTTCAGTGAAGACCAGTATATCGAACAAATCAAATTCAGACAAGGGCTGTTTAATGTAAGAATGGAAAACACAGAGCAGTTGGTGGCTGACGGATACAATATTGTTGCAGAGTTTGAAATAATTAATTCTGAAACTGAAGCCGGAAATATGATTTCAGGAACTGTAACCCCCTCGCAGGATGCAAGTGTAAACCTGAATGGAAGCACCATTGACCTGGGCAACAATGCCAATATTTTTCTTGTAAGGTTTACTATCCAGGTTACCGGAAGTGGCAACCCTACCAATGCACCTTATGAAATCAGTTTTCATCAATCTCTTGAAAATATAAGCTATCAGTTTATTTACGGATACATCGGGGAAGTTACTTTCCCGGTGGGTAATTCGGAAGTAGACATTAATATTTTCAGGAATGCCAATATTGCTGATATATTTTTCGAAATTCCCGAAATTGATATTATTGCAAATAGTTCCTTCGGAACACCCATAGATCTGATTTTTACTGAATTTTATGCTGCCAATGATGATAACGAAACTATACCCATTGATAATGAGACTATTACCGGATGGGGAATCAATATGCCGGAAAGCCTGGGAGAAACAGCGGTTTCCACGCTTGAACTGAACAGGTCAAACACCAATATTGATGAAATAATGACCATCAGACCCACCAGTGTTTACTTCGATGTAATGGGAGTTACCAATCCTGCCAAACAACAGTCGCCCAATTTCATTAATTATGACAGCAATTTGAGTATCGATGTGGAAGTTAATCTGCCGCTTTTTGGCAGGGTTGATAACTTTGAATTGAGCGATAATATTGATAATCCTATTAGTGATTTATCTGAAGACGACATTATTGAATGGCTTGAGTTAAAGGTTCAGATTGAAAATGGATTCCCTTTTGCTGCAACTATCGATATTTTTCTACTTGACGAAAACGAGCAGATTTTTGATCGCCTGTTTTCTGAGCCAACTCCTCTCAATATAATTGAAGCTGCACCAACTGACCCGGTAAGTCAGATTGTTACACAACCTGCACTTGCAGAATCACTCATTTACCTTGATGAAAATAAAATTGAGTCTTTGCAAAACGCAGATAAGCTCTTACTTGAAGTACAATTCAACACCTGGAACCACCAGGAAGGTGCATCGGTCAAAATTCTGGAATCTTATGAGATAGGTGTTCGTATGGGAGTAAGAGCAAAGATAAGAACAGAACTATTTAATGAAGCTGATGATTAAAATTTAAAGTAAAGCTATCTTAAAACAATTAAACAGGAGTATTTATGAACCCACATAAACCCAAAACCACCAGGCTTATACTTTTTATTGGTATAATAGTTTTTTCAGGATTTCTAAACCCTGCCAATGCTCAACTATACAACACCATCTACTGGATGCAGGGCATACCACAGGCATCCTACAGCAATCCGGCACTTCAACCCAATCCGGGCTTTTATCTTGGATTTCCGGGTATATCATCTCTATACCTGGGTCTAAACCATAATGGATTTGCACCACAGGATCTTATTAAAAAGAATGCAAATGGTAACACCTTTTACATCGACGACCAGGCCATGCTTGATAAGCTTGACAGAAATAACTTCTTAAGCTTTGATTTTCAGACCGATATTCTGGGTTTTGGTTTCAGAACCAAAAAAGACTATTTTTCTTTCAATATCACAGAAAGGGTTGGAACGCGGTTTGGTTACTCCCGCGATTTTATGCGATTATTGGTCGATGGCAATGACTATTTTCTTCAGCAAAGTATCCAGCAAGGAGAAGAAATTCCTGCGGAGCTGGGTCGGCTCTCGTTAGATGCCATTCACTACCGGGAATTTGGCATTGGTTACTCACGGCAGTGGAATGAATGGCTAAATGTGGGTATTCGCGCAAAAGCTCTGCAGGGTATGGGTAATGTGTTCTTTGAGAAAACAGACCTGAATCTCATTACCCGCGAAAATAACTATGAATTACTTCTTAATGCGGATTTATTGGTAAATTCATCTTTGTTAGTTGAACTTTCTCCTTTGGACTCCATAGGTACTGACTCTTATTTTGAAATTGAGGATGACGATTTCATAGACTACCTGACCAACAGACAAAACCTGGGTTTAGCTATCGACCTTGGAGCTTCATTTCGCATATCTGACAAATTTAGTGTAGCCGTGAGCCTTGTTGACCTTGGTCTTATTGACTGGAAAAGCGATGTGGAAAACTTCAGAATGCGCGGAGAGTTTGAATTTACCGGGATTGATTTCAACGACTTCTTCGGAAGTGAAAATGATAACTCATTCGAACAACTTACTGACTCCATCCTTGACATATTTGATGTTGAAGAAACCACTAATGCATACCGGACTATGCTTCCTCCCAAATTTTTTGTTTCAGCAGCCTTTACACCTGGCAGAAAACACAGATTTGCAATACTTGGGCGTGGAGAATACTATGCCGGAACCATATATCCATCATTTACAGCATCATATAATCTGCAGGTAGCTCCAATGCTGGGTACATCAGTCTCTTATTCTGTTATACACTGGAATTACAATAACGTGGGTTTCGGTCTGCATTTGAATCTGGGGCCCCTGCAATTTTATACTGTATTGGATAATTTCCTGGGTGCACTAAGGCCACATACTATTCAGACAGCTACGGTACACTTCGGATTAAATATTGTTACGCACTACCGCAAAAAGGTTGATCCTGCTGCACCAAGTTTCAGGTGGTAAATCAAGGTCACTTCCCGTATTGATTCATCTTCAGGCAACTACCTGTATTATTCAATTATTAAGGTAGTGAAATGCTTGTTTTGTTTATTATTTCTGTAATTTTGCCCCCATAGTCAACGAATAAAATTCTAACTAAATGGATATACAATATGTGGGGGAACATCTATTCCCCGGCAATCTGGGCAAATTCTCCATCATCATTGGGTTCATAGCTGCTCTTTTCTCTGCGTTCTTTTATCTTCAATCATCCAAAGACAATCCTTCTGATACTCAGATGTGGCGAAAATGGGGCCGTTTTGCCTTTTTTGCTCATAGCTTTTTTATTTTTCTTGCAGGAGTTATGCTCATGTACCTGCTGCTGAATCGTTATTACGAGTACCGTTATGTATGGGTGCACACCGAAAATGACCTTGGATTGGGTTATCTGATTGCTTCATTCTGGGCAGGGCAGGAAGGCAGTTTCCTTTTCTGGACACTTTGTCAGGTGGCAGTTGGGTTGCTGCTCATACGTTTTGCCGAAAAGTGGGAAAGCCCGGTTATGACCATTGTTGCCTTTTCTCAGCTTTTTATGACATCAATGATGCTGGGTTTAAGCTTTGGAAGTATCGACATCGGTATGAGCCCTTTTCTGCTGCTTCGCGAAGTACCTGAAAATGCTGCCAGCGAGTTTTTCCGTAATCCGTTCTACCTTTCCATTATTGTAGACGGGAACGGTCTTAATCCCCTTCTGCGTAACTTCTGGATGTTATCGCACCCTCCGGTATTATTCGTTGGGTTTGCATTGGCATTGGTACCATATGCTTACGGCATTGCAGGTCTCTGGAAAAAGAAATATCAGGAATGGATCAGTCCTGCCCTGCCCTGGGTGCATCTTACCATTTTTTTCCTGGGAGCAGGTATCCTGCTGGGTGGCGTATGGGCATATGAATCACTTACATTTGGTGGTTTCTGGGCCTGGGACCCCATAGAGAATGCATCCCTGGTTCCATGGCTGGTTATTGTAGCTGCTTTACACCTGATGCTTGTGGCCAGGAGAAAAAAGGAGAACTTTTTTCCTGCCTTCTTATTTACTTTCCTTTCTTTCGTTTTTGTTGTTTACAGCACCTATCTTACCCGCAGCGGGGTACTTTCCGAAACATCAGTGCATTCATTCGGCAACGACGGAATGGGGTTTCAGATTCTTACCTATATCTTTACATTTCTGATTATTTCGCTAACGGTGCTCATCAGGCATTATAAAAGATTACCATCGGCACAAAATGAAGAGCCTGTTTCGCGCGAATTCTGGCTGTTTATTGCCGGTCTGGTACTTGTTCTTTCTGCTTTTCAGATCATTTTTACCACTTCGATACCGGTTTTTAACAAATTCTTTGGAACTGAACTTTCGCCACCGGTAAATGTGGTAGCGCACTACAACACCTGGCAACTGCCCTTTGCGGTGCTGGTTGCTCTCCTCATGGGGTTTGCGCATTTTTTGAAATGGGGAAAGAACGATATAAAACAATTCATCCGCAAAACCGGGCTGTCTCTAATACTCAGCCTCGTTTTTACAGTAATAATCGTGTGGCTGACACAAGACTGGCAAACTGCACATATTGTTTTTCTTTTTGCAGGACTGTTTGCTTTCTTCTCATCAATGGATATGCTTCTTCGATTTAAGAATATACTGGCAAATACACCTACTATTATCAGTCACCTTGGGATTGCACTTTTTCTTATAGCAGTATTAATGACTTTTTCCCAACAGGAAACTATCTCAAAAAATACATCAGGATATTTCCTTGGAGAAGCCTTCTCAGAAAATGAAAACCTGCTTCTTATCAAGGATGAAATACTACCCATGGGAAGCTATTATGTCACATACAAGGGTCACTACCATGATGGAGAAGATATTATTTATGAAATTGACTTTCTGAGAAAAAACAAGGATGGCGAGTATTACAAGGTTTTCCAGTCTACTCCATCCATCAAGCTTAATGAAAACATGGGTAATGTCTATAATCCTTTTGCAAAGGTTTATCTGAACAAGGATATCTTTACATACATTACATTTGCCGATGTTGATAAGCACAGCAACCAACACAATCACCAACACGAACCAGAGCTTTTAGGCACTTATGAAATGACCCTGCACGATACCCTTCACATAGAAAACAACCATATGGTATTGAGCTCAATTGAAGCGAGTGAAGACCATCAGGGTTCAGAACATAGAATTGTAGTGGAGGCTACCATTGAAATAACCACCCACTTTGGAGATACTTTCACTGCAAAACCTCAGTTTATTCTTCAGGGTCAATCGCTTTTTTATAATGATGATATAATACGTGATCTGGATTATCGCTTCCGTTTCAGTGAAGTTTCCGATAAACCACATACCATTGAGATAAAACTATATCGGGAGCATCCTGAATTTATCATTATCAAAACGATTATATTTCCTTATATCAACCTGTTATGGTTTAGCTGCCTGGTTATGCTTACCGGTTTCTGGATGGCATTTCGCAGGAGGTGGAAAAAAAGGACTAAACGTTAATGAAATCAATCAAAACTGCAATACTGATTGGGGCAGGTAATGTGGCAACCCATCTGGGCATGGCACTGAAGGCAAATGGGATTGAAGTGCTTCAGGTATACAGTCGTACAGGCAAATCAGCGGCAGCACTGGCCCAGAAACTCGATTGTTACTGCACTACAGATATTAAAAAGATTCTGCCCCATGCCGATTTGTACATTTTTTCAGTGGCAGATGGGGCACTGGATTATTTGCTGAACAGCTTTGACATAAAGAATGCCTTTGTGGTGCACACTTCAGGAAGTCTTAATATGAATATTTTTGCCGGACATAACGTGAGATATGGTGTTTTATACCCTTTGCAGACTTTCTCAAAAAAGGTGAAAATCAGTTTTTCAAATATCCCGCTTTGCATTGAAGCACAGGATGATGAACATCTGAAGCAACTGATGAAGCTCGCCCGGAGAGTTAGCCGTAAAGTGGAGCATATTACGTCTCCGCAAAGGGAAGCATTGCATATCGCTGCAGTATTTGCCTGCAATTTTACCAATCATATGTTTGCTATTGCAGATGAATTATTGCAAAAAGAAAAGTTATCTTTCGATCTTCTGTATCCCTTACTTGATGAAACTTTACGTAAAGTAAAAACCCATAAACCTGCTGATGTGCAAACAGGTCCGGCAATACGTGAAGACAAGGTGATCATGCAAAAACATCTTGATATGCTTTCGACCTTGCCAGCTTATCAAAAAATTTATAATTTTATTTCCCGAAGCATTAGAGAAAGTAAAGATAAAAACAAGAAAAGCTGAAACAGCATGTCCAATTACAAAGCCCTTCTTTCCGGTATTAATACATTTATTTTTGATGTTGATGGTGTAATGACCGATGGCATTGTTTTGCTTACTCCCGATGGGCAAATGCTACGTGCTATGAATGTAAAGGACGGATACGCTATTCAACTGGCCATTAAAAAAGGCTACCGCATCATTATCATAACGGGCGGCAACTCAGAAGCAGTAAGGCAAAGATTTGAAGGGCTGGGCGTTAAGGAAATATATCTTTCCATAGGCAATAAACTGGAAGTATTTCATGATATTATTAAAAGGGACAACCTTAAAAAGGAGAATATTCTATACATGGGCGATGATATTATTGATTATGAAATCATGAGAGAGGTAGGTGTCGCCGCTTGCCCTTCCGATGCTGCTGAAGAGATTAAACACATCAGCAAATATATTTCACCTATTCCGGGTGGTAAAGGTTGTGCCAGAGATGTACTTGAACAGGTGATGAAAGTACAGAACAAATGGTTTGATGAGGATGGGTTTCACTGGTAATTTAATCGAGGACAATTAACATCCCTAAAAAATTATGATATGGTAGCATACCTGAAATTGTTTCGCTGGCCTAACCTGCTTATGGTAGCGGCCATTCAGTATCTGTTCAGATATGCTATTATTCAACCCCTGTTACAAAGCAAAGGACTTGAACTTGCTCTCTCACATTTCGAGTTTTTCCTTATAGTGATGGCTACTGTGCTGATAACTGCTGCCGGCTATGCCATCAATGATTATTTTGATCTGCGTACTGATCGCATAAACAAACCCAAAAGGATTATTCTGGGTAGAAAAATCTCGCGGCGATCGGCTATTTTCTACCACTCATTTTTCAATATAATAGGGGTTTTGCTGGGTGCATACATGTCAATAAAAGTTCAATACTGGCCACTTTTGTTTCTATTTCTTATTGTTCCTACCCTGCTCTGGCTTTACAGCATAAGGTACAAAAGAAAGTTTCTGATGGGTAATATCATAGTGGCTGTACTTGCAGGATTTGTCGTTGCCATTGTGTGGGTTTTTGAGTCACATGCTCTGGCTGTTGAAGGTATCAGGAATGTGGATTTCATTAATATCTCATATTTCTCGAGGGTATATGCTCTTTTCGCCTTTCTTACCACTCTGCTTCGTGAGATAATAAAGGATATTGAAGACATTAAGGGAGATGCAAAAACCGGCTGCAAAACCATACCTGTTGTGGCAGGAGTGCATTCTACAAAAAAACTACTCATTTTTCTTACCGTAACCATCATTATTCTTATTGGTTGGTTCCAGATATTTATTCTGATGCGCGACTTTGACTTCCTGTTTGCCTATATTTTACTGGCAATACAAATTCCACTCATCATCATGATCAATAAAATCATGACAGCCAAAGAAAAGGCAGACTACAGGAATCTGAGCGTTTTTTCAAAAATGATAATGGTAGCAGGAGTGTTTTCCATGTTTATTTTTTCTTTTTATCTGCAAGAAGGTTTTTCTCTCCAATAATTATTTTGGAAGGCATGGGCAAAGCATTTATCTTTGCGTCCGCTATTATCTATTTTTGAAGCATTCATGAAGTTTTTCGAGCAGCTTAAAACCTTTGATCTAATCCTGGCATCGCAGTCGCCACGCCGCAGGAAATTATTGAAGGATGCAGGATTTCCCTTCCGGGTATGGTCAATTCCCTGTAATGAAAATTTTCCGGCTGAATTACCACCCCACCAGATTGCGCTGCACTTGTGCAAGCAAAAAGCTGAACCCTTCAAAACTCAAATCTCCGAAAACAGTATCGTCATTACAGCTGACACCATTGTGGTGAAGGAAAAACAAATTCTGAACAAAGCAGGTAACGCCATACAGGCCCGCCAGATGCTTACCTTACTGTCCGGGACAACACACCAGGTTATTACCGGGGTTTGCATAACCTCCCTTAAAAAGCAGGTAGCTTTTTATGAAAATACCCTTGTAACGTTTGCCAATTTAAACCCCGAAGAAATTGATTTTTACATTAATAACTTCAAACCCTTTGATAAAGCAGGGGCCTATGGCATACAGGAGTGGATCGGGCTCATAGGTGTAGAGCGAATTGAAGGCTCCTGGCACAATGTGGTGGGGTTGCCAGTTGCAGCCCTTTACCAAAATCTGAAAGACTTCATAAATGATCAGATAACACCGGATAATTCCAGGCAATGATATTACATTTACCGGATAAAATCAGCTAAAACAGTAAGATGAAGATAGCCATAAATACCCATTTACTAATACCGGGAAAACTGGATGGAATTGGCTGGTTTACTTTTGAAAACATTAAAAGAATAACTGCAAATCATCCCGAACATGAGTTTATTTTAATCTTTGACCGGAAGCCTACTGCTGAGTTGATATTCCCACCAAACACCCGAACTGTAATATTACCACCACCTGCAAGACACCCCCTGTTGTGGCTCATCCGTTTTGAAATATGTTTACCATTACTGTTGAGAAAGCTTAAGCCCGATTTATTTGTAACTCCTGACGGCTGGATGACTCTGAATTCGCCAGTGCCCTGTGTTCAGGTTATTCACGACCTTAATTTTGTACACTTTTCTAAAGACACTCCCTTTCTTACCCGCTATTATTATAATATCCTTTTCAAAAAATATGCACACAAGGCTACCCGTATTGCTACCGTAAGTCATTATTCTAAAAATGACCTCATTAAAACCTGGGGTATTCCTGCTGAAAAGATTGACGTAACCCACAACGGATGCAATGAAGCCTATAAGCCCATAAATCCTGAAGAAACAGATTTAATAAGGAAAAAATACTCCAATGGTTTTCCTTATTTTTTATATGTAGGTGCGCTGATACCTCGTAAAAACCTTGCCAGGATGTTTGAAGCTTTTAACGAGTTTAAAAAACAGGATAAAGGAAAAATCAAACTGATTGTAGTGGGCCCGAAAAAATGGTGGAGCCCGAAAATCAATGAATCATGGGAGAAGCTTCAATACAAGGATGATGTTATTTTCCTGGGAAGAATGGGCGTTGCAGAACTCAATCAATTGTATGCTGCATCCCTTGCCTTGCTTTTTGTTCCCTATTTTGAAGGATTTGGTATCCCCATTCTGGAAGCTTTTAACTCGGGGGCTGCGGTAATAACATCCAACGTAACATCTATGCCTGAGGTTGCTGGTGATGCAGCATTGATGGTTGACCCATTTTCAGTTGAATCCATTACAAAAGCCATGATCACCATTAGCACTCATCCTGAAATGCGAGCAGAATTAATAAAAAAAGCAGCTGAAAGAAAGAAGTTATTTTCCTGGGATTATACCGCAGACAATCTATGGATGTGTATTGAAAAAGCAATTAAAAACGGGTAGCAAGACTTACTACCCGGATTATTATTAAATTTTCTTCGCAACAAACAAACAGCTTATCTTCTGCTGCCCAAAAATATCATAATATAGTACATTAGGGTTGCCAGTGATGCCAATGCAGCAACAACATAAGTAAGTGCTGCCCATTTTAAAGCGTCTTTTGCATTGCTGTGCTCTTCACCAACTGTTAACCCTGTATCTCTTAACCACACCAATGCTCTATTGGTAGCATCAAATTCAACCGGGAGAGTAATAAAACTGAAAAGGGTGGTCATAGCAAACATAATGATTCCTGCCAATAATATGCCGGGGAATGCATTTATGGTAAGAATACCAATCAACAATACCCACTGCATATAACGTGAACTAATACTGATAACCGGAACCAGTGCAGAGCGCATTTTCAGAAAAGAATAGGCTCGGGCATGTTGTACCGCATGGCCACATTCATGGGCTGCTACTGCAGCTGCTGAAATACTGCGTCCGTTGTAAACTTCAGGACTAAGGTTTACAGTTTTATCCAATGGATTGTAATGGTCGGTAAGTTTTCCGGGAGTAGAGATTACACGAACTCCACTCACACCACTATCGCGAAGCATCTTTTCTGCCACTTCACGACCTGATAAGCCAGAGCGAAGTCCCATGCGGGAGTATTTGGCAAACTTTGATTTCAACTGGTTACCAACCAGCCAGCTCAGGAGCATAAAAACCCCGAAAATGATTAGAATATTAACATCAAAAACCATATCTCAAATATTTAGTTTCAGTTTAAAAAACGATTCAAAATTAGTCAAAAAGCAAGCCACAGAACAAATACATGACATTATGTCGGGCGTTAAAAATAGTTAAGCATCGATGAGTAAACTTCTTTCAAAAGTTGCAAACAAGAGTTCATTCGGTTTGTTTAATTTTGTTAAGCTAAAATAAGAATCAGAAATTTTCAAATCAACGAAATATGAGACGGTCGGAGTATATTTACAGGAAAACATTAAGAAAAATTGCCAACTATTTTTTCCAGGGGTTGCTTCTTATTGCGCCCATTTCCATCACAATCTTTGTCATTTTCAAACTTTTTGAATTTATTGACGGTTTACTTCCTGTTAAAATCCCCGGACTAGGCCTGCTGATAATATTGGGCTCCATTACCATTATAGGTATGCTCGGAAGTATTATCATTCGTACACCTTTTTCCATGTTACTGAACCGCATCATGGACCAGGTGCCTTTGATCAAAATGCTTTATACAGCCATATCCGATCTGCTGTCGGCTTTTGTAGGTCAGAAAAAGAAGTTTACAGAACCTGTTATGGTGATAATGAGTCGTGAAAGCAATATCCGCAAGCTGGGTTTTATTACAGAGCGCGACATGCAAAACATAGGTATCGATGCTGATTTTGTAGCGGTATATCTCCCGCATTCATACAATTTCTCAGGTAATATGTTTATCGTCCCGGCAGAGAATGTTATACCGGTTGAAGCAAATTCGGCAGACTTTATGAAGTTTATTGTTTCAGGTGGTGTAACCCGTGTTTAAACCAAACGAAAAGTTACCTTTAAAACTTTTCTCATCAAAATCTTGTCATAAGGCTAATTCTTAATAGCTTTGCCAAAAATTTCAGAATATGCAAAAACCCGTAATATTAGTTACCAACGACGATGGCATTATGGCCCCCGGTATCCGCAACCTCATAGCTTTTATGCTGGAAATCGGAGAAGTGGTTGTAGTAGCTCCAGACAAAGGACAGAGTGGCATGGGCCATGCGGTCACTATTACCGAACCTATCCGTCTTGAAAAAATTGCCGTAAACGGTGATCACCAGGAATTCAGCTGCAGCGGAACCCCTGTGGATTGTGTAAAGCTGGCCGTAAAGGAGGTTTTGCACCGTAAACCTGATATATTAGTATCAGGAATCAATCACGGCAGCAATTCATCTATCAACGTAATTTACAGCGGCACCATGTCGGCAGCCATTGAAGGAGCCATGGAAGGAATTCCAAGTGTTGGGTTTTCATTGCTCGATTACCGGTTGAATGCTGATTTTCTGCCAGCACGTAAATATGTTCAGCAAATTGTACGAAATGTGCTTGAACACGGTCTCCCCAAGGGGAACTGCCTGAATGTGAATATACCAGCCATAAAGGAGCATGAAATAAAAGGAGTGCGGGTATGCCGCCAGGCCAACGCCAATTGGGTTGAGGAATTTGACCACCGCACAGACCCAAGGGGTAAGGATTATTACTGGCTTACCGGTAAGTTTCAACTACATGAAGATGTTGATGATACCGATGAATGGTCACTGGCAAATAAATACATATCAGTGGTACCTGTGCAATACGATTTTACCGCACATAAACTTATTAGCCAATTAAAAGAGTGGAAATTTGATGCTTAAAAAAGACAACTGGGCGCTGGGAATAATAATGGGTCTTTTAGTACCGTTGATTGTATATGGGATTATATTTACCATCGTAAGAACTTATGGTGTTGTGGATGAATTACGCGGAATATACATGATGAAACAATCCACCATGCAGCTTATTGGTATATTCAGTAATCTCTTCACTTTCAGGTACTATATGGTGAATCTTAAGTACGATAAAACCGGAAGGGGTATTTTACTTGCAACTTTTATTTATGCAGGCGTATTCTTTTATCAAAACCTGAATATGTAGTTTTGATGCTCTCCTGGATGAGAAATAGTAATAGTTTTGGTGGGTTGTAATTTCTTTTTATCACCCATGCATCAAATTTACGAATTCTTTGAATTATAGCTTAATCAATAAAAAGAAACCATTCCCCTTAATTTCAGAGTATACTTAAACCAGTTTTCTGGAAATCTTTTCGGAGAGATCATATTTTGCAAATTCTCCTGAATCAAGGAAATAACTCCTTGCCCTTGCCCTCATATTGTATCTTAGCATCATGGATTCTGCGTAGGCGCCGCAACTTTTTATGGCAAGTAAATCACCCCTGCGTGTAATGGGTAATTGGACGGCTTTTCCAAAAACATCGCTGGATTCACAAACCGGACCCACTACATCGTATGTATGTATTTCACCTGTATTACTCAGGTTTTCAATCTGGTGTTTTGCCTGGTAAAGTGCAGGGCGCATAAGCTCTGTCATGCCTGCATCAGTTATAGCAAATTCCTTGTCAACACCTTTTTTTGTATATAAAACTTTGGCAATAAGCTTTCCGCACTGGGCCACCAGGCTGCGCCCCAGTTCAAAGTGTACCTGAATATGATCAGGAACTTTCAGATTTTCTGCAATTGCGTTGAAAAAGGATCCAAAATCGGGAACAGGATTTCCCTCAGGATCATCATAATTTACCCCAAGGCCACCACCCATGTTGAGTATTGTTGCGCCCAGTGAAGAAATTGCAAACTCTTCCCAAATCTCGTTAACCCGATTGCAAAGCTCAATATAGGGTTGGAGAGACGTAATCTGCGAACCGATATGAAAATGCAGACCCATAAAATGTAACCACTGGGATTGACTGCAAAGATCAAGTGCTACCTGCAACTGCGACGGATGAATTCCGAATTTGTTCTCATCGAGCCCGGTAGTAATATACTTATGGGTATGTGCTTCCACTCCCGGATTTACCCTGACAGCAACCCTTGCAGGTCTATTCATTTCTGAAGCTATCTCTTCAATAACCTGCAATTCCTCTACCGACTCAACATTAAAGCAAAAGATATCATTTTCAAGAGCCTGCCTGATTTCATCATCACTTTTACCTACACCTGCATAAACAATCTCTTCTGCAGGAAAGCCACGATGCAATGCTTCCATAACTTCATTTCCGCTGACACAATCAATACCAAAGCCATAATCATTTATTATACCTGTGATAATGGGATTATGATTGGCCTTAATGGCATAATGGATATGATAGCCATGCTGAGCGGATGCCTGTCTGGCCCGGTCAAGAGTTTTTCTTAACAGGTCAAGATCGTATAGATAATATGGTGTTTTTATGCCTGAAGTTGAATCCATAATTCTTGTTGATTAACTGTATGTAAACTTACCAGATTGTGCAGCGCCTGCAATGCTTCAACTTTTTGATTTCCGGGTACTACCAGGGTTACATTATTTGAACTTGCACCCAATGAAACCATGTCAGTTTTAAATTGTTTAACTGCCTGCATTATCTCAGCCAGATGATCCTGTATGTTGCCAACCACACATATAATGGAACGATCATTTTCCACACTCACCCTTCCTAATGATTGCAAACGTGAAACCAGGGCCGCCAGTGAATGGGTATGCTCAATAGTAACTGATACTGAAACTTCGGATGTTGTAACCACATCCACAGGAATTTTAAATTCATCAAATACCTGAAAAAGCTTGTGCAGAAAACCGTATGCATTGAACATTCTGCCCGATGTAATGCGTAAAACGGTAATATTATCCTTGGCCGCAATTGCTTTAACCCCATTGGAATTAAAACCCGTTTGTATGCGCGTTCCGCTGGCATCAGGGTCAAGAGTATTTTTAAGTTGTATGGGAATATTTTGCTCACGTGCCGGCCATACGCATGACGGATGCAGTATTTTTGCTCCAAAGTAGGCCAGCTCAGAAGCTTCGGCAAAGGATAAATCACGGATTGGGGTGGTATTTTCCACGTACCGGGGGTCATTGTTGTGAAGTCCGTCGATGTCGGTCCAGATTTCAATAAGAGATGCATTAAGTGCTGCACCCAGTAAAGTAGCCGTATAATCGCTGCCACCACGTTTCAGGTTAGTAACATTTCCATGCAAATCCGTACAAATGAAGCCCTGGGTTATATAAATTCCGGGCTCTCTGAAACTGCCGGTTTCTTCTATCTTTTGAGCGATATCATTCAGGTCAGGTTCTTCCTGCTCGTTAAGTTGAATAAGCTTAAGGGCATTTACATAAGAAGAATCGGTGCCGGTACTAAGAAGATAATTATTAATGATACGGGAAGTGACTAGTTCTCCCAGTGAAAGTATTTTACCGGTCAACTGTATGTTGAATGGACTTTCCAAAAGTTTTCTGACAGGAGCAAACATTTCCATTGCTTCCATGCAGTTTTCATTTATAGTGCCCTGCTCATAAAATAATTCACGGCAAAGGGCATCAAACATATTTTGAATTATATCAAGATTCTCTAAAGCACCGGAATGATCATCCTGCTCCCAGCAGCTATTAACAATTTCCAGCGCATTGGTTACACCTGCCATAGCTGAACATACTACCACACAATTCTTATGCGTACGAACAATTTCTGCAACATTTTTAATTCTTTCAGCATTCCCCAGAGATGTACCACCAAATTTCAGAACAAGCATATAAGGTTAAGATTGAGATTGATTACTTTATTAAAACCCTTGCAAAGAAAATAGTTTTAAATGATTCTGTGAAATTTTTAAAAACAATAAACTTTTTTATAACTTTGCGTTAATTTTTTAACACCTATAATTATGAACATAGCACAGGCAGTAGACGAATTGATTTCGACATCCCCTTTCCTCGAGGAAGCCCTTGCCGATGAACTAATTAATGTTTCATCCCTTGCTCGCAAACTTCAGCCGGAAGTGGAGAAAAGATTGCACAAAAAAGTTCAGTCAGGAGCCATTGTAATGGCTATAAACCGTCGCCCATCGGGGTTGTCTTTTCGTATCAGCAAAGAGATCAGGGAGTTTATGCGCAAACTGGGAGATGTTATTGTAAGATCTGATCTTAGGGATTACACTTTTGAAAACTCTGCCGG
>SKSE01000328.1 GCA_007118135.1 Bacteroidales bacterium | reverse complement strand
TCCGGCCACTGAAAAATTCAGTGGCCGGAAAACCAAAAACTTAAAAAAAGTATTTCTTAAACGTACTAAGAACTACTCGGGTTTGAATACCCAGGTCCACCCGGTATCCCATGCCGCATTAGGGACATAAAGTACCATGCGGTCATCAGTGAGTTCAATGATATGAAAACGCTGATTGTTGCCGCCACCTTCTTCTGAGCCAAGAATGTTGGCGTCTCCGCTGATGGTGAGTCGGTCAAAATTTGCATTGAATGCCCAGGTGCTGCCCGTAACAGGGTCAGCATCGGGTCCGGCATAATAGGTAAAATTGGCTCCAGCATCGAGGTCAAAAACCATTCTTCCATCTACATCTGAAGGAGGACAGCATTCACCTCCTGCATTCCACCACACTTCTGCCCAGTTTCCTGGAGAAGACATATACCACCAGAGTCTGTTATCTTCTCCGGTACCGTCAAATACCCATGTCTTGCCCTCCAGGTCCTGCCCTACAAGGTAATAGTAAGCTTCGGGTAACTCATGATCCAATACATCTATCTGTACATCAATACTTCTTGAAATGTACTGAACATTGGCCGGACTTCCATCGGGCATATAAGCTGTGGTTACATGAAAGGTGAAAGTATTTGTTCCAGGTATAGGAAAAACCACATCAACCCTGTCAGAATGTTTTCTGTCGATGATGTAATCCCAATATCCGGCCACACCGGGTGTAACCATCTGCAGGCTAAGGTTATTACCGCCTGGGGTAGTTTGTACAACTCTCAATTCAATATCGTCGGGGTGAAAGCTGTTTGCCAGAAAATCCCTGTCTTCAATTGGTTCGCAAGAAGCAAACAACAACAGAAACATCCCCACGAAAAGACTTATGTTTTTAATATTTTTCATTTTTAACTGATTTAAAAGTTAAACACTTTGTGATGATCAATCCCATCCCGGGTTTTGTTGATATACATCATTGGATAATCTGATCTCAGATTCAGGAATTGGCAATAATCCTCTTGTTTCTGAACGATAGTTTACACTATGTGTTGTGGTAACACCTGAATTAACCACTTCGGCAGTTACACCATAGTAGTTATTAGCAGGATTTTCCACATCACCCCATCTTACAAGGTCAAACCAACGAATACCTTCAAATGCAAACTCATACAATCTTTCTCTCTTGAGGTTATCCATTGACCAGGAAACAGGATCCAGACCGGCTCTTTGCCTAACCTGGTTCATTCCATCAGCTGTTTCAGTAAGCTCGGAGTGCATAAGCAGAATATCAGAGAATCTCAGGTAATAATAATCCTGGGCAGCCCAAAGCTGCATAGGATCACCATGCGACCAGCCGTAAAGATAGTAAAACATTCCTCTCACCCCTTCTTCACCACCATGTTGCAGGGTAGTATATTTTTTATTGAATAAACCTGTTTCATGATCTCCCTGTTCGGGTTGATAACCATCGGTAGCTTGATCAGGATCACCCATTACCAGAACTGAGCCATGCTTTCTTACATCATCATCAGGCCAATTGTTGTAAAAGACCGGGTGAATTGGACCCCATCCCCATCCTGTACCGAATGGAACCATCGAATTACCACGAATACCAAAGAACAGACATACCCTGTTGTTATATTTCTGACCGGTTCCACCATCCCATTCCCAGTTTCCAAAAGCATATCTGAGCGAAAACATAACTTCTGTATTACCGGTACCAATAGCGGAATTGGGGCCATCCTGTCCAACCCATTGGAGGCCTTCATTTTCTGCCCATGGGAGTACGACTTCGCCTGCAGCGGCATTTACATGAGAATAAGGCCACAGGTTACGGAAGTCACTTACCATGGCATAACCGCTGTTGTCGCGTACATCTACAAGATGCTGAATAACATCATTTTTAGTAACAGTACCACCGTCAGGCAGCGGAATCACATCGGTAGGTGTGTTTCCCATGTTGGTCATATAGCCTGTATAAAACAGGTAAGTTCGCGCAAGGTAAGCTTTGGCTACCCACCTGTTGGCATGACCGTAGTTAGAAAGGGGTAAATTTGCTGCATTGACTGCCGGCATGGTTTGGGCAGCCATAAGGAAATCTGAAGCAATTTGTCCAAAGGTTTCTTCCATTGTAGCCCGTGGTACATCGCGTGGGGCATCAGTGGAATTGATAAGCGGCATCCCTCCGAAAAACCGGGCAGCTCTGTACATAAAGAATCCTCTCATAAAATGAGCTTCACCCAATGAAGTATTCACAAAATTGATTTCATCAGCTTCAGTATTGAAAAAAGCCGAGTAGTCATTTTCGCTTACCGCTTCAATGATGGCATTGGCTCTGTAAACCCCGTTATAGGTTTCAATCCAGAGATCACGATAGGTATCTTCGGAAGGGTCTATAAAACTGGCCACATTTTTTGCTGAAATATCATCGGGGCCACCGCCGCCAAACATATAGTCGGCAAGCAAATTGGCTGCGAGATGCTCTTCACTATGCACACCGGAAACATAAAGAGCATTGTATACTCCCCCCATTGCTTCGGCAATATCCTGGGGAGTCTGGTAGAAGTTCTCAAGGCTTGTCTCATACAAATTGGTTGTATCGAGGAAGTCTTCACTGCAGCTGCTAATCATAAATAATGATCCCGCAACTATTATATAAAGAATCTTTTTCATTGTAAAACCGGTTTAAAATGTAACATTAAGTCCTAACATAACAGTACGCGGAAGCGGGTACAATCCCAGGTCAACACCTGATGCCCAGGAAGCATCATGCCCGAATCCTATTTCAGGATCCATACCATCATAGTTGGTAAAGGTGTATAAATTATTAAATGAAATATAAACGGAAGCGACCTGCATCCAGTTTACATTGCGGGTAAAATTATCAAACTTATATCCCAGGGTAAGGTTGCTGATCCTTAAGTAATCGGCATCATGCAGGTAAATATCTGAGATAAAATTAGTATTGCGATGAGAAGAAGAGCTCAAACGAGGTATCCTGTCGGATGTTCCTTCTCCATGCCAGCGATCAAAAATCTGTGTTGTATAGTTTTGTGTAAACTGGTCGGCAAAAGAACGGTAGGACTGCATAACCTGCATTCCAAATTTACCTGTTAAAGTAGTATTCGCGAAGAAGCCGCGATATTCGGCATTTAACTGAATACCAAGCTCGAAGTCGGGCTGTGGTTTGCCCAACTTTACCTTGTCTCTTTCGTCAATAACTCCATTACCATCCTGATCTACGAACCAAACATCGCCCGGACGCTGATCTTCAAAATATGGCTGTCCGTTTGGTCCAACATAGGCATCTACATCATCCTGGTTCTGGAGCAGTCCGTTGGTTTCAAAACCATAAAAGAAGCCAATGGGATACCCAACCTCTACACGTGAGATATAAGCTGTTCCTTGTGAAAGCACGTGAGAAGGCCCGAGAATTACTCCTTCTGCATTGGCCAGCCGGGTAACTTTGTTTCTGTTGTGTGCACCTGCAATGGTAGCACCATACTTAAATCCTGCAACCTCATCTCTCCAACCAAGCGATAATTCAATACCGCGGTTCTGAATGTCGCCCCCATTAATAAAAGGTGCTCCGGCACCGGAAGTACCAAGTATGGGTGCAAGAACGAGCCAGTCTTTGGTGGTCTTTTCATAAAGATCCAGGGTAAAAGTAAGGCGCCAGTCAAGCATATTGGCATCAAGGCCAAAGTTGAGCTGTTCTGAGGTTTCCCATGTTACATCAGGATTGGGAACATTTGAAGGTAATGCTGTTGGTGAAGACACCAGCCTTTCAGGTCCGAAGTAATATCCCTGGGGTTTATATGCGATGTTGGCACTGTAGATAAAGTTGGGTATACTTTGGTTACCATTCTGTCCCCAACTTGCACGAAGTTTACCAAAATCAAGCCATCCCAGATCGGGCATAAATTCTTCTTCGGTAAAATTCCAACCTGCAGAGAACGATGGGAAATAACCCCAACGGTTGCCCCTTGCAAAGTTGGAAGATCCATCAGCCCTAAATGTAGCATCGACCATATATTTTGCCTGGTAGTTCCATGAAACCCGTCCCATATATGAAAGCAAACCACCGCCTTGTGCGGCCCAGTCGCGTCCCCATGTATTGATGTCGCTGATAGATTCCGGAACTACATTGTCCAGATAGGCAAAGTCAGGCGATCCATAAATGGTTCTTGCTTTCCAGCCACCAACATTAAAATTAAGCCTGTTTTTCAGCATTTCGGTACCTGCCAATACAGAGAACCGGTGGTCTTGCTGTAATGAAAAGTCATAGGTAAGGGTATTGGTCCAGGTATAATCAATTCCCTGGTACATTTGCTGGGTAGCTGCATCATTGGTGTTATTGTACTGTGTTGCCATACGGAAGGTTGGAGCCCATGATCTGCTGTGGCCAAACCAGGAATTAATCCCAAAGGATGATCTGAACCTGAGATTTTCGATGGGTTGAACAATCGCATAAGCATTACCGGTAATATTATTACCACGGCCTGTATTATAATTATGGCGATGGTACATTACAGCCAGGGGGTTGTGCTGCCCCAGTGAGATTCCTTCCAGGGTGGGAGTATAGTTTCTGCCATGGGGTGACTGAGCCCAATAAGCAGGAAGCAAGGGATTGGTTACCAATGCATTGTGCAAATCATTCCAGTAAATATTTCCTGTTGCAATTGCACGGTTTTCAACGTTGGTATAGGTAAAATTCTCCCCGATAGTAATGATATCATGGGAGTTGTTTTTAAATAACACAGCTTCGGTATTCAAGCGAGCTGTAAGACGCTTGTAACCTGCATCAGTAATATCACCGCCCAGTATACCTGCCTGATCCAAATATGAAACCCCCAGTGCATAGGTTAGATCGCTGGTAGAGCCGGTAATATTTAAAGAATGATTTTGAACGGGAGCATTGTCCCTGGTCATTTCATGTATCCAGTTGGTTCCTGCCCAGCCGTTCTGAAGATTATTCCACACCTGCTGACCCAGTTGTGTACCCAGTTCGTCGGGGAAATTATTGTTCAGGTAAGAATTGTTTAACAGGATAGCTTCCCAGTTGTGAGGGGAAAGACCATCATTGGTGCGTCCCTCGTTCATAATAAACATGTACTCCTGTGCAGTTAACGGTGTCAGGTTTTTATAAATGTTCTGAAATCCTGCATAGGTGTCATAGGTAATAGTTGGAGCTGAGCCTGGTTTACCTTTACGGGTGGTTACAAGGATTACCCCGTTAGCAGCCCTTGAACCATAAATGGCAGATGATGCTGCATCTTTTAATACATCAATTGACTCGATATCTGATGGGTTCAGGTAATCTATATTACCAACGGCTACCCCATCAACAATAAATAAGGGGTCTGAATTACCAATGGTTCCCATACCCCTGATTGTGATCCGGGTACCAGCACCGGGTGCACCATGATTGCGAAGTACACTAACACCAGGGGCTATCCCCTGAAGGGCTTCCATGGCTGTGGTAGTGTTAAGTTCTGCAATCTGGTCTCCCCCCACATTGATATTAGCGCCAGTAAGCAGGGCTTTTTGCTGAACGCCATATCCAATTACAACGAATTCATCCAGAACTGTAACATCATCAAACATTTCAAAATTTACAGTGATGGTTTCTCCTTCAACAACGGTAACTTGCCGTGTTTGTACCATGTATCCGATAAAACTGGCCTGAAGTATTACTTCTCCTGCAGGAGCAGAAAAATCAAATCGTCCGTCAAGATCAGTGGTACTGCCTTGTAAAGTACCCTGAATCACAACAGACGCTCCGGGAAGTGATTCGCCCGTGGCACGGTCCGTCACCACTCCCTGAATTCTGCCGTTTTGCCCTGTTACTGTCATACTAACAAAGACAAAAAACAGCAAAAACAATAACTTGAAAGTCTTTTCAAACATAGGTGTGTTTTTTAGTTAATAGATAGAGTGATTTGATTGTTTTGGTATTGCTGCTTTAAAAGCATTGTGTACATATTACACACTGACAAATATACAAAAAATCAGCACTTTGTTAATGTTTTTTAACTTTTTCGGGAATTTAGAATGATTATAAATAACAATCATTCCAAAACCTTTGTAGTTTCGGGCCATTTGGGAAACAATGCATAACAGGTCAAAAAGCTTTCTTCATAGATTCATTAAAAAATCATACGCTCCTGCAATTAATCATTCTTTTTTTGGCTATTTCAAAAAAGCAATTACATTTGCAGCGTAAGTGTAAAATTTACATAATAAAAAATATGGAGAAATACATAAATAATATCTCCGTCGATTGTGTAATTTTTGGATTCAATTCAAATACACTAAAGGTATTGTTAACCGAAAGAATATTAAAGGATAAAAAAACAGGAGAAATCCTTATTTCTGACTATACCCTGCAAGGCCACCATGTTTTGGTAGGAGAAAATCTTGATGATGCTGCTCACAGGGTGCTGAAAGAAAAAACCGGCCTCGACAATATTTATCTTGAACAATATTACACCTTTGGAGACAGAAGCCGCCTTTCAAACCCAAAGGATCAGCTATGGATCAGAACAAATTTTCCCGAAACAAGTAACCATGTAGTATCTGTTGGCTATTTATCTTTGGTCAATAGTGCCCTTATTAAGCCAGATCGTGGTCACAAGTTTACCAAATGGTTTCCGGTAGATGAACTCCCATCCCTTGGTTTTGACCATTACCAAATAATTCAAAAAGCCCTTGACGCCCTAAGGTATAAATTATGGAGAGAGCCCATCGGATTTGAACTTTTGCCCGAAAAATTTACACTAACCCAATTGCAAAATCTTTATGAAGCTGTGCTTGGTATAAAACTTGACCGGAGAAATTTCAGGAAAAAGGTATTGCAGATGAAACATATCATTCTTATAAGTGATCCCCAAAAAAACACTTCACCCAGGAGCCCTCAAAAATATATTTTCAGCCGGGAAGTATACGAAAAAACCAAAAAGTCAAGACTGGATTTCAATATATAATTAATCTTAAAATCCCTTCATAACGATGAAGTATGGATATTTTGATGATAACAAAAGAGAATATGTTATCACAAACCCTCAAACGCCATGGCCATGGATCAATTACCTGGGTAACAAAGACTTCTTTTCTCTGATATCCAATACTGCCGGCGGGTATGCATTTTATAAGGATGCAAAATTCAGAAGACTAACACGCTACAGGTACAACAATGTGCCTATGGACAATGGGGGAAGATATTTTTATATTCGTGAAGGAGAAACCATATGGTCGCCGGGCTGGAAACCGGTAAAAACCCCACTTGACACCTATGAATGTCGTCATGGGCTGAATTATACACTGTTAAAGGGAGAGAAAAATAACCTGGAGGCAAAGGTGTTGTTTTTTATCCCTTTAGATTCATGGTGCGAAGTGCAGAAATTGACCCTTACCAACAATTCAACCTTTAAAAAGGAGATTAAGCTTTTTTCATTTGCAGAATGGTGCCTTTGGAATGCCGAAGACGATCAGAACAACCTTCAGCGAAATCTGAGCACCGGTGAAGTAGAAATTGATGGTTCCACATTGTATCACAAAACTGAGTATAAAGAACGAAGAAATCATTATGCCTTTTACCATGTCAATTATCCTGTGCAGGGGTATGATACCGACAGGGAAAGTTTTATGGGTATATACAACGAGATGTCAGGACCAGCGGCAGTTCTGGAAGGTAAACCCCGGAACTCACATGCACATGGCTGGTCGCCCGTTGCATCGCATTACCTTGAAATAAAGCTTGAACCGGGCGAATCAAGAGAACTGATTTTTATCCTGGGTTATGTAGAGAACAAACAGGATGAAAAATGGGAAGCAAAAAATATAATCAACAAAACCAAAGCTAAGCAACTAATACAATCTTTTAACACTCCTGCCAGGGTAGAAAAGGCTTTTCATGATTTGCGTTGCCTGTGGGATGAACTGCTGGGCAATTATGTTCTCAATAGCGGTGATGAAAAACTGGATCGCATGGTAAACATCTGGAACCAGTACCAGTGTATGATCACCTTTAACATGTCGCGCTCAGCCTCATTTTTTGAAGTAGGTATCGGCAGAGGAATGGGATTCAGAGACTCAAACCAGGATCTCATTGGCTTTGTACACCAGGTGCCTGCCAGAGCAAGAGAACGCATCATCGATATTGCATCTACCCAATTTGAAGACGGAGGAGCATACCACCAGTACCAACCCCTGACCAAAAGGGGCAATAACGCCATTGGGGGAAACTTCAATGACGACCCACTCTGGCTGATACTTTCCACAACAGAATACATTAAGGAAACCGGTGATTTTGGCATTCTTGATGAGATGGTACCCTTTGACAATGATGAATCAAAAGCAAAACCCCACTTCGACCACCTGAAAGCTTCTTTTTATCATGTGGTAAATAACCTGGGACCTCATGGTTTGCCTCTTATTGGGAGGGCCGACTGGAATGACTGCCTCAACCTTAATTGTTTTTCCAACGATCCCAACGAATCTTTTCAGACTACTGAGAATAAATCGGACGGAACAGCTGAGTCGGTAATGATAGCCGGATTGTTCGTGGTTTATGGTCGCGAGTTTGCCCGATTGTGCAGTCAGATTGGAAAAGAAGAGGAAGCAAAGGAAGCTGAAAAGCATGTAAACCAGATGATTGAAACAGTAAAAAAACATGGCTGGGATGGTGAGTGGTTTTTACGTGCATACGACTTCTTTGGGCGCAAAGTAGGCAGCAAAGAGAATGAAGAAGGAAAAATATTTATTGAATCCAACGGCTGGTGTTCCATGGCAGAAATTGGCAAAGATGATGGAATGATTGAAAAAGCCCTGGATTCAGTGAAGAAATATCTCGATTGCGAATACGGTATCGTGCTCAACAATCCTGCATTTACAAAGTACATCATTGAATATGGGGAGATATCGACCTATCCGGCAGGCTATAAGGAAAATGCAGGGATTTTTTGCCATAACAACCCCTGGATTATGATTGGTGAAACCATCATTGGTCGGGGTGAGCGTGCATGGGAATACTACAGGAAAATTTGTCCGGCTTATCTGGAAGATATCAGTCAGCTGCATAAAACAGAGCCTTATGTATATTCCCAGATGATTGCCGGCAAAGATGCTGCCCGGCCCGGCGAAGCCAAGAATTCCTGGCTTACCGGCACAGCTGCATGGAACTACTATGCCATTACACGGTACATTCTTGGAGTGAGACCAGAATATGACGGGCTATTGGTTGATCCCTGTATCCCTTCTGAATGGAAAGGGTTTGAAGTAATACGTAAACTGAGGGATACCACTTTCAGGATAAAAGTGAACAACCCTTCCGGAGTCTGCAAAGGAATTGCCAAAAGGTTGGTTAATGGAAAAGAGCAACATAAAGAGTTGATTGCATATTCGCCCGGCAATACCGTGGAAGTGGAAGTAACCTTAGGATAGTTGTTTTTCGCACCCCTGTAATCACGCATCAG
>SKSE01000108.1 GCA_007118135.1 Bacteroidales bacterium | reverse complement strand
TGTATTTTAAATCTTTTAGTTTTGGTCCCAGAAGCGATTTGTATAAATACAGTGAGTCTTTTGATAACATTCCTCATCATTATTATTACAATCTCTTAAGTTTAAATGCATGCGGATAATCGGGGGCAAAAATCAGCGCAGACAAATTATTGCGCCCGGAAAACTTCCCGTAAGGCCTACAACAGATATGGCCAAGGAAGCCCTTTTTAATATCCTGAATAATCATTTTGATTTTGAAGAAATTGAGGTGCTTGATCTTTTTGCAGGTACAGGTAATATTTCATACGAATTTGCTTCAAGAGGAGCTAAAAATGTCATATCCGTTGATATTAACAGCCATTGCGTGCAATTTATCCGTCAAACTGCTGAAAAACTTGACTTTAATAAGTTAAAAGCCGTAAGGGCCGATGTGTTTCACTTCCTGGGCATTTGTAAATTATCATTTGATATCGTTTTTGCTGATCCACCTTATGATTTGGGTCGTATTAATGAAATTCCTTCAAGGGTTTTCGATGCATCCATATTAAAATCCGGAGGCTGGCTGGTGGTTGAACATGGAGAAGAAGTAAAATTCAATGAGCATCCATTGTTTTATGAAAGCCGAAGGTATGGAAAAGTACGTTTCAGCTTTTTTAAACAGCCTTAAAATAATGATACAGATTCTTAGAGCCAGAGCGAAATACCTTGACACTATTGTAAATTTCCAGTTAAAGATGGCTCTTGAAACTGAGAATCTAAAGCTTGAAAAAGAAATTGTCAGATCAGGTGTTTTTCATATTTTTGAGAATGATTATAAAGGGTATTATCTGATTGCAAAGGATGATGAACAGGTAATTGCATCATTGCTCGTATTGTTTGAATGGAGCGACTGGCGAAATGGTAGTGTTTTATGGGTGCATTCAGTTTACGTGTTACCTGAGTATAGAAAGAAAGGAATTTTCAGACAAATGTTTGAGCATTTAAAACAGGAAATTTTGGTTGATGATACTTTAAAAGGAATAAGATTGTATGTTGATAAAACTAATAAAAATGCCCAGGAAGTTTATAAAAAACTTAATATGAGCGATCAGCATTACAGTTTGTATGAATGGATGAAATCTGTATAATCAATTTTGTTCTGAAATTTTATGAAATCCTGAAACATGTAAACCACTGAATATGAAACGTATAGCTGTTTTTCCGGGATCTTTTGATCCCATAACACGGGGTCATGAATCAATTGTAAGAAGGGCTGTCCCTTTGTTTGAGAAGATAATAGTGGCAATAGGTGTCAATGCCGAAAAAGCCGGTTTTTTCCCCGTTGAAAAAAGAAGAGAATGGCTTGAGAAGGTATTTGAAAACGAGTCAACTGTGCATGTTGATATTTATTCAGGACTAACAGTTGAGTATTGCCGGAAAAATGAAATCAATTTTATCCTTCGAGGTCTCCGTACTTCGGCCGACTTTGAGTTTGAACGTAGTATAGGGCAGATTAATAAAAAAATGTTTCCCCCCATTGAAACGGTTTTTTTACTTACTATTCCTGAATATACTGCACTTAATTCTTCCATCGTAAGGGATATTATAAGGTATGGAGGTGATCCAACGCCTTTTGTACCTGAAGGTGTTAAGTTTTGAAAACTTATTTAATTAACCCGAATGCCATGAATTAAAATATTTTGGGTTGTCCTTCGTTTGCAGCAATAGGTAAGATAATTTCATGTCATGTAAGTTATGAAAAGTCTCTTGATTTCTATCTTTGTTTTATTTGCAATCAAGGTAAGTGCATCTGATTTTCGTATTCAAATCAAAGGAAACTTTCCGGGAGCAGAAGGTCAGGTGGTTCGGCTGCTTGAATATGCAGATATGATATCTTTTCATGAACGTGAAATAGGTTCAGATAAAGTAGATGAAAATGGTAATTTCATTATAGAATTAATTCGTTACCGACCCCAATTTGTATTTTTTCGCATTGACCATGCCAGGATGGGTTTTTTCGTTGAACCCGGACAATCATATCTTCTGGAGTTTGATCCTGTTATTTTTAGTCAGCTCGACGATAGTCGCAACCCTTACCTTGATCCCTGGCATTTTAAATTTCAAATTGTTGAACCTTCAAGCAATCTTAATAATCTTATTAATGAGTTTGAAGATGAGTTTCATGAATTTCTCATTGAAAACTTTACCAGGGTTCATCAGGGGCGTAACAGGAGACTATTTGATGAATTCAGGAATCATACCGATTCACTTTTCGGGAATATTGACAATGAGTACTTCAGGGATTATTATGAATATAAATTCGCGTATTACTACAGAATTGCCAATATTGAGCGATTCGACGAACAATTGAGAGCTCATTTGCTTAACAGGCCGGTTTTATATCATAACACTCAGTATATGAATTTTTTCAATACTATTTTTGATACTTATGTTTTTGCAGGAAGCCGAAATATTCAGGCTTCTGACCTGCGGCACACTGTCAACAGGCTTAACAGCTATGATGCACTAATGGATTCGCTTGGCAAAGACACCATTTTGCGCAATGAAATTATCCGGGAGTTGGTTATGCTAAAGGCACTGCAAAGTATGCATGGCAATCCCGATTACCGAAAACAAAATGTTGAAAATATTCTTAACTATATCAATACAAACAGCAAATTTCCCGAACACAGATCAATTGCAGGTAATATTCTTTTTGAAAAAAACAATCTGGTAAGGGGTACTCCAGCTCCCTCCATGGTAGTTTTTAATGATAATGAGCAACCTGTAAGAATTCCGGAAGATTTTCAGGGGAAGTTCATATACCTGGGCTTCTGGGCATCCTGGTGCGAAACCTGCATGCTTGAATTTATTGCTTTAGCTGAATTATTTGAGAAACACCACGATGATATAGTATTTATAAATATTTCAACCGAGCGAAATCCAGTAATATACGAAGCTTATATCAGTTCTTCAAACAACAGATGGCTCGATTTTCATTTCCAGCATGATTTCCGTATTCTGGATGCATTGAAAGTGAGAGCGCTACCTACATTTGTTTTAATTGATGATAATGGTTTGATTCATGATTACCCGGCCCTAAAACCAAGTAATAACATTAATCAACAATTTGAAAGGATTTTTAATCAATGAAGACTACCGGGAAACTAATAATGATGAACCTGAAAATAATTTACTAATTCCCGGATAGATAAAAATGCATTGTCAAGAATAAGGGAAGGCACAGGCATCTTAATCCATTCTGCATCAGTAATATCTTCTTCGGTTTGAATACTAATTTCTTTCCACTTTTTTGCAGTCATTTGAAACCAGTAGCTTCTTTTTAATGCAAAATTTTGATTTTTAATTTTGTAAATGTGCCATGTAGATGGCAGTTTGGAGATTATTTGTAAATCTGAAACTCCGGTTTCTTCTTCAACCTCGCGAATAGCAGTAACTTCTAAGCTTTCTCCTTTTTCAGGCTTTCCCTTAGGTAGGTCCCATTTACCATGTCTGTAAATGAAAAGAATCTCACCTGCCGGATTTTGCACCAGTCCACCTGCTGCTTCAATGTAAATAAGTTTTTTACTGAAATAATCCAGTATGCTTTCCGAATCAGTCCCCTCAATTACAAAGGTTTTCGGTGTTGAAGAGTTTTCAATTGACTGTAGAAAACTTATAATATCATATTTCTGAAAGTCAGAAAATTCTATTCTTTCTCCTTCACCAGAAAAGGTTTCAGCCGAAATTTTGAAAGTAATATTTCCATAAAATATATTTGGCATACGGCTGGCTTGCATTGTTTTGGTTACAATTACAAATTTAATTTTTATAACGAATTGTATTGCTTTCGGCAACCGGTTTATTCAGAATTCTTTTCTTAATTTTAAAAAGCCTCTTTAACATGTTTTTCTGCGACATCTTATTTAGAAAAGCTTTTTTTCAAATTTCCAAAAAAAATCCGTACGTTTGCGGCCGTTAAAAATAACTTTGCTTTAATAAACTTTTCAAACTATGGAGAGTAATTTGCAAGTTGCAGAAAAGGTTGCATCTTATTTACTAAAAATAAATGCAGTAAAACTTAATGCTGCAGAACCATTTACATGGGCCTCCGGTCTTAAATCACCTATTTATTGCGATAACCGCAGGATTTTGTCTTTTCCTGAAGTGCGCAATTTTATCAAATCTGCTTTAAGTGATCTGGTGCGCACATTGTACCCAAAAGCAGAAGTTGTAGCCGGTGTGGCAACCGGTGCCATAGCACATGGTGTGCTTGTTGCACAGGATCTTGATTTGCCTTTTATTTATGTAAGAAGTTCTGGTAAACAACATGGTCTGGGAAATCAGATTGAAGGTGTTTTGCCCCAGGGTAAAAAGGTAGTTGTGATTGAAGACCTTGTATCCACAGGCAAAAGTAGTCTGTCTGCCGTGGATGCTCTGGTGGATGCCGGTGCTGATGTATTGGGTATGATTGCAATTTTTTCCTACGGCCTTGACCAGGCTCAACGAAATATGGAGCTGGCCAAATGCAAACTTGATACTCTTACCAATTATAATATTCTTTTAAAACAAGCCATAAATGAAGGATTGCTGCATCACAGCAACAAAGCAACCCTTGAAAGGTGGAGAGAAAATCCACAGGAATGGGGGAAAGGTTTAGATTAAGATTAAGATTAAGGATTAAGTTAAGGTTATGTATGAATTTTGCCACAAACCTCATACCACTGAGCCTTTACCCAAAACCACTTTTTTAAAATAAACACAATGACTGAATTTATAAGCGACCGATTGGTAGTTAATGCTTCCTGTAATAAAGTTTACAGCTTTTTAAGCGATTTTACCAACTTTGAGCAACTTATGCCCGATCAAATAAAAAACTGGAAAGCCGACCAGGATACTTGTTCTTTTACCATTGAAGGATTAGCTGATCTTTCCATGCGTATTGCTTCAAAAAATCCGCATAAAAATATACATATTATTGCTGATGGTAAGAATCCAATCGACTATACACTTGATTGTTTCTTTTTTGAGAATGAAGGGGATAGCTGCAAAGTTGAATTAGTATTTAACGCTGAGTTAAATCCTTTTATTAAGTCTGTGGCATCCCGTCCATTGCAGAATTTTGTAAATATGCTGGCAACTAAACTTCAGGAGCATTTTGCTTAAAAGGTCATATAACGAAAGAAATTTCCTTAAAATCAAATAATTTAGTTTCGCCGGTTTTTAACTTTATCTCAAGCCTGCCATATTTGTCCGTACCCATTATGTTGCCCTTTATTTTTATATTATTTGTAACAAATTCTGCTATTTCGCCTATCCTGTAAAGAGATTGGTTATATTCGGAATTCAAAGCATCAGCGCCGGATTCTCTGAGTTGATTATAATGTTTAAAAATATTTTCTGAAAGAACTTGTAAACAAAGCTCATGGTCAATATTTTTACCTGAAAGAGTTTTGAGTGAAACAGGATTGGGAGCATCTGAATAAAATACTTCCTGGTTTAAATTTAGCCCGATTCCCGCAAAACAATCCCTGATGTCATTTCCCATAATATTGTTTTCAATGAGGATACCGGCAATCTTCAGGTCATCAACATAAATATCGTTGGGCCATTTTATAGTAACAGGTAATTTTCCGGTGTAAAAAAACCTTACTGTGTCTTTTACAGCAATAGAAATGGCTTTGGTTAAAGCATACTGTTGTTCGGTTTTTAAAAAAATGGGTTTGAGTATCCAGGTTGCGGTTAAATTCATTCCCTCTGCGCTCTCCCATATATTATTACCATGACCTCTGCCTGCAAACTGATTATCGCAAATAACAATGCTTCCCTCAGGAATATCTTTTATTTTCTGGAGTTCCTTTGCTTTTTTGTTTTTATAATCAAGGTTTTTAAACCTGATGATGTTTTTCCCAAAGTGCATAGTTATTAAAATTGAGCATGTTAAAAATTGGGTTGTGCTAAATTAATTCTGAAAATTATATAAATCTTAATAATACAGAACATTATAACAAAAATTTCGTTTGATTTTCAGAAGTATAAAGCATTACAGACTTACTGGTTTTAGATTACGCTTAAAAAACTGTAAAGCTTTTAATGCAGAAATACTATTAAACATTATTCTCGTTAAAAATAGTTACTTTTGCAGTATATAAAACAGTCTATAACAAAGGACTAAAGCAAAAAAAAACCAGTATAAAAAGATAATTGGAATAAATAATTTATTGCATGGTTAGTGAAAAAACACTGGAAGCAACAGAAGTTTTAAAAGAAGAAGTTATTAAAGGAATTCAGGAAAAAAAAGGACTTGACATTACTTGTCTGAATCTGGCAAAGATAAAAAGTACAGTTTGTGATTATTTTGTTGTTTGTCATGGAACAAGCAACACACATGTAAATGCCATTGCCGAATCCATTGAGGAGCATGTTGTTAAAAACACCGGAGTTAAACCGCGCCGGAAAGAAGGATATTCAAATGCTGAGTGGATATTACTTGATTACCTTGATGTGGTTGTACATGTATTTCAGCAACATGTAAGAGAATATTACAACCTTGAAGATTTGTGGGCCGATGCTCCGGCGGTGCATATAAAAGAATAGTAACCAGACTTATAGAATCATAATTAATTTTCAGAATAAATACCTCCGATGAACAAAGAAGAAAAAAATATTAACCCCGAAAACAAAAAACCGGCAGGCAGCGGATCCAGTAATAAAAAGGATCAGAATAATACACCTGGTAAAGGAAAACCTCCTTTTAATTTCTACTGGATTTATGCCATTCTTGCTGTGCTTTTTATTGCACTGCAGTTTTACAACTGGGGTGGTACCGCCATAGAGATTTCACAGCAAAGATTTGAGAATCAGATGCTGGGATCAGGTGATGTGGAAAAGATCATTGTTGTAAACCGTGAGATTGTGGAGATTTTTCTTCGCGAAGACCGCATTGACAGATATGATGATGTAAGAGATCGAGGTCTTACCGAAGGGCCTCATTATACGTTTAAAATCGGATCAGTTGATAATTTCGAACAAATGGTGCGGGATTCGCAACAAGATGTGAGTGCCGATCAGCGTATTCCTGTTTTTTATGAACAGAGAAAAGACTGGGGAACCGATATTCTCAGTTGGTTGCTGCCCATTGGTCTACTAATCGTTTTCTGGATTTTTATCATGCGCCGTATGGCCGGTGGTGCCGGTGGCGGGCAAATTTTCAATATTGGTAAATCCAAAGCCCAGGTATTCGATAAGGATACCCGTGTAAACGTGGATTTTAATCATGTTGCAGGTCTTGATGAAGCCAAAATTGAGCTAATGGAGATCGTCGACTTTCTGAAGAACCCTAAAAAATATACCGACCTTGGTGGGCAGATCCCCAAAGGTGCTCTGCTTGTAGGCCCTCCGGGAACAGGTAAAACCCTGCTTGCCAAAGCTGTGGCAGGTGAAGCCCAGGTACCCTTTTTCTCACTCAGCGGATCTGATTTTGTGGAAATGTTTGTGGGTGTGGGAGCATCGAGAGTACGTGACCTGTTTAAACAAGCCAAGGAAAAAGCACCTTGTATTATTTTTATTGATGAGATTGATGCCGTCGGCCGTGCCCGCGGAAAAAACCCCATGACAGGTGCAAATGATGAGAGAGAAAACACCCTAAACCAGCTTCTTACTGAAATGGATGGTTTCGGAACCAATGTGGGTGTTATTATCCTTGCCGCTACCAACCGGGCTGATATTCTTGACCGTGCACTTTTGCGTGCGGGTCGCTTCGACAGACAGATTCAGGTTGAAATGCCTGATCTGGAAGAAAGAAAAGCGATCTTTAAAGTTCATATGAAGCCCCTGAAACTTTCCGAAGATGTTAAATCTGACTTCATGGCAAGACAAACACCAGGCTTTTCAGGTGCCGATATTGCCAATGTGTGTAATGAAGCTGCCTTGATTGCAGCCAGAAAAAACAAGAAAATTATTGAACGACAGGACTTTCTGGATGCTGTAGATCGTATTATTGGTGGTCTGGAAAAACGAAATAAGATCATTTCTCCGCAGGAGAAAAAAGTAATAGCGTTCCATGAGTCTGGCCATGCTGCCACAAGCTGGTTGCTTGAACATGCACATCCCCTTGTAAAGGTAACCATTGTTCCCCGTGGTAAGGCTCTTGGGGCTGCATGGTATTTGCCCGAAGAAAGGCAAATTACAACCTATGAGCAGATTTTTGATGAAATTACCTCAGCTTTGGGTGGACGAGCAGCAGAAGATATTATTTTCAACAGAATCTCCACCGGCGCTCTCAATGACCTGGAAAAAGTCACCAAACAGGCCTATGCAATGGTTGTATATTTCGGATTGAACAAGAAAGTTGGCAATGTCAGCTATTACGATTCGAGCGGTCAGAGTGAATACGCTTTCACAAAACCTTATTCTGAAAAAACTGCAGAAATCATTGATCAGGAAGTAAGCGCTCTGGTTGAGTTAGCCTATCAGCGCGCCAGAAATATACTGCTGGAAAATAAAGATAAGCTTGAAAAGCTGGCAAACCTGCTACTTGAAAAAGAAGTAATTTTCAGGGAAGACCTGGAAAGTATTTTCGGAAAAAGGCCATTCCCCGATCACCAGCATGAAACATTTGAAGAGCAAGCCGAAGATGCCGGAAAGGAACTGGAAAAACCAGATGAAGTAGAACAACAGGAAAAGTCGGAACAGCCTGTAGATGAATTAATAAAAGAACCACTTGCTGATAGCAAATTACCTGATGTTTCCGATTCAACCGCTGAAAAAAAAACTATTAAAAAAGAATAGTATTAACAGCCGATAGTTAAAATATAAAGTATGGAGGAAAGCACATCGAGAGAAAAGGTTCTCAAAGCAGTAAGAGATGCACTTGTAAACCCAATGGACCCTCCATATCCTAATGAGGAAAAAACCGATGATGCTTATGCATCGCCCGAATCGGAATTCCTTGAAATTGCATTTGCTGAAGCTTTAACTAAAGTAAGTGGTAACTTCGTTTATAATAGCAATCAAGATGAATTTGCTAAAAATCTGAAATCCTTTCTTGATTCCCGGAATATGGATTCATTGCATTGCTATGAACCTGATTTGCAAAGTATCCTCAATAATAATGGTATTTTTTGTATCAATTCAAGGGAAGATTTCAAAGAATGTGAAATGGGTATTACAACCTGCGAGTTTCTCATTGCCCGCCTGGGTAGTATTATGGTGAGTAGCAAGCAACCCTGCGGACGTAAAGGTTTTATTTTTCCTTCCATTCATATAGTTGTGGCATGGCGAAATCAATTGGTTTTTGATCTTAAAGATGCCCTTTCAGGTTTAAAAACAAAATATTCAGAAAGAAACATACCATCGATGGTAAGTGTTATAACGGGCCCAAGCCGAACAGCAGATATTGAAAAAACACTTGTTATGGGCGCACACGGGCCTGAAGAGTTGATAGTTTTCTTTTTAGATGAGGATGAAAGTACTCCGCAAGTTGATGAATAATTCCAGGTCTTAAATCTTATATTTGATTTTGATAATTTGATCAGATTTT
>SKSE01000202.1 GCA_007118135.1 Bacteroidales bacterium | reverse complement strand
CTTCAGAATAAGAGACTTTAACCATAGCAATAATTTTGAATTTTAGCAATCAAGTATTAAATTGCTTTTTAACTATTAAAAAAACACCCGGTTTATTTGATTTCAGTATGTTTATAAACTGTTAAAGAATCAGAATAACGGGTGAGTTTTTTGGGGAATTAACTAATGACAATAACTGGATACAAAAATATTATAGTTTGCAATGTAATGCAATCCCAAAAAATAATGAATTTCAATGTTTTTTTCGTAAGATATTTAGCATATCTCACTAAAACCGGGGAATAAAAAAAAAGACTTCTGTAAACAGAAATCCTTTTTAACACAGAATTGTCAGGTTAATTACCTTGCAGTCTAGTTATTATCATTGCTTTTCACAGCAATTGGTTCTCTTTTCGGATTATAAACCGCTTCAACAAGGTCCTTATATTTTTGAATTATAACTTGTCTTTTCAGTTTCAGGCTGGAAGAAAGCTCACCTGTTATCGGGCTCCATTCATCGGCGATTAGAATGATCTTTTTCACCTGGTCGCTTTCACTGAGTTTTTTATTGAATTTCCGGATTTCCTCCTGAAAATGCTTCACAACCTCAGTGTTTCTGATCAAATCAGTATGATCCTGAAACTGAATCTTTTTCTTCTGGCACCATTGTGCTAATTCCTGAAAATTAGGACTTATTATGGCAGCCGGGTATTTTTGATTCTCACCCACAATCATTAACTGCTGTATGTAAAAACTCTCCTTGAGTTTATTTTCAATTTGCTGGGGTGCAACATACTTACCGTTCGACATCTTAAAAATTTCTTTCTTACGATCGGTAATTTTAAGAAATCCTTCTTGTGTGAGTTCGCCAATATCACCACTATGGAACCAACCATCCTTATCAATTACATCCGAAGTTGCAACAGGGTCTTTGTAATAGCCAATCATAAGACCTGGGCTTTTTATCAAAATTTCGCCATCGTCGGCAATCTTTACATCAACATCCTTCAATATCTTACCAACAGAGCCCGCCATAACAAAACCCGGTTTTGAATAATTAACTGCAACAACGGGTGATGTTTCTGTAAGTCCGTATCCTTCAAAAACAGGAAGCCCGGCAGCCCAGAATATTCTGGCAAGGCGTGGTTGTAAAGCTGAACCACCGCATCCTATAAATGTAAGGTTTGGGCTTAGCGCTTCGCGCCACTTGCTGAAAACCAATTTATCGGCCAGGTAATGACGAATACGGTAGGATAATGAATGTTTTTTATAAGGTGTATATTGTTCAGCCAGTTTAAGCGACTGCATGAATATAAAACGTTTCGCGCTGCTCAGTTTTTTTGCCTTTTGCATAATTTTGTCATAAATGGACTCAAGCAAGCGTGGCACAGCAATAAAACCATCTACCTGGAGGTCTTTAATATCACGGGCAATTGTGTTGATACTTTCTGCATAATATACACTTACACCAAGATAATGGTACTGGTAATTTACCATGTGCTCAAAAACATGCGAAAGGGGTAAAAAACTCAGGGCTTTATTATTATGGTTCAGGTGCTGCACTCCTGATGTGGTAATAGCATTACTCATCAGATTTTTATGAGAAAGCATTACTCCTTTGGGGACTCCTGTTGTTCCTGATGGGTAGATAATAGTGAGAAGATCATCTTCGGTGATTTTTTCACGAATTTCCATTACTTCATCATAATACCGGGTGGCCTGAGTTTTACCGGATTCGGGAATAACCGACCAATGTTCTGCACCCTCAACCTGGTTAAAAGAAAGGATCTTACGGGTATGCTGAAGCTTATCTTTAAAGCTCTGAACCTTTTTATAAAGTGAAGCATCTGAAACCACCACCATGGCTGATTCGGAGTGATTTATAATATACTCAAGCTCATCCTCTGTAAGTGTGGAATGAATGGGTACATGTACCATGCCCGCCATAGCAACACCCATTTCCATAAAGTTCCACTCGGGCCGGTTATTGGTGATAGTGGCAATTTTATCGCCGGGTTTAAAACCCATAGCAAGCAAACCCATGCTCACATTCCATACAAAGTCCTTGTATTCATTGATATTATATTCTCTCCATTTGCCGTTTTCAACACCGGCAAGCTTAAAACGACCTACCGTATCCGGCAGAGCGGTAAACCTTTCCAAAAGGTCAAAGTTTCTCTTGATTTGCATTTAATTTTTCCCAGATAAATGATGCAGAAGGGTTCTTTCTGCAGTAATTTGTGTTTTCCTTTTTTATTTAACAAGTAGGATAGTAAGATGTTTGGATTTCAGACTTTTGCTAAATACTTTGCAAAGATACTACTATCCTGTGAAATTATTCTCATAATAATATTTAATAATCAGATGTGTTTTAATGGTTGAATTTGCAATACAGTGATTTAACATAGTTTAACCGTAAAAATGCACTTTAATTTTAGGAATCAGGCTGTTATAGCTGTTACATTTGTAAAGTAAATCGGAAAACCATAGTATTATGAAATTTCAAAAATCTTCAATTTTTATTATTTTGCTCGTTTTTTCTTTTGTATCATGTACTTCATCAGAAAAGGATACTTCACATATTGATACAGGTGAGCTCGGTTTAAAAATTGACACACTTGCCACCGGACTTACCAATCCGTGGGGTATGGAATTTTTACCTGATGGAAGAATTCTTATTGTAGAACGTCCCGGAAGGCTTCGAATTTGGGAAAACGGACAACTGCACAGTGAGCCTGTGTCGGGAATGCCTGAGATATGGGCACACGGACAGGGTGGATTGCTGGATGTTGTAATGCATCCAGATTATGATCAGAATCAGTGGCTGTATTTTGCCTATTCGGCGCCCGGACCCGGGGGAGGCAATACTGCCATAGGAAGAGGCAGACTGCAGGAACATCAAATTGTTGATTTTGAACAAATTTTTCATGGATACCCTCTTTCTTCAGGTGGAGCTCACTTTGGCAGTCGCATTGTATTTGATTCAGAAAAATATCTTTTCACTACCATAGGCGACAGGGGCGTAATGAATGATGCCCAGAATCTTGAAAACCACAGAGGTACGGTTTTAAGAATGTATGATGATGGCTCTGTACCACAGGATAATCCTTTCGTTAATGAACCTGGTGCGATGCCTGAAATCTGGTCCTACGGACACCGGAATATCCAGGGAATGGTTTTTCATCCGGAAACCGGAGATCTCTGGACACATGAACATGGACCCAAGGGTGGTGATGAAATAAATATTGTTTTTAAGGGCGAAAACTATGGTTGGCCCCTGGCTACTCATGGAATCAACTACAACGGAACAGTTATTACTCCTGATACAACTTTACCCGGTAAGGTTGATCCGATTCTACACTGGACTCCATCCATTGCACCCTGCGGTCTTGATATTATAACCAGCGATAAATACCCTGAATGGCAGGGAAATCTGCTGGTAGGTGCACTGGCAGGGCAACACATACACAGGGTAGTAATTGATGGTCGCAGGGTTGTTGAAACCGAAAAACATCTTCAGGGTTTCGCCCGGTTCAGGGCTATCAGGCAGGGACCAGATGGTTACATTTATGTTTTGACGGAATCTCCGGGTTTATTTTTCAGGTTGGTACCCATTGATGAATAAACTTTTTTTTCATAAAAAAAGGGGGCTTTCTCAAAAGTCAGTTTGATTTGGACACTGAGCTTGTCGAAGTGTGTATTTGGTTGAAAATCAGATATCGTTTCGACAGGTGTTACAGTGAGTTTATCGAACTGCTCAACGACCAAATGGCAGATTTGAAATAGCATCAATATTTCAGAATCTCTCTTGCGAATCTTTCAAAATATTGAATAAAAACTCACGTGCCCTGAAAAGTTGTGCTTTGACTGTTCCCAGCGGTAAATCCAACTCATTGCATATTTCTTCGTAAGAGTATTCTTCAAAATATCTCAACTGAATAAGCTTTTTGTAGCGCGGTTTCAGTTTATCAACAACTTTGCGCATCAGCTCATTTTTCTGGGTTTTGATAAGATTTTCTTCCGGGTCCAGGGTGCCCGATGCCATACTCTTTACATGGTAAGATTCATTTACATCCTCATAATTATCGTTGGCAAGCACATTTTTCTTTTTCTTGCGCATAAAGTCAATGCAATTGTTGGATGCAATTTTAAAAAGCCATGTACTGAAAGCGTAATCCGGTGTATACTGCGAAAGATTTTTAAAAGCTTTTCCAAAAGCTTCGAGGGTAAGATCTTCAGCATCATCAACATTGCCGGTCATTTTTACCAGCATAAAATATATGGTATCTCTGTATAACCCCATTAGCTCGGTAAATGCAAGCTGGTTGCCTTCTTCAACGGCCTGTCTTACCAGTTCGAAATCTCTTTGAGCTTTTTCTGTGAGATTGGGGTTTACTTCCATTTATTTTTTCTGTAAAATAGATTTGATATTGCAAAAAGAGGATTTAAAATTGCAAATATCATATCAAATATTGGCGAATATAAAAATAATTTCGGTTCATTAAACCTTTTCCCTGCATAATAATAAATGAGCATTTGCGAAAAGAATTTAAAGAAAATCAACCCTGCTGCAATGTATAAAGTTAAGAATGATTGGGCTAATGCCAAAAATACAATAAAAGAAATGTAAAACATGGTGTTGGAAAAAGCAAGCAAACCCAATCTGAATTTATCACCAAACTTGTAATAACCACCTGTGGAAAGATGTCGTTTTTTTTGCTTGAACCATGTACCAAAAGATTTTTTGGGTTCGGAAAAAGTAAAGCTATCGGGGTGTATGGCAATTTGAGTGTTTTTTCGTTTTGCGTTTTTATTTACAAATAAGTCATCATCACCTGAATTAATTTTATAATGCGAAGTAAATCCTCCACTTTTGAAAAACAACTCTTTTTTGTATGCAAGATTGCGCCCAACGCCCATATAGGGTTTACCTGCAAGAGCAAATCCCATGTATTGTATGGCTATTGAAACCGTATCGAATCGGATCAGGTTATTAAGAAAACCCTTTAACTTACTATATCCACCGTAACCAAGAACAATTTCGGTTTTATCATCGAAAACCGATATCATTTCTTTTATCCAGTTTTTACTTGCAGGCCAACAATCTGCATCAGTAAGAAGGATTGTATCATATTTAGCAGACTTAATTCCAAGTGCAAGGGCAAGTTTTTTACCTGAAAAGAAGTTTACATTTTCACGCAAATTGATAACCTTAAAATGATTATGCTTTTCCTGTAAAGACTTTAGAAAAAAATAACTGTCATCTTCAGAGAAATCATTTACCAGAATAACTTCATATTCAGGATAGTTTTGCTCCAGAACAACAGGAAGATTATTCTTTAGATTTCCAAATTCATTTTTAGCGCAGATTACAACCGATACGGAAAGATTTGTTGCTTCATCAGTACTTCTGTTTTTTAACTTTTGTAAAGCTAAACGACTGAAATAAAACCAATAATAGAATAAAAGTATAAAAGTAAAAAAAGCAAATATCAAGAGACTTATCCATTGAAAATCACTGAGTAAATTATAATATGGAATCATATAAAACGCCTTATTTTTGAAACCTGCAAAAATAGCCAATCTAAAGTAATATCAGCTATCTTTGAAAAATTTTTAACTAAGCTTTCTTCATGCAGTTTAAAATCCATCATTTCGATAAATCCAGTAACGCCCGTAGTGGAAAAATTATTACAGATCATGGAAATATAGAAACCCCCATATTCATGCCTGTTGGCACAGCAGGCACCGTAAAAGCTATACATAATAAAGATCTATATGAACAGGTGCATGCTGAGATAATCCTTGGAAATACTTACCATCTTTATTTACGTCCCGGACTCGATATATTAAAAAATGCCGGGGGGCTTCATAAATTCAATGCCTGGGAAAAACCGATACTTACTGATAGTGGCGGATACCAGGTTTATTCACTTGCTCATCGTCGAAAAATGAAAGAAGATGGTGTGATTTTCCAGTCTCATATTGACGGATCGCGACATATGTTCAGTCCCGAAGGTGTAATGGATATTCAGAGAATAATCGGTGGTGATATTATCATGGCTTTTGATGAATGTACACCTTATCCATGCGAATATGAATATGCGAAAACATCCATGGAGCTTACCCATCGGTGGTTAAAACGTTGCTGCAATCATTTCGACAATACCACAGGACATTATGGTTATAACCAGACACTTTTCCCTATAGTACAAGGAAGTACATTTAAAGATTTAAGAGAACAATCAGCAGCATTTGTTGCTGAACAGAACCGCGAAGGTAATGCCATAGGAGGACTTTCAGTAGGTGAGCCGGCAGAAATAATGTACGAAATGACTGATTTGGTTTGCTCTGTATTACCCAAAGACAAGCCCCGATACCTTATGGGTGTGGGCACACCGGTAAATATCCTTGAAAGTATTGCACTGGGTGTTGATATGTTTGATTGTGTAATGCCCACCCGTAATGCCCGTAATGGAATGATATTTACCAGCGAAGGAATACTCAATATGCGAAATAAGAAATGGGAAAAGGACTTCTCCCCTATTGATCCGGCAGGACATACTTTTGCCGATACAATGTATTCCAAAGCCTATCTTCGTCATCTGTTTATAGCTAATGAAATGCTGGCGTCCATAATTGCAACAATGCATAACCTTGGCTTCTATATGTGGCTGGTTAAAGAGGCCCGCGAGCAGATAAAACTTGACAATTTTGCATCCTGGAAAAGTCAGATGGTAACAAAGCTTGCAACCAGATTATAATGCCTGCTTTTGGCAAAAATGCACGAACACGAAAAGTATTAACTTTGCGTTCTTATTTCAGTTTAAAAGCTTATTAAAAATCTTCAATTATTTAAATCTGATTAATAGCAACAGACTTTGATTATAACAAATTGCTGATGGGACTAAAAAAACTGGACTGGTATATTATCAGAAAATTTCTGGGTACATTTTTCTTTGCAATTGCATTGATCATACTGATTGTTATCATTTTCGACCTTTCTGAACGAATTGACAACTTTATTGAAAACAAAGCTCCGCTCAATGAAATCCTTTTTGTCTATTACCTGAATTTCATTCCCTACTTTATAAACCTTTTTAGTCCGCTGTTTACATTTATTGCTGTAATTTATTTTACATCCCGTATGGCATTCAATACTGAAATTATTGCTATACTGAGCTCAGGAATAAGTTTCAGAAGAATGCTTATTCCCTATTTTCTTGCGGCAACTTTTCTGGCAATTCTTTCTATCTACCTATCCAATGTAATGATACCCGATGCTAATCGCAAAAGACTGGATTTTGAGGAAACCTACATCAGAACTCAACGGCAATTCAGGGAAAGAAATATACATTTACAAATCAGACCGGGAGAATTTGTTTACCTTGAATCTTTTAATGAACGCATTAACGTAGGTTATAAATTTACCCTGGAACGAATTGAGGACGGAAAGCTTTTGAGAAAAGTATCTGCAGACAGAGCAGAGTGGACTGACAGTACCAGAACCTGGACTTTAAGAAATTATTTTTCGCGTGATATAGACGGAGAAAATGAAATTCTTGACTTTGGCCAAAGAAAAGATACTGTTATTAATTTAAGTCCCGATGATTTTATGCAAAATCTAAGGGAAATGGATGCTATGAATTTCAGAGAACTACAGGCGTTTATTGATAATGAAAGACTAAAAGGGTCAGAAAACATTAAATTTTACCTTGTGGAAAAACACAGGAGAGTAGCCTTTCCTTTCGCTACCCTTGTGCTTACCCTAATTGGTGTTTCCTTATCAAGCAGAAAAGTAAGAGGAGGACTTGGTTTACACCTTGGAATCGGTCTTACTCTGAGTTTTGCCTTTATATTATTTATGCAGATATCAACAACATTTGCTACCAATGGCAACCTTCCTCCTCTTCTGGCTGTATGGATTCCTAATATGGTATTTGCTGCATTGGGATTTTATTTACTGAAAACATCACCCAAATAAGGTTAACATAAAAAAAAGAGCCCGGTTAATGGCTCTTTTTACTTTATTCTTCAGATTTGGGTTTCAGAAAAATATCCGGAAGTAAATACCCCATAGCTCCACCCCAGACCATCGATAAATAAGGATTGGATTGAATGGTACAACCACTTTCGCAACCAATGAGTGTATAATAAACATAGCCTCCTATTACCCCAAACAGAGTAAATGAACCGATTATCCAGAGATATTTTTTACGGGAAACATTACCTTTTTTTGCAATTTTTTCCGGGTTTCCGTTACCAGTGTTATTTTCCATATTCTTTAATTTATTTTTCGGAAAAGTGAATAAATTTATTCACCAAAAAAATATTCATTATTTTACTACACCCAAAACATCTTCGATGGCCTTTTCAAATGCAGCTTTTGGAAGTGCTCCGGCTGCCATTTGAGGCTGTGCGTCCTGGGGTACAAAAAGAATCGAAGGAATGCTCTTGATACCAAAAATGGCACTTAATTCACGTTCCTTTTCCGTGTCAACTTTGTAGACATCAACTTTGCCGTCATATTCTTTTGAAAGTTCTTCAAGAACGGGAGCTACCATTTTGCAGGGTCCGCACCAGTCGGCATAGAAGTCTATAATACAAGGTTTGTCTCCTTCGAATTTCCAATCTTTGTTTTTTTCAAAATCAAAAACTTTGGTTTTGAACGTTTCTAAATTTAAATGTTCCATGTTTAAAAATATATAAGGAAGTAACTGCTGGTTACTTCCTTTTGTTTGACTTTTGTTATTTACTTTTCAGAGATGGCTTTCAATAGCAGCAACCAGGGTTTCCTTTTGCTGAACACCAATATAGCGCTGAACAGGCTTACCATCCTTAAAGATGATAAGTGTAGGAATATTCTGTACTCTGTTCAGACTGGCTGAACGGGGGTTGTGATCTACATCCAGTTTCGTAATTTTTGCTTTATCACCAATTTCAAGAGCAACTTCTTCTATAATTGGATTTTGAATTCTGCAGGGTGGGCACCATACAGCCCAGAAATCCACAAGGGTTACTCCTTCTGCAATTGTTTCTTGAAATGTATCATCGGTTATATTCAATACCATACTGTCTTCAGCCGAAACTTCTGTGAAAGTGTTGCTCGCATTTCCATTTCCTGTGCTAAATATCATTACACTACCAATGGCTACTGCAATTACAAGAATTGCAATCTGAGCAGGTCTGGTTTTTTGCCAGAAATCTACCTTTTGTGAGTTTTGATTCTTTTTACTCATGATTCTTTCTTTTTGAATTAATAGTTGTCGAAATTACAAATATTTTTCTGATTGGCTGCTTACGTATGCTTTGATTATCAAACCTAACACAAAGATATCTAATAATCTATATATATAAAAGTTAATTTTTGTTATCAGGTTTTAAATCAGGTAAAACCCGAAGGTTGTGAATATAAAAATAAACGACCTTTGACAAAGCATTTATTAAACTTGAGGAAACACTATTTGTTCATTCAAACTTGTAACAAACTATTATTGTGAAATTTAATAACCATAAAAGAATTTGCCATGCAAAGTATTTCATTCT
>SKSE01000089.1 GCA_007118135.1 Bacteroidales bacterium | reverse complement strand
TGTAATCATACGGCCCTGTTTTGTTCGGGAAATTTACTTTTCAATGCTATCAGGTTTCCGGCATGTACAGGTTTTACTATTAATAACCTTATTACAGGCAGCAAATTTTTATGTACATTTGCCCTGCATGGAATAGATTGCGGGAGTATCCTCATAAAATCAGCAGATGTGGAAAAAATCATTATGGGTATTGATCCCGGTACTAACAATATGGGGCTTGGGATTATCTATGTCAAAGGTAGTAAAATTGAAATTATTGCCATGGACGTACTCAAATTGAATAAGCTGGGCAATCATTCATTGAAACTGAAAAAAATATTCGAAACCACCCTCCGTTTTATTGATCAATACCATCCAGATGAACTGGCCATAGAAAGCCCATTCTTTGGTAAAAACATTCAAAGTATGCTTAAACTGGGGCGAGCCCAGGGTGTTGCCATTGCCGCAGCGCTCTACCGGGATATTCCGGTTTTTGAGTATTCGCCCAGAAAAATTAAACAATCCATAACAGGTAAAGGGGGAGCATCCAAAGAACAAGTGGCCGGATTGTTGGCTGGAATGTTATCTATAAAGCAAATTCCCGAATATTATGATATCACAGATGCCCTTGCAGTGGCAGTGTGTCATCATTTTCAACGTGGAAAAACACAGGATGATTCTGAATCGTATACCGGTTGGCAGGCTTTTATTGCCAAAAATCCCGGTAGGATTAAAAAATAGGGCTATTTAACTTTTGATGCAATGCGCTTAGCTATCATCTGAAATTCTTCCTGACTGAGCCTTAGTTTGGGTTTGCTGAAATCAATATCATAAATTCCATTGATAGGCACCAGATGAATGTGTGCATGGGCAACTTCAAGACCAATAACCGCAATTCCCACCCTTTCGCATTTGGTAGATTTGTCAAGAGCAAGTGCCACTTTTTTGGCAAAAAGAAACAAATCCTGGTATTCCCTATCTTCAATATCAAAGATATAGTCGGTTTCTTTTTTGGGAATAACAAGGGTATGTCCTTTTGCCAAAGGATTGATATCCAGAAAAGCAAGGAAACGATCATCTTCAGCAACCTTGTATGCCGGAATTTCACCTGATACAATTCTTGAAAAAATACTTGCCATAATTTTTGGTTTTATGTTTCTAAATTGAATTATAAAAGTAAAAAAAAGCCGGGTAAATTATAAACGTTTTACCCGGCTTTTAAGATAAATATTAATATTATCGGCTTACTTCAAGAACTTCAAATGACATAAGTCCGGCCGGAACCTGTATTTCAGCTTTCTCACCCGATTTCTTACCCAGCAGTCCTTTGGCAATAGGGCTGTTTACCGATATTTTTCCTGATTTGATATCTGCTTCATTTTCAGGTACAAGGGTATAAGTCATGGTAGCATTATTCCTAAGGTTTTTAAGTTTTACTTTGGAAAGGATAGATACCTTTTTCATATCGAGCTGTGATTCGTCAATTACCCTGGCATTGCTTAAAGTATTTTCCAGTTTTGAAATCTTCAATTCAAGCATACCCTGAGCATTTTTGGCAGCGTCATATTCTGCATTTTCTGACAAATCGCCTTTTTCTCTTGCTTCGGCAATTTGCTGGGAAATAGCCGGTCTTTCAACGGATTTTAAGTGCTCAAGCTCCTGTTGTAATTTTTCAAGACCTTCCTGTGTAAAATATTTAACATCATTCATGATTATATATTATTGTTGTTTAACATTATCCCTGCATTTATTTCATTCGAAATTAATGCTGTGTTTAAAAGGGACCGTAAAACAGGATTTTTTAAATGTTATCGGATTCTATTAAGATTCTGGCCCCTTTTTGTCTTTCCCTGAATGGTGTAATGAAATCCGGTGCTATCCGGTATCTTTGGGGAGTTAAGGAGACTTTATCCAAATAAGGTGTAGTTTGTGAATCAACCCCGAAAGAAAACAGTATTCGGGATAGTTGCATAAAAGTATATCCATGAAGATACTGTTTCAGGTACTTCCTGAAGTTACATCTTCTAATATATGTATTATGCAAAATAGACATATTTCTAAATCTGGTGCAGGTTTAACAAGGTATAAAAAAAAACAGCTGACAGCATGCATGCATCAAAACATAACTGACAACCCTAATTGTTTGTGATCTTTAATTTTTCTAAGCTTGTAAACCCGTGCTTTTTATAACTCTGTTTTTATATAACAGAAAAGCAAACAGGTTTTTCCTGTTTGCATGAGCAAATTTAATGATTATTTAGTTAATAAGCATCAAAAAAGATGAAATAATCAAAAATATTTTCTTTTAATTATTTCGCTGTAAATGATAGCCTTCCGGCCGTCAAATTCAAATTCTTCCTTTGTCGAATCTTCATCATCTAAATCAACCACCACAAGTTCTTTGTCTTTTTCATCTATCTTTTTATATTCATCTTCATAGGACTTAATAAGATCTTCAATGGTTTCAACATTCCCTTCTGATGAAAATTCATAATCATCAGTAATAGCATCGGCACCTTCAAAATCTTCTACTTTTTCAGAAATTATATCTTCATTAAATCTTCTTTCAGGTTTTTTATTATCCTGAAATGTTCTCTCCTGCGAATAGGCTGGTGCAGGGGCATCTTGTCGTTTAGGCTGTTTTTCCCTGGTTTGGGTTTCACCACCAAAAAACTCCTCCAGAAGCTCTTCAAAATCTCTTTTGGGTTCATTCTGCTTCTGGCTGGTCGGTTGAGCCGTTTGATATTCAGGGACTTCTTCGCGTTTGACAGTTTGGGTTTCCTGTTGCACTTGTCTTTGTTGCTTTTGCTCTTGTTGTGCCTTTTTTTTCCTCTTACTTCCCAAAATACTTATTACAAGCCATATAACAGCAAGAAAAATATATAAAAAGTCTTCCATTTCGTATTTTGTTTACAATAGTGATTTCTATCTTCTACCTCTTACAGCATTATACCACCTTACATAGAACGGTTTGTTCCGTGGATTGTTTATCAATCGGTTGCTTTTCCTGCGGGTTTGTTTCATTCTTTGCCGTGTCTCAGGGCTTTGCATTTGTATATGTCGTTTCTGCGCCTGACGCATTGCCCTTTCTCCTTCTTTTCTCCTTTCTTCTGCTCTTTTTTCATATTGTCGCTGGGTTCGGGCCGCTTTATACTTCGGGCCACAAGAAGTTACCGGCAAAAATACCAATAAAAAAATGAGTAAATGATAACGGAATGATTTTTTTACCATAATCAATGCCCGGGCAATAATTTACAGTGAAACAAAGTTAGAAAAATCAGTATAACTTTGTAATGTTCAAACGCAAGCTCAATGAAATTATTTTCAAAAACATATATAAAGCTTTTTTTATCGTTAATTTGGATAGTTGTATTATTTTCAGCGGTTTCCTGCACCAAAGATGATATGCATCCTGTGCCCTATTACCCGGTCGATTTTATTATCAATGTAGAATCTACACAGCATATTGAGCTGAATAGTATAGGAGGATGGGCTTATTACACAGGTGGATTCAGGGGTATTATTATATATAGGGCACAGGAAGATGAGTTTACTGCCTTTGACAGGGCGTGCCCTTATCATCCCTATTCAAATTGCCGCATTATTGTTGAAGACCCGCCATTGGCTAAAGGCACCGAGTGCGAATCTGTTTTTCTTTTAATTGACGGCTCTCCGGTTTCAGGACCGTCAAAGCATCCCCTTAGGGCATACCGGACAAGCTTCGGTTATCCCTATCTTCACGTCACCAATTTTTAGCAAAGAACTTTATAATAAAAAAACCGGGCAGTTTTAAAACTACCTGGTTTCTCTTTATAATTTTTTAAAACTCTAAACTCTAAACCATCTCAATCTAGTACCTGTAGTGCTCCGGCTTGTAAGGCCCGTATTCTTTAACGCCTATATATTCAGCCTGTTCCGGTGAAAGTTTGGTGAGCTTAACCCCGATCTTTTCAAGGTGCAAACGAGCCACTTCCTCATCCAGGTGCTTGGGCAGGCGATAAACACCAATCTCATAATCGTTTTTCCAGAGTTCCATTTGTGCAACCACCTGGTTGGTAAATGAATTGCTCATAACAAATGACGGGTGCCCGGTGGCACAGCCCAGGTTAACCAGACGACCTTCTGCCAGCATGAAGATTTCATGTCCATCGGGGAAGACATACTTATCAACCTGCGGTTTAATGTTTACCTTCTGAACTCCGGGCGTATGGTCAAGTTTATCCACCTGAATCTCGTTGTCGAAATGCCCGATATTGCATACAATAGCCTGGTCTTTCATTTGCTTCATATGCTCAACGGTAATAACATCTTTGTTGCCGGTAGCAGTAACAAAAATATTTCCTTCATCCAGAGCATCTTCCACGGTTTTTACTTCAAAACCTTCCATTGCTGCCTGAAGTGCGCAAATGGGATCTATTTCCGTAACAATTACACGTGCTCCGTAGCCGCGCATGCTGTGTGCACAACCTTTGCCCACATCGCCATAACCGCAAACCACAACCACTTTTCCAGCAATCATTACGTCGGTAGCTCTTTTAATACCATCGGCCAGCGATTCGCGGCAACCGTAGAGATTATCAAATTTTGATTTGGTAACAGAATCGTTCACATTGATGGCCGGAATCAGTAATTCGCCCCTTTCCAACATCTGGTAAAGACGATGCACTCCGGTGGTTGTTTCTTCAGAAACACCTTTCCAGTCTTTTACCATTCTGTGCCATTTCCGGTTATCTTTTTCAAGAGTCTTTTTGAGAAGTTTCAATATTTCCAGCTCTTCACGGCTACCGGGTTCTTTATCCAGGACAGAAGCATTTTCCTCAGCTTTGTAACCCAGGTGAATAAGAAGGGTTGCATCACCACCATCATCAACTATGAGTTGCGGGCCCTCTCCGCCGGGGAAAGTGAGAGCCTGATCGGTACACCACCAGTACTCTTCAAGGGTTTCGCCTTTCCATGCAAAAACAGGAATCCCTCTCTTGGCAATGGCTGCAGCAGCATGATCCTGGGTAGAAAAAATATTGCAACTTGCCCAGCGTACATTGGCACCGAGTTCAACCAGCGTTTCAATTAAAACAGCAGTTTGCACGGTCATGTGAAGAGAACCCATGATCCTGACATCTTTCAGAGGCTTTTCTTTTCCATACTTTTCGCGTAAAGTCATTAATCCGGGCATTTCCTTTTCAGCAATCTCAATCTCTTTCCTGCCAAACTCAGCCAGGGAAATATCAGCAACTTTATAGGGGAGTTGTGTATTTGTTAAAACTTTTTCCATTCTGTTTTGTAATTTAAATTTTTTAATTTTGCAAAGTTAACACTTTAAAAGCTAAAGTGAAAAAAAGCCTGACAAGCTATATTAATACAAATTAGACACACAGAGGTTCAAACAAGGTGGTGCAGGAGAGTAATTTTTTGTACATGCCAGTGGTTTTTGCCACCATTAAGCATCACCCCTTGAAAAGCACGGTATGAGTCTGTTTTTAACGAAATTTGTTCAGGATGCTGCCATCGGCATCTGGGAGATCAATGAAAGCGTAGATCAAATGTATGCGCAGATCAGTCTCTCAGAAAATGAAGAAAAGATTTTTTCTTCATTGAAAACCCCCACCCGTAAACAGCACTGGCTCGCTTACAGGATGATCCTCCCATACCTGGTAAGAGATCATGAATTGAGTGCAATCACCTATGATGAATATGGAAAGCCTTACCTGGATAATGGTGTAAGGCACATTTCAGTTTCCCACTCAGGAAGATATTCAGCATTGATAGCAAGTCCCAAATATACGGTGGGTATTGATATTGAGAGAATGGAGGAGAAAATCAGGAGGATCAGCCATAAATTTCTCAATGAATCTGAAATGACTGAAAATGGCAAGGGTTTATCCGTTGAGCAACTTTATGTTATCTGGGCGGCAAAGGAAACCTTGTATAAGTTACATGGCAAGCGCGATATTCTTTTCAGAGAACACATTTACATAGAGCCGTTTACCGTTGAAGAACACGGAATAGTTTATGGCACTATCAAAACCGACTATGATGAGAAGATCTTCCCGGTTGAATATCAGTTGCTTGATGATTATATTCTGGCATACGCACTCGACCGATGAAAAACTCCGGATTTCTTATCTTTACAACCGAAATTCTTATCTGACTCTTCATGTTGAATTCCATATATTCCAAAATCCTCACCTTATCTGATCAAAAGAAAAGACAGCTGGCGGTTTTGATTGACCCCGATAAAGTAGATGAAGAAGGTGTAATGAGGCTAGCCGAGTTGGTTAACCGCTATCGCGTTGATTATGTATTTACCGGGGGAAGCATTCTTACAAGTGAATTTATGAGTACCTGTCTGAAAGTTCTTCGGCAAACCGTTCATGTACCGGTCATTATTTTTCCGGGAAACACCATGCAGGTTCATCCTGAAGCTGATGCCATTTTATTGCTAAGTCTCATATCAGGCCGCAATCCTGAGTTACTCATAGGAAACCATGTGATTGCTGCCCCTGCTCTTAAAAAATCAGGATTGGAAATCATGTCTACCGGATATATGCTGATTGAAAGCGGAAAACTCACTTCTGTTGTTTATATGAGCAATACTATACCCATTCCATCCGATAAATCGGATATTGCATCCTGTACTGCCATGGCAGGTGAAATGCTGGGTATGAGGCTTATTTATATGGATTCTGGTAGTGGATCAAACAGGCCTGTACCCCCAAAGATGATAAGGCATGTTCGTTCAAATATTAGAGTCCCTCTAATTGTTGGAGGTGGTATCCGTACAACAGAAGATGCCATAAAAAGCTGGAATGCCGGAGCTGATATTATTGTGGTGGGAAATGCCGCTGAAAATGAACCCGATTTTATTGGCAAATTATGTGAATCAAGAGACCATATTAACAGTGTTGCTAATCCTGAATATCATAAACTGACCCGGTAAAGTAAGGAGTAAGAAAGTTTTTTCTTTGAATATAGATTGAAGGTTAAGAATCTTTGAAAAATTTATAATTTCGTATATAAATCTATTTATGAATCTAAATATTATTCAGATATGAATTATGATTTGATTGTTTTAGGCAGTGGACCGGGAGGATATGTTGCGGCCATTCGTGCATCCCAACTGGGGATGAAAGTTGCGGTTGTGGAAAAGGCTGAACTCGGCGGGGTTTGTCTTAACTGGGGCTGTATTCCCACTAAAGCTTTACTGAAAAGTGCCAATGTTTTTGAATATCTGAAACACGCTAAGGATTATGGTGTTTCCATTGATGCTGAACCTAAAGCTGATCTGGAAGCCATGGTAAAGAGAAGCCGTGATGTAGCTGCCGGAATGAGTAAGGGAATTCAGTTTCTTTTCAAGAAAAACAAAATTGATGTTCTTGAAGGGTTTGGAAAAGTTCTGCCAGGTAAAAAGGTAGATGTTAAATCGGAAGACGGCAAATCAAACGAGTATTCAGCAAAACATATCATCATAGCCACAGGTGCCCGCTCGCGTGAACTTCCCAATTTGAAACAGGATGGTAAAAAGATTATCGGCTACCGCAAAGCCATGGTGCTCGAAAAGCAACCTGAAAGCATGGTGGTGGTGGGTTCAGGGGCTATCGGTTCGGAGTTTGCCTATTTTTATAATTCGATTGGTACCCAGGTTACTCTGGTGGAGTTTATGCCCAATATTGTTCCTGTTGAAGATGAAGAGGTTTCAAAACAACTGGAACGTTCCTTCAAAAAGGCCGGCATGAAGGTAATGACCAAATCTACCGTAGAAGAAGTGGATGCCAAAGGCAAAAAATGTAAGGTAAAAATCAAGACTCCCAAAGGTGAAGAAATAATTGAAACCGATATTGTGCTATCAGCTGTGGGCATTACTACCAATATTGAAGGTTTGGGTTTGGAAGAAACCGGAATTAAGGTTGAGAAGGACAAAATTGCTGTGGATGAATTCTATCGTACCAATGTGGAAGGCTATTATGCAATTGGTGATGTGGTTTCCGGTCAGGCACTCGCCCACGTGGCATCAGCAGAAGGTATCGTTTGCGTGGAAAAAATAGCAGGCCATAATCCTGAACCCATCGATTATAATAATATTCCCGGCTGTACCTATTGCAGCCCCGAGGTAGCATCTGTGGGGTATACTGAAAAAGCTGCCAAAGAAGCCGGTTATGAACTCAAGGTTGGCAAGTTCCCGTTTTCAGCATCCGGAAAGGCCAGCGCTGCAGGAAGCAAAGATGGTTTTGTGAAAGTGATTTTCGATGCAAAATATGGAGAGCTTCTGGGTGTACATATGATAGGAGCCAATGTTACTGAGATGGTAGCTGAAGCGGTTGTTGCCCGCAAACTGGAAACCACAGGTCATGAAATCATTAAAGCTGTTCACCCGCACCCGACCATGAGCGAAGCGATTATGGAAGCTACAGCAGCTGCATACGGTGAAGTAATTCATTTGTAAGGGTTTAAGAGTTTATAGGTTTATAAGTTGATAGAATAATATCAATTTATCCCCTGTTTCTGATTTATCAGAAGCATGAGAGTTTTAAATACAAAAATCAGGATTAGAAAGTAATTTGGAAAATAAAAAAATAAGCCCAGACAGTAAGAATGGTCAACCCTATATAGGCATTGACAATTCACAAGCCCTAAACCCTAAACCCTAAACCCTAAACCCTAAACCCCAAACCCTTCCTAATGTGCGGTATCTGCGGAATCTTTTCTTTTAACGGACCTTTGGAGAAACCGGCTCCGCTCATAGATTCTGCGCTGGAAACCCTTAAAAAAAGAGGGCCTGAGGTTCAGGCAAGTTATTGCCGTTCACATGTGGCCCTGGGGCATAGTCGTCTTTCCATTATTGATACATCAGAAGCAGCTAACCAACCGTTTTGGGATGATGGCAAGGAAAATGTAATCATTTACAATGGTGAGATTTACAATTTCAGAAAGTTGCGTCAGCGTCTCATGGATAAGGGTGTAAGTTTCCGCACCCAAAGCGATACAGAAGTGCTTCTCAAATGGATTATTGAAAAAGGCCCCGAGGGTATAAAAGACCTTGAGGGTTTTTTTGCTTTTGCCATTTTTAATGTAAAGGATGGGTCATTGTTGATTGCAAGGGATCGGTTTGGAATCAAGCCCTTACTATATCATTTCGACGGACAAAAGTTGCTATTTGCATCTGAGATGAAGGCTCTCATGCAGTTGGGTATTCCTAAAGTTATCGACTATACAACTCTTCAAATCTATTTCCAGATAAATTATATTCCTGCACCCTGGAGTATCTATGAAAATGTTCTGAAACTGATGCCGGGGCATTATATGAAAATTGAAGACGGACAAGTTCAGACAAAAAGTTACTATTCTGTTCCAACAGCAATACTACCGGAACACCAAGGAATATCCTGGGAAACTGCCCGAAAATTGCTTCATGATAAACTGGAAGCAGCGGTTGTAAAAAGGCTTGTTTCAGATGTTCCTTTGGGAGCATTTCTCAGCGGGGGTATCGACAGCAGTATCATTGTTGCACTTGCTGCAAAACATGTTGACCATCTTAAAACCTTTTCCATTGGTTTCAAAGATGAACCCATGTTCGATGAAACCCATTATGCCCGCAG